>NZ_JADCLG010000034.1:0-35816 GCF_014982425.1 Enterobacter cloacae complex sp. I1M | reverse complement strand
GTGCCCGTCAGCTCCACGGCACTCACCGCCACGCGCGTCACCTTGCCGTTGATATAGCGGGGGGTAAGCAGGTTCTGGGTGGGGATGGTCACCGTGACCGGCTGACCGAGCAGCCTGCTGCGGTCAATGCGCGCATCCGTGCCGAGCAGGGTCAGCGTCAGCGCGAACGACTCCGACATCGCCTCGCGGCCGGAGAGTTTCCAGAAAAGCAGCCCCTCAACCGGGAGCTGAACGGTAATTCGGTTGAGCATAATCTTTATTCCGTAATGGTTTATGCTGAGAGTATTTTTAACGCAAGGTTTTTTTAAACGTGAATGTTCTGGTTGTTGGCCGTCTTACTCTTTAACCGGGGGCCATTCCCCTTCATATTTATAAATCCACAGGGAATAGATTTTCAGAAACTCTGACAAAAAGAACAAAAAGCCATTTAGCCAGACATTCATCACGCCCGTGAAACTTAACACCAGGGGAAAAAGGGAAACTGAGTAGCGAAATCCAACCAGACGCAGTATTTCCTGGTAGAGCGCCAGTCTTCTCGCGTATAAATTCCGGGCGAAGAAGCACCATGCTGAGGCAATAAAAGAGAGCAACAACAAGAAATCGAGAATAAAGAAAAGAATAACCAGAGCGCTATACCCACCAGCAGACAGCGTGTTCACAACCGTACTGAAGGCGTGTATATCGGAAATAAAAGGGATTCTGTCATGTCGCACGGACTGGGCACAATAGAGCACAATGGCCAGGGCATCCATGCATCCCCAGAAAACGAAAACCTTATCTCTGGCGTTCATGACAGTTGAGCAATCACTTAACCGGCGCGGGTGGCCATTCGCCCCCCTTCTGGATGAGCTTCTCTTTTATTTCGTTTAATTTCTCGTATTGCTCACTGCCTCGGTCAAGTCCATTCAGCGCGTCCGCGAGCGCATTGCTCATCGACCAGCCATTTTTGGCCTTAATTGACGGATCCGCTCCCCGATCGAGCAGCAACAAGACATGATCGTAAGCTTGGTTATCCAGCGCATCAAACACCAGCGTTTTACCCAGTGAGTTGGTTGAGTTGACGTCAGCACCGCGATCGAGCATGGCTTCCAGCGTCTCTGTATTTTTCGCTTTAAGCGACTGGAAGACGATCGGTTCGTGGAAAACCTTATCTTTCACGTTGGGTGAGAGGCCACCGTCCAACATCGCGTCGATCCAGTCCGCACTGTCTCCCTTTAGGGCAAATTCAGCAGGACTGCTTTTTCCCTGCGGTCGAGGCTGGAGCGGATCTGCGCCATCCTTAACTAGCAACGTAATCACCTTTAAATGGCTCGACGTTTTTTTATCATTAATTGCGTTGCCAAGGGCCCAGAAAAGCAGGGTCATATCCTGCTTTCCTGGTTGATTAAGGTCGCTGTCTGGCGCAAGCGTCTTCACCGCATCGACGTCGCCTTCCTCAATCGCTTTCGCCAGTTCAAGCTGCTGGCCGCTGAAGTAGTCCTGTGGATTAAGGTCCATATCCTGCTTACACCCCTGAATCATGAATAAAAAACATAACGCGACAAAAGCCATCAACCCTTTTTTCACAATCGACTCCCGATTATCGAAATATCCTCATCCTTCTGTTGCTCTATGCAATCAATCGCTTGATTAATTCCGTGGCGGTCCAGCGCGCTTCCGGTTCCACCGGGAAGATCATGGGGTATTCCGGCAGCATTAGGGCTCAGCGCAGAGATTTCCTCTTTGAGGATCCACGAAGGGACATGCCCTTTCATCGTTTTCAGATCTTCCCAGGGGTTAACTTCCTGAATCTTCGTCAGCAGTTCACCTTCAACCCGATACGCCTGGATATTATCCGTACTGCCTAATATCTTACCGCCGTATTTTTCTACGGTTCCGGCATTGAGGCCGGCGGCGTTAAACGTCCACCCCGCTTTCCCGCTGCCCATAGAGGTTGCAGAGGCGAGACCACCGCCAAGGGAATGACCGGCAATATCAATATTCTGCCCTGACCTTGCCAGCTCCTTACCGATACTCACGGCCTTTTTATAATAATCTGAAGCCATACCCATGCCCTGTGAGAAGTTATTCGACCAGTCAGCCCCGTTTACCACCGGCGCCAGTTCCCCTTTGGTCAGTAGAGAGGAGACATTCTCAGACAGAGAGGCGAAACCAGGCTCGCGCGATCCCCTGAATACCAGCGTGGGGTTCATATCTGCACCAAACACTTCCGGCTTCGGTTGATAGACGCGCGCCAGAAAATTGGGGGACGTATCATCGTCAAAGAGCATGGATTTGTTCAGCCCGAACTTTCCTAACAGCGCATCGTCATTACTGATATCTGTCCATCCCTCCGGCACGCCCGGTGTGGTTTCGAGCGGGTTCACGGTCTTATAAATATTTTCCGCAAGCTTCGCTTTTTCCACCGCGATATTATTCGCTGCCAGACGTTTCGCGGCGATCTGGGCATCCGGATAAAGGCTATTGCTCCCCTTCGCAATCAGATCCTTACGCGCCTGCCAGCGTTCTGCTTTGGTCATCTTCTGAAGCTGCCCGGCATAGGTTTTACCGTCCTTGCCGGGAGTAGGTTCATCCGGCACCTGTGCCGTTTTAGATTTCACTACCTGTTTTGGCAGTACCGTTGGTGCAGGGCGAGATCCGTACGTTCTCACCATGGTTTCGTAGCGGTCAACAATCGTACTCACCGGATACCAGCCCAGGCCGACCAGCGAGGCAGCCTGGAGTTGCCCTTTGGCGTTGATATAAAAAATTTCCGTTACTGATGACCAGTCACGAAAACTTTCGTCAATGGCAACCACTCTGCCCATCTCTAAATCCTTCGCGATCAGCGTGCGGGTATCGCGCCCGGACTGATAAGGATTCGCACCGGTGATCGTGCGCAGCAGATCGTAGCGCGTGAAGAGCGAGCGCAGCGAATGGTCGGGAACCGACATAATCCACTGTCCGGCAACGGACGGGCGGATTATTTTCGCAAACAGCGCTGGCGAGACGTTCTCGTGGAACAGATAGACAAACTTGATGTTATACATTCGCTCCGTCCTGTTACCCGCAGGCTTACGGATTCACCAGCCAGGTGCCTGGCTTCGCAATATCCAGCGTCTGGGTACGCGTTCTTCCATTGCCTTCCAGTTCAATGCGGGTCTCGCCTGCAGGCAGTTTCAGCGATGCGTAACCGTTATTCCCCGGACGCAGCGCTTTCGGCTCGCCGTTCACCTTCAGCGTCTCGCCATCAAGCATGCGGATATAGACCAGCGCGACCGGGCTGGCGTCGACAGGCGACGCACTCTGCTGCGCCGTAGCAGGTGGCGCTACCGGCTCGCTCACGTCGGCCGTTGCTGGTCTGGTTTCCGCTGCGGCGGAGGTTTCAGCCGGAGGGCTCACGGCAGGGGTTTGCGCCGTCTGCGCTGGCGTTTCCTGGCTGCCGCCGCCGAACAGCATCGCACCGGCAACCACCCCAACCAGCACGCCCGCGGCCACCAGCCCCGGAAGCTTGTAACGTCGCCAGTCCAGCGCGGAAGCAGATGTCTCCTCTTCCACCGGCACCAGCATCGTGCCGGTCTTCTTCGCGGTCAGCACCTCGTCGATACCGGCGACGGGCATCTCGATCAGCGCCGCGAACTCCTCGATAGATTGCGGACGGTCTTCCATATGCAGCGCCAGCGCCTTGTCGATGGCCTGAAGCAGCGGAATGGAATACCCCTGCGGCATCAGCTCCACCAGTGGTTTGCAGGTGTCCTGAATCGAACGCACCACGCTGACCGGTGGCGGAGAGCCGACGATGAGGGTGCGCAATACGGCGCCGAGCGCGTAGATATCCGTCCACGGCCCCTGCTCGCTTTCATTGTCGTCGGTATACTGCTCGATAGGCGCGAACCCCGGACGCAGCATGGTTTCCGTCTCATCCGAGAGATTACCGATGGTGCGGCGCGCCGATCCGAAATCGAGCAGCACCGGCAGGCCGTTATCCTGAATCTGAATGTTATCCAGCGAGATGTCGCGGTGCAGGTAGCCCTCATCGTGGATCGTTTTGATGGCGCCGAAGAGCATTGGCAGCATGCGGCGGATCCACGCCTCGTTAATCAGCTCCGGTTTCTCTTCGCGCAGACGCGACAGCGTGGTGCCGCTGTAAAACAGCGTCCCCATATAGGCCGTGTCGTTTTGCACCCAGAAGCGCAGCACGTGCAGCAGGTTCGGGTGGTTAAAGCGCGCCAGCAGGCGGGCTTCCTGAATGAAGCTGTTCAGACCGGCAGAAAACGCTTTGCCGAAGCGCTCGCTGCGCAGCACCAGCGTCATATCCTCGCCGCGCACGGCGAGGGAGGAAGGCATAAACTCTTTGATAGCGATAGTGCGTTCGAGCTGGTGATCCCAGGCGCGATAGACGATGCCGAATCCGCCGCCGCCAATCACCTCTTTTATCTCAAACTCATTGAAACGGTACCCGACCGGGAGCGCGTTTGGGACAGTCCGATTGTTATCATTATCCGTCATCTTTTACAGTTCTCTTGATGATTATTACGCGGCAAACTGACAGTGGAACTCGCCCTGCTCGCAGGTGACATGCAGACGTCGGTATTGCTCGTCGCTGCGGCTGGCGGTAAGTAAAATCTGGCTCATCTGAGGCAGCAACGTATTGGTCAGAATCGCATCCACCATACGCCCGCCCGACTCAACCTCGGTACAGCGCTGAACAATCTGTTCGACCACGCTGTCGTCAAATTCAGAAATAATATTGTGATTCTCTTCCAGACGACGCTGAATGCGCCTGAGCTGAAGACGCACAATCTGCCCCAGCATCTCGTCGCTCAGAGGGTAATACGGCACCACCAGCAGGCGGCCCAGCAGCGCAGGTGGGAACACCTCCAGCAGCGGCTGGCGCAGGGCGCCGCTTAACGCATCAGGATCCGGCATCAGTTCCGGGTCGGCGCACATGGCTGCGATCAGCTCGGTGCCGACGTTAGAGGTCAGAATAATAATGGTGTTACGGAAATCAATGTGACGCCCTTCGCCGTCCTCCATCCAGCCCTTGTCGAAGACCTGGAAGAAGATCTCGTGCACGTCCGGGTGCGCTTTTTCAATTTCGTCCAGCAGCACCACGCTGTAGGGGCGGCGGCGCACGGCCTCGGTTAAGACGCCGCCTTCACCATAGCCCACATAGCCCGGAGGCGCACCTTTTAACGTCGAAACGGTGTGCGCTTCCTGGAATTCACTCATGTTGATGGTAATGACGTTCTGCTCGCCGCCGTAAAGCGACTCCGCCAGCGCCAGCGCGGTTTCGGTTTTGCCCACGCCGGACGGCCCGCAGAGCATAAATACGCCGACCGGTTTGTTCGGATCGTCAAGCTTCGCCCGCGAGGTTTTTACCCGACGGGCAATCAGATCCAGACCGTGACGCTGACCAATAACCCGCTGGTTCAGCGTATCAGCCAGGTTCAGCACCGCGTCGATCTCATTTTTCACCATCCGGCCCAGCGGGATCCCGGTCCAGTCTGAGACCACCGCAGCCACCACGTTTTCATCGACCGCCGCAAACAGCAGCGGTTCGTCACCCTGTAAGGTCTTCAGCGCCTGCTGCTGTTCTGTCAGCTGGCCGCGCAGTTCAGCCGTATCCTCATCACTCGCCGCAAACAGTGCGGCACGCAGACGGATAATTTCCTGCACCCGCGTGCGCTCTTCTTCCCAGCGACGAGCCAGGGCCTCGCGTTGGGTTTCGAACGCGTCACGTTCGGCGCTTAATGTCGCCACGCGCGCCGGATCGCCCGCCCCCACGCGCGCTTCACGTTCGGCAATCTCCAGCTCCACGTCCAGGGCCGCCAGATGACGCAGGCAGTCTTCCAGCTGGGCAGGCGGCGCGCTCTGGCTGACGGCCACGCGCGCGCAGGCAGTATCCAGCAGCGCCACCGCTTTATCCGGCAGCTGACGCGCAGGAATATAGCGATGCGACAGTTTCACCGCCGCGCTGACCGCTTCGTCGAGGAGTAAAACCTGATGATGAGTTTCCAGCGGCGACACGGTGCTGCGCAGCATCAATACAGCTTTCGCTTCATCCGGCTCGTGAACCTGTACGGTCTGGAAACGGCGGGTCAGCGCCGGATCTTTCTCAATGTATTTTTTGTATTCCGCCCAGGTGGTCGCGCCGATGGTGCGCAGTTGCCCACGCGCCAGGGCAGGCTTGAGCAGGTTAGCGGCATCGCCGGTGCCCTGCTGGCCGCCAGCGCCAATCAGGGTGTGGATCTCATCGATAAACAGAATAATCGGCGTGGCGCTGGACTGCACCTCGTTAATCAGCGCCTGGAGGCGCGCCTCAAATTCCCCTTTCATGCCCGCTCCGGCCTGAAGCATGCCGATATCCAGCAGCCACAGCTGAACGTTTTGCAGCGGCTCAGGCACGTCGCCGTCAGCGATACGCAGCGCCAGCCCTTCCACCACTGCCGTTTTCCCGACGCCAGCTTCCCCGGTCAGCAGGGGGTTGTTCTGGCGACGACGCATCAGAATATCGACCATCTGGCGGATCTCTTCATCGCGCCCCACCACCGGGTCAATTTTCCCATCCCGGGCGCGCGCCGTCAGATCCTGACCATACTGCGCCAGCGTGCCCTGCGCAGCCGGTACTGCCCCGGCAGCTGCGTCCGCAGCGGCGGCGGCCTGCTGGCTCTCTTTGCTGCTGGCGCAAATAGCGTCGAACTGCTCGATCAGCACCTCGACGTTAAGACGGGTGAACTGCGCCGAAATACTTTTCAGCACGTTAGCCAGATTCCACGTTTTCAGTATGCCGATCAACAAATGGCCGCCGCGGATGCGGCTGACGCCAAACTTCAGCGAGCCGTAGACCCAGGCGCGCTCGACGGCGCTGTCGATATGCTCGGAAAGATCAGAGACGGAACTCGCGCCACGCGGCAGGGCATCCAGAGCCGCCACGATATCGCGCGTCAGCTGCTGTTCATCAAGGGCGAAGTGACGGATGACCTGTTGCAGATCGCCATCCTGCTGCTGCATCAGCTGATGCAGCCAGTGCACCAGCTCAACGTACGGGTTGCCGCGCAGCTTACAGAAGGCAGTCGCGCTTTCCAGAGAGGTAAATAACAGCGTATCCAGTTTGCCGAAAAGCACGGCACGGCTAATTTCTGACATGTTAGTTTCCATTAACAATGATTCGGTATACGGAAGGATTATCGCTCTGCGCGATACACCAGATCGCCACGCGGAACAGGCTGAGGCTGAAGGCCCAGCCAGGTGTTGTACCCTAATCGCCCGGCGCTGCCGAGCGTGGTGCCCTGCACCGCATCGGCGCGCAGGATCACCCGTGTTTCCCATTCAAATTCCACCCCGGCGTACTGTCGCACCCAGTCGCGCAGCTCGGTGACCCACCCTTCGCCCGGCAGAAAACGGTTGTATTCGTCTGCGCTCAACGGGCCAATCTCAAGACGAAATTTATGCTGCACGTCGCGTACCGCAATGCCAAGAAAAGCGGACTCCCCCATGCGCGGCAGGCGACGCCCCTCACCCAGCTGTGCCTGCTCCCGCGTTGAGAGCGGCATCCACTGCGGTACATTGGCCACCAACCTGACCGGAATGTTGAAATAGTTGCGCAGGATCTTCTCCAGCCCTTCCGGGTCCCGCCCGTGGCGGGTCAGGTGCCCGGCGTGAGTAAAGCGGGCATGCGGGCTCAGGCTGCCTTTCGACATCTGGCCGGGCTGACCCATGCCAATCAGCGATGCAAGATACCCTTCGAAGCGCCTGTTGTCGTCGCGATCCAGTGAAACGGCAGGCTGCGCGTCCGCCCAGGCGCGGTAAAACAGCAGCGTCAGGCGGTGGTGAAAGAGGTCGGCAAACGCGCTGAGGCTGTGATCCTGATGATGATGAATACGCTCGCGGGCATACTCGGTCATGTGCACCGGCAGTGGGCCGTTAGGACCAAACAGGCCGAAGCTCAGAATGGAAACCTCATGCAGTCCGTTCTCTTCCCGCTGCCGGACCTCGGCAACCGTTGACGGCGCAAACCCCATTGAAGGCTGCTGACCAATACGCAGCGGCTCAAATTTAGGCAGCGGCGCGCGCCCCAGCGGGTAACGTTCTCCGCCCTGGGCATCAATACGTCTTAACAGCTGAAACAGATCGTAGCGCCACGGCGTCTCGCGCACTCCGCGCCAGAACGCATCGGGCAGCGGCGTCAGGCGATGCACGCGCAGCGTTGCAGGGGCAACTTCACTCATACCAGCGCCCTTTTACCCATGCGCGGCGCCCAGTAGCCAATTTCGCCGCGCTGCTGGCTCTTGAGCGTGAACTCCGTAAAGCTGTTGATGGAGACCAGGCGGGCAAAAAGGCGTTCCAGCACGCTGCCGAAAAGCCACGGGCTGGCACCGGAAAAGGCGCGTTCGTCCACCGTCAGGGTGATGCCGATCCCGCGGGCGAACACCACCGGGCCGGGTTCCGGCACGCGGCGGTGCACCGGCTCCAGCACGCAGTGACGAACGCCATCCACCTGACGGGCAACCGGCGTCTCGGCGAGGTTAGCGTACAGCCCTAACAGCTGACGCAGCGCGGCAGCGCCCTCTTCGTTTTCGCTGTCCATCAGGCTGAGGTAGTTCATTTGCAGCTGGCTGATGAGCCGCCAGGTACTGAACCCTTCCGCCAGCGCCGGACGCGGCGGCGTCGGGCCTTTACGCAGGGTTAACGCCTTCACCGGCATGGAGTCGGCCATAATAAACTGCCCAAGCTCCTGCTGGAGCATCAGCGGCAGGTCGCGGCTGGTACACAGCACCTCGGCGGAAATGTAGCGCAAATTCTCCTGCCACGGCGCGTGCTGCGCATCCACCAGCGAGACGAAGACCTCCGAGCCGATATAGCCCGTACGGGTGCCGTAGCGCAGCGCGTGTTCAGAGAGGACGCGCTGTTCACGGCGCAGGGAAAAATAGGCGCCGTAGTTGCCCGCGTCTCCGCTCCAGGTACTCCAGAACGGACGAAACGTCTGGTCGTCCCGCTGACCATCCGCACTGGCATAGATTTTTTTCACAGCATAAATTTCATAATCCAGCGGGCGGATGTTATCGACCACCAGATGGTATTCATGCTGGCTTTCGCTCAGCTTCTGCCGGGCCGCCACTTTCGGGAACAGGTTGATCACCGGCGTACAGTGCAGCGCCATGTGGCTGGCTTCCACCACGCGCTCCAGCTGATCGTCGCTCTTGTCGAGCAGAACGAAGATATCAAACGCTTTTTCGTCTTCGCAGCGCTGGATCAGCTTGCCCAGCCCGCTCAGGCTGATGAAGCGAAAACGCGCCGGGAACGCAAAGTACTCCTGCAACAGGCGATAGCCGTCGAAGTTACGCAGATCGTCCGGGAGCAGCGCCTGATCCGCATCAAAGCCTTCCTGACGCAGGGCGTCAGACGACAGCAGCTGGCGCTGGGGCTGCTTGCTGACCGTCTGGCAGACAATACCCGCGTGGTGCTCCATCACCAGCTCCAGCAGCTTCAGCGCCTCGATGTCCGGGCCGCTTAAGAAGAACTCCAGGCGGTCAAAATCCAGGTGCCCAAGATGCTGCGGGCCATCGCAGGCAATGCGGATCCGTAAGGCGCTGCTGATCCCCCGCTGGCTCAGGCCGAGCTGGGCCAGCGGCAGATCGGCGGGAACGCCGCCCAGCTCGATCCGCTCAATTTTTAACGGCAGCAGGTTGACCTCGTGCGCCGTGGTATAGCTGCACGTAACGCCGGTTTTTTTCAGCGCCAGGCTGTCCATCATGGTGCCGCGCGGCACAATAAAGCCTTTGCTCAGGTCGCCCCGGCTGCTGTCGGGCTGAATCTCAGCGATCGCCATCGACGGCGTAGGCGCCAGGTAATTTGGCGCAATCATCTCCAGCATACGCTGTGAAAAGCGTGGAAATTCGGCGTCCATTTTCATCTGCACGCGGGAGGTCAGGAAGGCGAAACCTTCCATCAGGCGCTCAATGTACGGATCCGCCACTTCGATGCCGCGCATGCCGAGCCGCCCCGCCACTTTTGGGTAGCGTTCGGCGAACTCCGCGCCCATCTCGCGCAGATAGGCCAGTTCACGGTTGTAATATTCGAGCAGTTTGCTTTCCATAATTACCCCGCATCCTTCAGTTCAAAATGACCGTTCTCAAGATCGACGTCGGTGCGAAAGAGAAACTCCAGCGGATACGGTACGCACCACAGGCGGCCTTTGATTTCGATAGACAGCACGTTGTGCAGATCTAATGAGGAGGTATCGGACACGCAGCGAACCTGAAGCCCCTGCGGCAGGATCCGCGGTTCAAAGTTAATAATCGCTTCGGTGAGCTTGCGCTGAATGTCGTGCCATTCGATATCGGACATTCTTTTCCCCGCCAGCGGCGCCACGCCAAAGTTAACGACGGAACGGCTCACCTGCGTCAGACCACTCAGATCGCTGGAGGCATCGTGGTTAATGGTGTTAAACAACCACTGTAAATCCCGCAGGACGTTACGACGCAGCGCGGCGTGGGTAATCAGATTACTGTTGGCGGACTCGCGTTTTTTTTCCGGATCGTTATCCGTCAGGCGATCCAGCAGTGACGGCTGCATTTTGTCGCGCGCCCCCACTTTCTCCTGTCTGCTGCGGGCCTGCCAGCCGCTGCGCAGCAGATCGCCTTCGCCAGCGGGATTACTCATCCGCGCCATCCGCGGCGAACGTCACCAGGCTCAGGGTGAGCAGCGGGCTTTCGCTTTGCTCGCTCAGCCAGGCTTTCTGCCCCATGCCTTCATACAGGGTGCCGTCATCGTCGAGTGGAAGCCACTCGGTGGTGCGCCCCAGCTTAACGCTGTCTGGCGCTCCGTCAGCAAACGGATAACGCGCCGGGATCTGACACACCTGCTCGGTGCCGTCCGTGAGGCGGACCAGCGCATGACGCCACACCAGATCGGTCACGCTGGCCGGAGCCTGAAAACGGATCGTGTCGATGGCGCAGAACGGCACCCAGAAATAGCGGCCGTTGACCAGGGTTTCACACACCGGCCCCAGACGGGCATCGCCGTCCATCAGCCATTCAAAGGTGTGGCTCTCTTCATTCTCCAGCGTGACCTGCCCGCGGCTTGCCGGGGCCTGTTCGAGTGCTGCCAGGCGCAGCGTTTGCGCATGCCCTGCGCTTTCGCTCAGCGCCTGGGCTAACGTCGTCAGCCACGGCCACTGCGCCTCGGGCATTGCCGGTCGTACCTCTCCCGCGAACACGCGCGCCCGCTGCTGTTCACCCTGAATGGCCTGCTCCAGCAGCGTTACGGTTGGTTTTGCCTGCGGCTTCAGCGCCAGCCAGCTTTTCAGCTGGGTCAGGGCGCGCGCCCAGTTGCCGCTGAGGATCAGAAACTGCACAAACGCAGCGCGCAGATCGGCATCCGCCGGACGAGCTTTGATTTCGGCTTCCAGGCGAAGCAGCGCGTCGCTAATCGACTCACCCGCCAGACGTTGATAAAGCGTATTCATAGCCCCTCCTTAATTCGCCGCGCGCCAGGCGCCCACAGCCGGATCGCGTAGCTGCGGACGCAGCGTGTCAATCAGAACAACGTTCAGCTCCGCGCCCGGTGCAACCCATGCGCTCCAGATCTTCTTCACCTCTGCGATACGCGCCTGGAGTCTGGCGTCGTCGCTGGCGATCTCACGGGTGATTTCCACCGCCACCGTGCCGTTGCTCTTCCAGCCGTTCAGGGTGCTGTCGTACGGCAGGATCATCCAGCTCTGGTCGCTGTGCGGGGTGCTGAAGACCATGCGCTCTTTGTTGACGGAGGTGATCAGCGCCTTTTCAGGATCGACCGCGTTGTTCAGTCCCATCACCGGGAAGCCGTGAATGTAGGTGACCGGAATCGCTTTCTGCGTCCCGTTACGATTCTGCGTCACCACGGTGTGGCCGCTGAGCCAGCTGCCGTTGCCGCAGCGAGTGGTGTCGGAATCGGGAATAAACAGCGCTGGCGCGGAGGAACCGCCCTCCCAGAAGGTGCGCAGGTGGCAACCGTCCTGAAGGGTGAACTCCTGCCATGGCGTACGATCTGCCGCCACGGTGTGCGTCTCCGGATTCTGGTCAGGCGGTAGCAGCGCGCCTGAGGTGGTGGTCGTTGCCGCCGCCGTTTCCTGCTGTTTCACCACCAGCGCCCAGTCCTGCGCTTTAGCCGCTGTGCCCCGGGCAAGCGTCGTGCCTTCCGGATCGTTAAGCGTCCAGTTCAGGGTATTCAGCTTGCTGCACTGGTGCTCCAGCAGCGAGCCAAGGCGCGGCACGAAGTTTTCCAGCACAGAAACCTCTTTCTTGCCGTTCGCCACGATACGCAGCGCCACGTCCGCCTTACACCAGCTTTGCGGCGTATTGTCTTTAATGTTGTCGATCCAGATATCCAGCTTCTGCGCAGGAGACTGCACGATGCGGAAGTTTTCAGCCTGTGCGGTGGTCGCCACCGTCAGAAGAGCCAAACCCGATAGCCAAAGTTTCATATCAATCCTTGTGTGTCTAATCAGTTCCGCAGGGAAGAAATTGTGCTGCGTCAGAGAGCGTATGCAGCAAAGTGGTGTCCTGAGGGTTGCCCATCCACACCGCCACGGCGGTATAGTTATCCTGAGCATTGCCCTCCTGTTCAGCATTCTTTTGAATGATTTGGTTCATCAAGGTCAGCCACTCCTGTGGCGTATTGACC
This sequence comes from Enterobacter cloacae complex sp. I1M, assembly GCF_014982425.1. NCBI lineage: Bacteria > Pseudomonadati > Pseudomonadota > Gammaproteobacteria > Enterobacterales > Enterobacteriaceae > Enterobacter > Enterobacter cloacae complex sp. I1M. Next base: position 23,171 of record NZ_JADCLG010000034.1, on the reverse strand, counting down.
ATGTGCAGCGACTGTTTCATCTGTTCTTCGCTGACGCCGTGCCAGAAACCGTCGGTGCAGAGTAAAAACGCATCACCGTCTTCAACCTGCACGACATCGCTGTAGCTCGCTTCCGGTCCGCCATTCTCAATACCCAGCGCCAGATACAGCAGGTTGCTGTTGAGATCGTCGGTCTGATGCCCGGCATCCTTCATCTGCTGGACGAGGCTGTGATCGGTGGTGACGTGCCACAGCCAGCCGCGACGAAACAGGTACAGGCGGCTGTCACCGGCGTGCGCCCAGTAGGCCAGACGGTAATCCCTGTCGATAAACAGGCTGACCAGCGTGGTGCCCATCCGGCGATAGTCCTGCACCGCCTGTTGTTCGCTGAGGATGGTACGGTTCGCCGTTTGGACGTAGTCACGAATATGCTGCGCATTCAGGTGCTTGTCGCCATCAAAGCGGGAAATAATGCTATTGCGGGCCAGCTCAGCGGCCACCTCGCCGCCCGGCAGGCCCGCAATGCCGTCGCAGACGACAAAGCAGGCTGAACGTTCCCCGATGGTTTCTCCCGTCTGATCCTGGTTGCTGGCGCGCGTCCCCTGGCGGGAGAGAGAAGCCGTTGCGATATTCATTTTTCTTCGGATCCGCTTTGTGAGTCTTTGTACTGATTGACCTCCATGTCATAGGCATGGAGGAAGGCTTCGCCAAACAGGGTATGGAAGTCGTCCTCGATCTCGCCCGCCGTCTCGCCATAGCTGCGAACGAAATAATCCCACAGCGCGGCTTTACGGCTGCCCGGCAGCGCCAGGCGTGACGTCATTCCGTTCTGTTTCGCCTGCTCTTCCAGCTGTTCCGGGTTAAAGGATTGCAGCATGGCGGCGATAATGGCGCGGATACCGGAGATCATCCCCAGCTGGTGCGCCTGCAGATCGATCAGCGCATCACGCACCGATTTGGTCGGCGGCATAAAGCCCGGCATCGGCGTGCCGAACATCTGGATCAGGACCGTTTTACCGGTTGGCAGCAGCTTGAACGGGTTGTTGGCATCGTCGAGCACCATGGTCATATCAGCCTTCACCCCACGCTTGAGGATGGAGCGCGAGGAGAGCAGCGCCACGGTCCCCTGCGAGAACATGCCCAGGATCTGCCCCAGCTGACGCATATTTTCCCGGTCAAACTGCGGCACCGGCTGCATTTCGCTCAGGCCCATGCCCTCCAGCAGCGCCTCCAGCAGTTCGCCCTGAAGCACCTCGCCCCGCTCGCCGGTCTGCGCGGAGGCAGCAGGCGATGCAGCGTTTTTAACCGGGTCGATACGCAGGCGGCCTTTCGGTGCCTGCGCGTTGCTGCGCGCCACGGCCTGCGGCGTTGGCATGGTGAAGCCAGCGTAATCGGGACGCGCGGGCTCTTCTTCCGCGCGCGGCGCGTCCTGTGGTTCAGTCGGTTCCGGATCGAACAGCGGTGAACTGGCCAGCGCATCCTCTTCCTGTGCGGCTTGCGCTTCAGGCTTTGGCTCCGGCTTATCAGCCACGATTTCATCCGGATGGGTTAACGGCGCGCCGCCCATCAGGCCAAGGGGGTCATCGTGACGCGCGGCAGGCGCGCTCGCCGACCCGCCAAACAGGGCTAACGGATCGAGTTCATCCGACGCCTCTTCCTTTGGCTGGGCAGGTTTGCTTTCGTCCGGCTGTACCAGCGTTGAAGGGGTGACATCGTCAAAGATGCTCTCTTTTTTAAACAACGCTTCATCGCTGAACAGCGTGTCCGGGTCCACGTTTTTACGTTCAAGCGACGGATCGGCATCGTTGAACATCGCCAGCGGGTCTTCGGCATTCCGCTCCGGGGCCGCAGGCTGGGAGAACGGGTCGTGGGAGGCCGCGGGCTGTGGCTTTGCCCGATTGCTGGAGATGCTGTCGGAGATGGAGAACTCCTGCATCAGGCTGTCCCAGATTTCCGACGGCACGGCCGTAGGTTCAGCTTTTCCGCGAGGCGCGGCGCTGGCCGGTTTCGGTTGTGCCGCCGGAGCAGGTGTCGCCGCTGGGCGCGCCTGCTGCATGCTGGCCGCCATGCGGCTTACGGGCTGGGTGTCATGAATGAGTTCGCTGACTTCAATGCGATAATCATCAATACCGAGAATATCCCCATCCTGAAGCTCAACCTGACGCCCACGCTCCAGCGGAATATCATTCAATACCACGCGGGTGACGCTGCCGCGGTTCGTGACGCGACATTCGCCGCTGGCGTCGACGTGAACGATGGCCTGCAAACGCGAGATAGTGCGGTCATTGTCCGGCAGCACCAGATTGTTATCCGTACCGCGCCCAATGGTGCCGCCCGGGGCATAAAAATCACAGCTGCTTTGCGGCGGCTGATGACCGGGTTTCGTAGAAATAATCGTGAATCGCATGGCGTATTCCTGCTGGTATGATTAGCGCTCAAACGCTGCCGCTCTCGGGGGTGAAAACGGCGGAGTTTGGGGGTTAAAGGCTGATTAAAGCTATTTGACTACATTCAGGAAAATAATGCCGATAAGCAGCCATAGCGTAAAAAGTAAGGCCTGAACTTTATAGCGTCGATGAAGTTTTAATATCCAGCCGATTCTCTCTTCCGGTAAAGCCTGAACGAATTTATAGGCATCATCCTGAACATTTCTGTCTTTGGTAAATTTCATCTTCACGCCTTTGCGAAGACGAACAAACCAGATTATTTTTTGATAGTTCGCCAGCGAGCCAAAAAAAGATGCGTAATTTGTCACCAGATCGAGATCGTAGCCTTTTTGGCGATATTCAGAGAGAAGCCACTTATAATCTGACTCGTGTTTTTTAAAAAACCGAGAACTGTAAACATCCATGATTACAACGTTAATAAATAAAAGCACAAGAAACAATAACGTTATATTTGCCAGGCATAAAGATGACATGCTTTTAGGGTCCTGTAGCAATCAATAAGAACAATAGAAGCATCAGAAAGACAACAAAAAGTGTCATCCTGTAAAACATTTTTATCCATGAGAAATCGTATATCGATGATACTAATGCTTCTGCCTCCGGAGGGAGATTTTTTTTGCTATTTTGCTTTGTGGCTTTTCCAGCCAAAATCCTTTTCATAAGGAACACACGATGCGCAAATCCGGGAAGACCAAGTTGTTCATAAAAAAGATAATCGTTTACATCTAAATATTGCTTATCACTCAAAATATGAAATGATTTTGATAGCTCCAGGGAATATTTACGATAAAAATAAAAATAAAAACACAAAGAAGCAAACAGTCCTAAAAAAACCAATAAAAGCAATATTAAACGCAAATCTCCATACATTTATTCGTCCCCAGAAAAAATCAAGTTACTAATCCCTTCACCCAATTCAGCCCCTCCTTTAGTACCCATCCAGGCTCCCGCAGAAGTAGCGCCTAGTCCTACAACAATTCCACACACAAGGGCACCAGTACCCATCGTAGGTATTCCCATTGCACCGCAAAGAGCGCCAGTACCTAAAGACGCAGCCCAGGCTCCTCCCGCAGCACCAAGCGTACCTCCACCAAACTTACTATATTCAGTAACAGCAACTTTTCCACATTCATCTTCACGATCGACAGTACAGGCTTTATAAACATCATTAGAAGTATTCAAAAAAGAGAAACCTAGTGAGATCCAGCCCCCTGCTTTCATAATACTAGCCGCGCGAGAAGAGCGTACAATATAATCTGAATATCCAGGGATCGCGCCGATACCAACCGTACTCCATTCATGGACGATAGAGCGGCTTGATAAGTTCAATGCTTTTTTAATATTTTCGTAGGTTTGAATCTTAAGTGTTAGCTTGCTTACGTTATTTAATAAAGGTTTTAGCTGAGAGAATAACGCCCTTCTTTCCATATAAAACTGCTGACCAATTAAAGAACCTTGGGATATAAACTGATTCTGATAAGTCTTCTCAATTTTAATGAGTATATTTTCAATTTGCCTGAAATATTTCTCACCTAAATCACCAGCATTCCCAGCTAGTTTATCACCTAAAGAAGTCAATGCAGAAATATTGTCATAATTAGCGTGGAGATACTCTGCAACCGATGTGTTTAATGATGCCAGCGCATGGTTAATTTTCTGTTTTGCCCTGGAAAGAATACTCAGTTGCGATGACTGATTCGTGTTGTCTGGGTCAGCCACGATGAGTAACTGCCCTGGTTTCAACCAAGGTGTGTCATTGTTTATTTGCATAAAGTATCTAGCGGCTTCGCTATTGACATTATTAAACAATAATCGAGCTTGATAATCTAAAGTTCCAGGATGTTGGACCACACAGTAGCCCGGGCTAACGGTTGAACGATGTGTCATATTTAAACCCTTTAATCAACACACATAGTTGTCCAGAGTTTGCAGTGGTGAATTGTTTAATTATTTTATAATTAAATAAACATTCAAACGCCGATGCACTCTCGAAAACACCGAGGTTTGAAAATTATATCATTCACTTGCCGTTAAAAGTAACTCGCAACTTATACCTTTCTTTAATATTAACCGTGCAGCATATCGAATAGCAGTTTTTTCATTGACAATCTTCAATACAACATCATACTCACTTTTGCGCCAGTCAACCTCATTCAGACGAATACACTCCTCTGTAATCAAGATATGCATTGCTGGAAGTTGGTCATGAGAATTAATAGTTTTCCATTGATTACCAACGCGTTTCATTACAGATGGTGCGTAAACTGATACAGGCCCAATAAAATTTGAATCCAGCCTGATATCAAAACAAGGGATTTTGTTTTTTTAACGTAACAGAAAGTTTCTTATACTGTGCAGGTGGTGAAATGCAAGCACTACAGGCTAATGCGATTGATATTACGTTTAACTCTCTAATCATCATTCACCTGCAACATATTTGGAATCAATCATCATGACCGGGGAGGTTCCCCGGTCATGGATGAACAATTACGCTTCTTTGTTTTCTTTAATGTTCCAGCCAGCGCTGCTTTCAGCACCTTTACCACCGGCAGTGGTCTGCTCCCAGTACTGCTGTTTCACTTTCGCAGCCTGGAATGCATAGGTCACGCCAACGGTATCGCCGTTGTCTGCACCGGTGTACTGAACAGAAGTCACGAGAACGTCTTCCAGGGTGATGCGGGTGTATTCAACCTGCTGACCACCCGCTTTGCAGACGGACAGTTCAACTTTGGTCAGGTGTTTACCGCTTGCGCAGTGTTTCAGGATTGCTGTAGTGGATTTGTCGATCAGAGCGTTAACGTGCAGATCGTTAAAGTTAACTTTACCGGCACCGCCGCCGCCACCAACGCTCATATTACCCGGCTGGGACGCGCCCCAGGAGAAGGAGGTAATATCAGTCCAGCCGGTGTGGTTAGAATCTTTAGATTCGCCCGTAACACCCTCGACCTTCAGAAACATATCAATAGCCATAATATCTACTCTTCGTGGATGAACAATATTGCTTTCGAAAAAGCCCTTATATGGCAAACAGGAAAGCATGGGGCTGAATAAAACCGTCCATATTTTACCTCTGCCTCATATCAAACGACCCGTGTCATTTGACAGTCTTACATTCCCCCTGAATGAACGGAAAGAATGTTAAGTCTTTTACTACTGCGGATTATCCTGAATCCAGGTACGATCAGGATCGCCAATGATGAGCTGCGGAACCAGTTTATTCAGTTCGTCGCTATGATAAAGACGTAGACAATTTAAGGTTACGCCTTTTACATCAGGTTTGCGCTCCGAGTGGAAACCATTAATTTGGTTTTTATACTTCCCAATAATGGCGTTAACTTTGTCAGTACCGTTTTCAGCATCAAACGGCATCCACTCAATAAATGCACTCGCACTGCGGGCCGCATCAGCAGAAAATTGACTACCTTTACCTGCAACCTGCGCAAGGCAGCGCGCCAGGACCAAATCTTTTACCACCTGCCGGTATGTTTGCTGCTGATAAAAATCAACGTAAGGGTTGTCACCGCGAGCAGAAAAAGATAAGCAAGTGAGCAAAAGAAATGCGGTCTTTAGAAACCTGAATATAATTATTTTAATTCCCAAAACCAGATTTCCTGACAGTACGGAAAGCAATCGGAGTTACATATAAACGAATTATTACTCAGAGGCTCGATAAGGTCGATATGACCACCCCCATACCCATCAATTTTATTGAAGAAAACAACACCTTTTCGGCCCAACATTGAGCGTGCACCAGCCTCGCGGTCTTTAAAGATTTCTGCCTTGCCAAACACATGGGATTTATAAAGCTGATCGGCAAGTAATTTTGCGCCAGGCTCGATTGTTTTTCCCTTATAGGGACCGGTCTTTATGGGTAAACGCCCTGTAAATTCAACATTGCATTTTAACAATGCCAGGCTCATTCTTACCGCACAGGTATTTTCGTATGCCGGTTGTTGCTTGATAATCGTCGAATAATCGTAGCCAATTTCTGAAAAAACCTGTTCACCCGAGGCAAAACCCGCGCGTGTGTGATTTGAAGAGTAATGCTGACGTTTAAGTTGTTCGTATAATGGTCTCATTTGTCACTCTCCTTTTTTGCACGGGCGTAATTCTTTCATGCCGTCAATGATGATTTTTGAAGCGCGCTCCTCGCCTTTCTGTTTCGATAAGTTCGCAAAACGAGAATAGAGAAACTCATGTATTGTATTTGGCAAAAAAGGCCTGCCCTTGCACCATGCAGTGCCCTCAGACGCGTCGACTACGCCGAGAAGATACATATTTGCCTTAATGCGTTCACGTTCATTCGTTTTCGACAGCCAGGCTTTAGCAAAACGCTCTGCACTCAGATTTAAATCGTACCCTGTTAACAGCGTCGGATCGCGTTGGAAGTTTGATGTGTCATCCTGAGGCAATGCTTCCGCTTGAGGGTATTTGTAATTTCCTGCCTCCGCGCTTGCGAGAGTAGAAACTGCCAGCAAACTGGTCGCGATCAAAAGTATATGTTTCACCGTCTATCCTTATTCACTGACAGAAACAAGCTAAGCTCTTCCGCTCAAATTGCCGGCCCCTTCGGGCCGGCAATCATCATTACGCGTCCTTCGTCTTCAGCGACGGCAGTTTAGATACCAGACGCAAGGAAACGGTCAGGCCTTCCAGCTGGTAGTGTGGACGCAGGAAGAACTTCGCGGCGTAGTAGCCCGGGTTGTCTTCAATTTCCTGCACCTGCACTTCCGCAGCCGCCAGCGGTTTGCGAGACTTGGTTTCCTGGGAGGAGTTAGCCGGGTCGCCGTCCACGTAGTTCATCACCCAGTCGTTCAGCCAGCGTTCCATCTCTTCGCGCTCGCGGAAGGAGCCGATTTTGTCGCGCACGATGCACTTCAGGTAGTGAGCAAAACGACAGCAGGCAAACAGGTAAGGCAGACGGGAGGCCAGGCGCGCGTTAGCGGTGGCATCCGGGTCGTGATACTCGGCCGGTTTTTGCAAGGACTGCGCGCCGATGAAGGCGGCGAAGTCGGAGTTTTTGCGGTGAACCAGCGGCATAAAGCCGTTTTTCGCCAGCTCGGCTTCACGACGATCGCTGATGGCGATCTCGGTCGGGCATTTCATGTCCACGCCGCCGTCATCGCTCGGGAAGGTGTGGCACGGCAGGTTTTCCACCGCCCCGCCGGACTCCACGCCGCGAATCGAGGTGCACCAGCCGTACTCTTTGAAGGAACGGTTGATGTTGGCGGCCATCGCGTAAGCCGCGTTCGCCCAGGAGTAGCTGTTGTGGTTCGCGCCGTCGGTCTGCTCTTCAAAGTCAAAGCTGTCGACCGGATTGGTGCGAATGCCGTACGGCAGACGCGACAGGAAGCGCGGCATGACCAGGCCCAGATAACGGGCATCTTCCGATTCACGCAGTGAACGCCAGGCGGCGTATTCGGTGTTCTGAAAGATTTTTGTCAGGTCGCGCGGGTTAGCCAGCTCCTGCCAGGACTCCATCTGCATAACGCCCGGCGCGGTGCCGGTAATGAACGGACAGTGGGCCGCAGAGCCGATGCGCGCCATCTCGCCCAGCAGCTCAACGTCCTGCGGGCTGTGGTCGAAGTAGTAGTCGCCTACGATGCAGCCAAACGGCTCGCCACCGAACTGGCCGTACTCCTGCTCGTAGATTTTCTTGAAGATCGGGCTCTGGTCCCAGCCCACGCCCTTGTAGCGCTTCAGGGTGCGGCCCAGCTCCTGCTTGGAGATGCTCATAAAGCGGATCTTCAGCATCTCGTCGGTTTCGGTGTTGTTCACCAGATAGCTCAGCCCGCGCCAGGCGCTCTCCAGCTTCTGGAACTCCTCGTGGTGAATGATCTGGTTCACCTGCTGTGAAAGCTGCTCGTCAATACCGGCAATCAGGTTCTGAATGGTGCGGTAGGTATCGTTTGAAAAGGTCACGGTGTTTTCCAGCGCCTGCTGCGCCAGGGTTTTTACCGCGCTTTCTACGGCAGAGCGCGCCTGATCGGTTTTCGGGCGGAACTCTTTATTCAGCAGCGCGCTGAACTCGTCCTGGCTGAAGGCCTGGCCCGCCTGCTGATCGTGTTGTTGGGTCTGGTTGCTCATCGATTATTCCTCGCTACCTTTTGCACTTTCGTCATTTTTTGGCATCTGGCTCAGGGATTTGAGCAGCGTCGGATCCTGAAGGATTTTTGCAATCAGCTCTTCCGCGCCGTTTTTGCCATCCATGTAGGTCAGCAGGTTAGAGAGCTGGGTGCGCGCTTCCAGCAGCTTGTTCAGCGGCTCAACCTTGCGGGCCACCGCGTCCGGCAGGAAGTCGTCCATACTGTCAAAGGTCAGATCGACGTTGAGCTTACCTTCGCCGGTCAGGGTGTTATCCACCTGGAACGCCACGCGCGGCTTCAGCGCCTTCATGCGTTCGTCGAAGTTGTCGATGTCGATTTCAAGGAACTTACGCTCGTCGACGGCTGGCAGGTTTTCCACCGGCTTGCCAACCAGATCGGCCATAACGCCCATCACAAACGGCAGCTGAATTTTGCGTTCTGCGCCGTAGATCTCTACGTCGTACTCGATCTGCACGCGGGGAGCACGGTTGCGTGCGATGAATTTCTGTCCACTGTTACTCATTGCCATGATGTTCTCCATCAAAGATGCGCGGTGAAGGTGAAACGGCAGACTCCATGCCTGTCGTCATAATGCCAGGACGCGTCATTCGCGGCGTCCAAAGATGTTTTCCAGTTGGTTAACGCCGTCTGGCGCCAGGTCGCGAATAATGTCCATAAAGTTGAGTTCAGACAGCCGCTGCACCCGTTCAATCATCAGCGGTGCGGGGTGGCTGGGTTCGTACTGCGCAAAATACTGTTTCGCTTTTTCCAGCATCAGCTGCGCGTCGGCGCGGCTGGTCACCTGCACGCTGCGCCAGTCCGTCACCTGCTGAACGGGCGACGCGGTCACCGGCTGCGGCTCGGCGTGCTGCTCAGCCTGCGCGTCACGGTTCGGCAGCAACTTGCTGATATCGGTCACCTGACAGGCGCTCGAAACCTGCCCGACGGTTTTCAGCAGCTGTTCCATCTCCGGTACGCCACTTTCCCCGAGATAGCCGGTAAGCAGTTCGCGGATGGCGAGCAGGCGTTCGTTGATCACGATTACCGCTTCGGTGCCGGGCTGATCGCCCCGGGCCAGCTCATCGATCAGTCGTGGACGACCGCCCGGATAATCCGGACACTCTGTTTTACTGCCGTCAAGCAGCGCCTGGGCGTCACGGAGCGAAATCTCATCGCCGTTAGAGCGGAGCAGTGAGGCGTTACGCACCGCGACCGTCAGGTCAGATTTATCGCTCAGCCCGGCGAGGGCGTTAATGCGGTAGAACGGATCGGTTTCGCCATACTCTTCCAGCAGCGGGTAAAGTTGCTCCCAGTAACGGGACAGGGCTTCCTGCACCAGCAGTAGCCCGTCGGCGTAACCTGCCAGCCCGCGACGACGCGTCCAGGCATGGGTTAACGCCAGCATGACGCGAAGATCTTTGGTGCGGCCCAGCAGGCTGGTGGCGAGTCTTTCCACCGTGTTCCAGTCGGCAGGCTCTGCCGGAATGATGGTGTCGCCAAACTGCTGTTCGGCTTTGCCCTGACTGGCCTGCCCCATGGCCTGGAAATCAGCGTCGTACTCCAGGTTTTCACCGCAGGGGTTATCGGGGCTTATCGGCGCGAGAAATTCATCGATATTCATAAGATCCCTGCTTATTCAAACATAGGCGGGTAAAGACCGTGGCGGCCCGGACGGGCGCCGCCTGCCGGATCGAACAGCAGCGTAAAGAGCTGCCCGGTGAAGTTTCCGCTGTGGACGTGGGTGTAAAGCGGATAGCCGTCGCAGCGGTTTGTCCACCAGTAGCTGGTCTGGCGCAGCGGATCAAAACACTCCGCCGCCTGCGGCCAGCCCAGCGTGCTCTGCCCCTCGTCGTCATAGCCAATCACGTCGAGAATGTCGGAACGCTTTTGCGGCTCAACCGGCTGGGGCGCCGGGATGGTCATCAGCATTTCATCCAGCTGGGAGGCAGAATAGCTGTTACGCACCGCGTGCAGCCCCAGACGGCCAAGCTGCTGGTACCAGCTTTCAGCCTGCCCGAGCAGACGGGATGACCACTCGGCCGGGGTGAAGCTCAGTTGCAGGCATACCGGATAGTGACGGCCTACGCTGTCACGGCCCGGTAGCAGGCAGCCCATCTGAATCATCTGGCTACCAAGCATCGGCGGGACGACAAAGTTCCACACCGGGGCTTTAGAAAACGGGCGCTCACCGCTGCGCTGCTCTTCCTGTTGCCAGGCCAGCAGGCCGACCTGAAACCAGTGCGACCACTGGCGTTGCAGGGTATCCGGAAAGCGACGCTGCAAAAAATCTCCGGCGCTGGGTAATTTGCCATACCAGCTATAACGGTTCATCGCAGGGGTATTCGTCATACGGCTGTCCTTGCGGTTATGGGCATGAGAAACGGGGAAGCTGGAACGGGTTACGGATGCTGTTCGGGGCAAACTCCAGCGTGACCTGATGTCCGTCGACGTTGAAGGTCGCCTGACGGCTCAGGCTACCCGCGCCAGGGCTGGTGCGCGCCTTGTCGAAAAAGCGGTTCAGCGCCCAGGAACCGTTAGTCACCAGCGTTGCGGTGCTGCCATTGGCCAGACCGAGCTGCATACGCACCTGGTTCGTCCCGCCCGGCCCCGGCCAGGTCATGATCTGCACCGCCTGCGGACCGTGGCTGTAGCGCAGCAGTTGGCCGTCCACGTCCAGCGTCAGGTTCAGAATGGTATTGTCCATACGCACGGTGCGCACCGTCACCTTGAAGGATGGCGTGGTCGCGCCGTTTGCGAAGAAGGCATCGCGGACAGACTGCGCCTGCTGGAACGGACGCAGCAGCCCTTCACTGCCCGGCAGCGTTTTACCGTCGATGCCCGGCATAAAGCGCCAGTTCGCCTGGGTGGTGTCCACCTTGTTGGTCAGGTTGTCGCGGAAAAAGGCGTCCATCAGTCCGGTGCCCGGCGCGAACATGCGGGCGAGATCGTCCGGCGTCACCTCGGTGCTGGCGCTGCGCACCAGCGGATAACGCCCGGCAATCGCCTGACGGCAGAACCCACCCACTTCCACGTTAATGCGCTTACGCACGTTCTCCAGATCGCGACGCTGAGTGTCGCTGCTGGCGCCGACGGCCATATTGCTGAACATGGTTTGCAGCCCGCCCGGCAGACGTCCCGCGCTGGCTTGCAGGCGGCTAATTGCATCGCCGCCCGGCGCGGGCATACCGCTGTTGGCTGCATCCTGAACGGCGGTCAGGTAGCGATAAAGCTCGTCAACCTGCTTAAGAAAATCATCAAAGACGATGGTCTTGCCGCCCTTCTCCAGCGGCTGCGCCAGCTCAATCATCGGCGCATAGTGGTCGGTCACCAGTTGCTCAGGCGCCTGCGTCACAACCGCGCCCTGCGTCGGGGCATTGTCACCGTTGCTGAACAGCGCTTCCAGCGTGCGGGTGGCGCGGTTGCTTTGGTCTTCCGCTTTCTGCGCATCTTCCGGCGCAGGCGCAGTGCGCGACAGGGTCAGCACCTTGCTCAGGTTAAGTACCAGACGGCGCAGCGGCGAATTGGTGCCTGAAAGCAGGCGCGCGGTGTTGATACGCTGGGAAAGATCGGCGCTGTTGTTGAGCTGAATATCAGCGAGAAAGCGATCCCAGTTAACGATAAAGTCGCGCATGTAGAGCTGACGCACGGCGTTGTCGATCTGCTGTTTATCTTCCTGGGCAGTGGTCGCTCCCAGTACCCAGGCATCGTCCTCGTGCAGGGCGGTGGTCACGCTGTCGATCTGGTCGTTGAAGCTTTTCCAGTAGCCGTCCGGCGTGTAGAGGCCCGGTACGCCCTCACTCACCGGCTTGCCGCTTTTGCGCGAAAACACCAGCTCGCTCTGCGGGCCGCCGAGATCAGAAAGCGAAACCGGCTTCAGGTTCTCATCATGCTCCAGCAGACGTTTCAGGCGGCCATATACACGTGTTGAGAGCGGCTGCTGGTTGATCAGCGCCCTCTCGCGGGCCACCAGATCCTCATCCTGCGCATACGGTGAAGCCTGAATTTTTGGCTCCAGCAGCTGCGTCAGGTGCCATTCCAGCTCCTGAAGCTGCGCCTGCGTCACGTTCTGCGGCAGGTTGCGTTGCAGGTTGAGCATAACCCACGAGTGCAGGAATTTACCGTCATAATGCTTAGGCTGGTAGAGCATCTGATAGGCTTTCAGCGCCTCATAGCTGTACTCCACGTCGCTGCCGTTGTCGTTGCGCAGCCAGGTGGTAATGTGCATCGCCACGGCGGGGAGCAGCATCTGATCCAGCGCCTTCTGATACAGAGACTGCGAGGCATCGCTGACGTCATCCCCGCGATAAAGCCCCATGCGGCGGGAAACCGGCGGGTTGTTAACGTCGAAGGCATCGCTTTTCGGCAGATCCACCAGGCTGTTAAGCAGCGGCAGAAGCGCAAACAGATCTCGCTGGGGCTGGTTTTGCAGCGCCTTGCTCTGCTGCTCCAGCATCGGCACTTTTGCATCTACCTCTTCCAGATAAGCTTTATTTTTGGCGTAGCTGGTCAGCCACAGACCACCCAGGATCACCAGCAGGGCCAGCAGCGCCGCGTAGCCGGACCACATCACGGCGCGGTTGCGCAGCTCCCACCAGCGGTTTTCCCCGGCGATGCCCGCTTCCTGGAAAATCACGTTTTGCAGCAGATTTTTAATGAAGAAGCTTTGGCCCTTCGCGCCCGGGATCGGCGCCTCTTTGCTTACCGAATCCCAGCGCGTGCTTTCCTCCCCTTCAGGTAAGGAGAGCGCGCGGTTCAGCTCGCCCATCACGCGGTCAAACGGCATCCCTTCCTGGGTGCCGCTGGCAAAGTAGATGCCGCGCGGCGAAAATTCGGTTTCGAAGTTTGAGCGGGCAAAGACCGTGCTCAGGTAGTCTGCCAGCAGCGGACGCAGCGCGGCGAACTCCTGCGGGAAGAGATAGGCTTCCGCACGGGTTTTGGCGTCATGCTCTTTAAGCATGGTTTCCGGCAGGCCAGCATCCAGACGCTGTTGCAGCAGGGAAAATTCCTGCTGGAAGTTGCCCATCAGGTCGTAATCGGCGTGTTTGGTCTGCTCCCACGGCAGCGTAAAGCCCCAGATCTGATCGCGCTGGGCTTTGTCGTAATCCGCAAACCAGGCGCGGAAGCCTTTAAGCAGATCCGCTTTGGTCACCATCACATACACCGGGAAGCGAATACCCAGCTGTTCATGCAGCTCGGAGAGACGCTGGCGCAGGTTGACCGCCTGCTGGCGGGAGGCCTCAGCGGACTGCGAAAGCAGGTCGGAAATGCTGATGGTGATAATCACGCCGTTGATGGGCTGGCGACGGCGGTATTTACGCAGCAGGTTGATAAATTCCAGCCACTCCCCGGCGTCCTGAACCTGCTCGCTCTCCTGAGTGGTGTAGCGCCCCGCGGTATCCAGCAGAACCGCCTCGTTGGTAAACCACCAGTCACAGTTGCGCGTGCCGCCAATGCCGCGCAGCGCGGTTTTACCGAAGCGGTCCGCCAGCGGGAATTGCAGCCCGGAGTTGGCCAGAGCGGTGGTTTTACCTGAACCCGGCGCGCCAATAATGACGTACCACGGAAGCTGATAAAGGTACTGCGTGCTGAAGCGCTGCGTCCACTGCGCGCCATGTCCCGCTTTGCTGAAGTGGGCTTTTTTCAGCATCTGGGCGGCTTCATCGAAACGCCCGGCAAGGATCTGCTCCTCGCTGTTCAGACGTTTCTGCGGATCGGCCGCCTCCGGGCTGGTGGTATTTTCGTTAAGCTTGTCCATCAGCTTACGGTTCAGCCAGGCGTTATACAGCCGCGGCAGAATGTGGCTCTGGGCCCAAATCAGGTAGACCACCGCAATGCTGATGACGCGGTTCTGCTCTGATTCAAGGGGCCGGGTGTCCACGATGGACAACAGCGGGCCAATCATCCAGATGACCGCCGCGAGCGCCGTTACGCCCAGGAAGCTCCACAGAATGCGATTGGTCAGTATAGAAAGTAGAGTAGTCAGCATCCTTAGTTTCCTTGCGGCAATCCGTTCAGCTCGGCCTGGGTATTGTCAGGCGATACCAGCAGCGTAATCTCCACGCGGCGGTTACGGGCGCGATTTTCAGGCGTCGTGTTAGGCGCTACCGGGTTGATCTCGCCCCGCCCTTCGGCTTTGACGCGCTCAGGCTGCGAGAGGCTACCCTGGAGCTGTTTTTGCACCGAACGGGCGCGCTCAAGCGAGAGTTCATAGTTGGAGGCGAAGCGTGCGCTGCGGATCGGCACGTTGTCGCTGTACCCCACCACCAGAATTTTGCCGCTGACGTTATTCATCGCCTGGGCGATGCGGTCGATGACCGGCTCATAGCGATCGCGCACCACCGTTGAGGCCGAGGCAAAGAGTCCGTCCCCTTTCAGGATCACCACGCTGCGATCCGCCTCATCCTTAACGGCCACCAGACCGGCATCAATTTCCGGTTTCAGGAAGCCGCGCAGGTTCAGTACCGCCGGCAGCTGGCGCGCAGGTTGCTGGATCGTGGTTTCCGGCAGTTGGGACTGGTAAATTTTCGCCAGCACCGGGCTGGTGTTATCACCGAGACGCCAGTTCAGCACGATATAGAACAGGCAGGCGATAAAGCCGACCAGCGCCACGCACGCCCAGAGTGGAATCATCGGCCGCCAGAGCTTGCGCAGAACGGGGCGATCTTCCGGGTGCGGCGAGAGCGGCGGCGGGTAGCTGCCGCGAACGCCACGGATCATCTGCCACAGGCGCTGTTTGATGGTTTCAAGCTGGGTCCGGCCATTGTCCAGCACGCGGTAGCGGCCTTCAAAGCCGAGCAGCAAACAGTAGTTGATCATCTCCAGCAGCAGAATGTGTTCGCGCGGATTCTGCGAAAGACGTGCCAGCAGCTGGAAAAACTTCTCGCCACCCCAGGTTTCGTTATGAAACGTCACCAGCAGACCATTGCTTGACCAGACGCCGCTGCTTCCCCAGGGGGTCAGAGCGGCGGCTTCGTCCAGCGCCGTGCAGAGGCAGTAGCGCGCGCCGACAATCACTTCATACGGTAAGCCCGCCTGCTGGCATCGCACCTCGAAACGGCGAATTTCGTCAATCAGGCGCTGGCGCAGCCCGACCTGATCGTCGTGGGAAACCGAATGACGGATTTGCGGAATCGCATTGAGCAGCGGATTGGCGGCCGCCACCAGCTGATTGTTCCCACTGGCTCCGGTAAACACGGCATCACTGCCGGTATCCTGTCGTTCCTGCATATTAAGCGCTCGCTTTATTATTCTGTCGGGCTACGGATGGCCCAGAACTCCATATCGAGACCCGGGAATTCCCCTGCGAGATGCAGCGCGAATGCCCCAGACTTGTCCATCTCGTGCCACAGTTCGCTGCCCCTCTCGAGCTCGAAATAGCTGTAGCCTGCATGCCACGGGATCTGCGGCGGCGCGACGGGCATTGCCCGAAGCATGATGCCCGGCAGCTGGAGCTGAACCAGATCGCGAATTTTCGAGACTGGCGCAACCTTCATCTGGGCAGGGAAATGGGTTTGCAGGTGTTCGCCGGGGACATTGGCTTTTACCGCCAGCACGAAGCCAAATTCGCGGACCATGCTGGTCTCCGGCACGGTGGCGATGTTGAGACCGTGAGAGCGTTCGTGCAGCGGCAGCTGGATGGCATGATCTTCCATGACCAGCGACAGCCCCTGACGCAGCATCAGCATCAGTTTGCCGAAGCAAAGGGCGAGATCGTCATGGTCGTATACCGGCAGTACGCTCTCTGCGGTACGCTGCGGCGTCCAGGTGGCGAGTTCCGTGGCAAACGGCAGCCAGCTTCGCCAGAGCGCTTCAGGGTGAAGCAGCGGCAGCGTTTTTAAATGTGAGATGTCGCCAAGGTGGCGGTTGATCAGCGAAAGAAGCGTGAACTCAACCATCTCGGACGTATTGAAACGCCCCGGCTGGCGCAGGCGGCCGCCGATCTGCTGGCTACGCTGCACCAGCAGGCCGTGCAGGTCATTGATCATGCCGTACAGCTGCGGGCTGTTATTGGCGTTCAGCATTGGTGGGATGTAGCTGTTATCCAGCCGCACGTGGTTGTCGTTGCGCTTTTCAGCGACGCACGCCACGCCGATGGCGGTCCATTCTGCCGTCAGATCTTTCTCCAGCATCAGGGTCAGACGCAGGCGGCCAAACTGAACCGTCGCTTCCCCGACCGACATGGCGTTGTCGTCTTCTACCTCTTGTTCAAACGTAATAAAACGCGCCAGAGAAGAGTGCTCCTCGCTGAAAATCACCTCTTCACGTCCACCGCGACGAACCGGCAGCGCAAGCACCACCTTTTCATTGGTAAGATTATCGGGGATTTTTAGCGGGGCCGGACCGTTGCGGTCGCTGCGCACCTGGAAAAAGGTGCCGTCAGGGAGCAAACCGCTACAGTAGCTCAGGGCAATACAGCCCTGGCGAAGCATCGCTTCATCCAGCTCAAGGTCGAGAAAGCCCCAGAGATACGAACGCTGCAAGGCCCCCCACTCACGAACGTGGTTGAGGAGGTAACTTTCTGTCCGCTGAAAATGGTGGGGACGCAGGAACATGCCCTCGGTCCAGACGACCTTTTCTGCTTTCGTCATGATGATCTCTTTCCTGTAATGAAGGGCGTTACTGGTTGATGACCCGGATACCATTTACGTCAAGGAAGACGCTGGCCTGGAGTTCATCTGCGGACCATTTCCAGAACTGGTAAATCGCGTTTTCGCCGGGAACAGGCAAAGGAAGTGAGACGCGCCATTTTTTGCCGTCCAGTACCTGGTATTCCGCCATTACGCCGATATAGCGCGCTTCCGGTGAGCTTTGACCGCTCAGGGTTTTCGAAAGCTGGCCCGGCATCAGGAAGAACACATCGCTGTTCAGCAGATTCGCGCCAAGCGTGGCTGACGCGTTGTTCTGTAAGGAGTAGAAGTCGCTGGACATGAAATCCGCATCGGATTTCAGCAGCAATACTCTGACCTTAAGCGGTGCAGAATCATTGATTTGAGGATGAGCCTGAAACTGAAGATTGTAGCGGGAGGGGTCGCTGTGTGAAGACGACGTACAACCACCGATCAGCGCGAGAATCAACGCAAAAAAAGGGAACCACATCCGATGGAAATTTTTATTATTCATAAAAATATGCTCGTGAAACCCGTTTAGTTCAGGATCCAGGTACCGTTCACGCTGTCTTTGCAGGCTTTGCTGTTGCCATCGACATCAACACAGGTGGTTTTCTTGCGCGCTTTAGGGCGCAGTGCCTGTTTACGCACGGTGGCTTCGTACTGGTCGGCCTTGATCACGGCACGCATCGGCACGTAACCAATCAGCTGTTCACTCCCATCATTGGCCAGCGCCATCCAGAAATGTTCAACCTGCCCAAGCACGACGTAAGTTTTTCCGGTCTCAAGCGTACGGATCACTTTTCCACCGTAGTCAGGACGGCTCATCAGGGATGCCGGGTACATAGCACGATACGGTTCATTCACCTGAGTGAACTCCGCCGGAGGGGTAACAGCGTGACGGTGCGTCAGCGTGATGCCATTAACCTGGCTGGTCACAATCGTATCATCGGTGATCGCTGGTTTTTGCGGCGCCTTACAGCCCGCCACCGCCATAACAAACAGAAGTGATAACAATACACGCAGTTTCATATGCTTTTCCGTAGCGATATTTAGAGGATGAAGAGAGGGGATAAAATTTGACTTAGGTGCTATTGTTAAAAATAGTCAGGTTTTTCCGGGGCGTTACTATTATTTGGGCATAGCTACCGCACGAGCCTTCGAGAATAAGGCCCAGCGTAATCCTGACATATTTTGACAAACGGTAAACAAGTTTACATGAGCTTATCACCTTTTCAATATTTCCTTTTTCGCTACTGCTGATTCATGAGGCATTCGCCTCACTCTGAGATTAATCTGAAAAATAGAGAAATCACGCAATTAACTGATTTAAAGACAAAAAAATCCAAAAGAGAACCATTATCACTAACGTAATACCACTATTCCTGCCACTACCATAATTAGTAGAACGGAGAATTTTTCAGTTGCATATGAATATATCTCACACGAATTATTTGTTATATCGATAGCAAATCGTCAATACTCAGGACGATGTCCCATCAAATTAAGAAAACACAGTAAGGGTGAAAAAATTAATTTCACGCCGCAAATTAACTTTATGCTCTCCCCTTCTTAAGATAATTTTCTCTCGTCTGGGCCGTATAAATAATTAAGCGTGACTACAATCTTGCTCGCCAAGGCATTGCTCAAAATATAACCCACCCTTACCACGTAATTAATAAAGACGCTGCTTTCGACAGGCGAACTTCATTTGGCATTTTACCGTCACTACACTATTGCTTGCTTTCCACCACTCCGACGACTTATTACAAACATGATGAAAATTTGTTATGAGTTCTTTGCTTTCCCGCACCATAGCTTACAGGCCGAGCGGTAAAAACAGGTTAAGTGGGTATCAAAATATGTGCCGTTGCCGGCATCGGGGTTGACCAGAACCGTGCTTGGTAACGGTCAACGTCCTCTACTTGACTTATATTGTAAGAAAGGTACTTTTCAGGACATGAAGAAGATCCTGATAATTGTTCCTGATGGTGGCATGTTGTTTGAAGCCGCCGGTATAGCCGACATTCTGATGCAGGCCAACCGTCTGCACCCGGACGGTCTGGCGCAGCCCCGCTACCGCATCATTATTGCCACTACCCAGCCTCACCTGGTGATCCATGGCCAGTCCGGCTTAAATCTGCTGGCGGACTATCGCCTGCCGGAGCTGGATCCGCGCGAGCCGCTGGACACGATTATCATCACCGGCCGTGGCATGAATGAGCAGGAAAGCACTGCGGTGGTGGACTGGCTGCTCCTGGCCGCGCCGCATGCGGGACGCGTCGCCTCTGTCTGCGGCGGGGCCCTGCTGCTGGCACAGGCCGGACTGCTCGATGGGCGCCGGGCAACGACCCACTGGCGGCTTCTGGAAACGTTGAAAACCCGCTATCCTGCGGTCAACGTTGAGGGCGGCCCGCTCTATGTTCAGGATGGTCCCGTCTGGACATCCGGCGGCGTCAGTTCCGGGTTTGATCTGACGCTGGCGCTGGTAGAGGATGATTACGGATTCACCCTCGCCCGCAACGTGGCGCAGGATATGGTGATGTATCTGCGACGGCCTGGCGGCCAGCTACAGTTCAGCCGCTATAATCTGGAGCAGTCCGGCGCGACCGGACCGGTTAGCGAACTGCAAAGCTGGATTCTGCAAAACCTCACCGCAGATTTGTGCGTCGAAAGGCTGGCCGCACGGGTCGCCATGAGTCCGCGCAATTTCACCCGCGTGTTCACGCGTGACGTCGGTGTACCTCCGGCCCGTTATGTCACCGAAGCCCGCCTGGCCGCCGCACGACAGCTTCTGGAGCAGACCCCGTATCCGCTTGAGGTCATTGCCGAAAAAAGCGGGTTTGGGACCAGCATCAACCTGCGCCGCGTTTTTGAAAAGCAGCTTCATCTCACGCCGGGCGAATATCGCCAGCGTTTCCACTGCCGCAGAATGGCGTAATCTGATCCTTTTTTGTCATTTACGCCAACCGACCTGACACCTACAGTAACTCCAGACAACACAGATAAGGAGTGCATCATGGTTAAGGTCGGTATTAACGGTTTCGGCCGTATCGGACGTAATGTCCTGCGCGCGGCGCTTGGCAATCCGGATCTCCAGATTGTGGCCATTAACGATCTGACGGACAGTAAAACCCTCGCCCATCTGCTGAAATATGACTCTCTGCTCGGCACGCTACCGGTACCTGTGGAAGCGGCGGACGGCGCGCTACAGGTTGACGGGCAACGCATCACCGTATTCAGTGAACGCGACCCGGCAAACATTCCGTGGAAAGACGCTGACGTTGAGGTGGTAATCGAAGCCACCGGTTTCTTCACCGAACGTGATAAAGCGGCGGTGCATATCACGAGCGGCGGCGCAAAACGCGTCATTATTTCCGCCCCGGCTAAAAATGATGATCTTACGGTGGTAATGGGCGTGAACCACACGCTGTACGATCCGGCCCAGCATTTTGTGGTCAGTAACGGGAGTTGCACCACTAACGGTCTGGCGCCAGCGGCGCAGGTGCTGCACCAGCAGTTTGGCATTGAACACGGGCTGATGAACACCACGCATGCCTACACCAACAGCCAGGCGCTGCATGACCAGCCAGAAAAAGATCTGCGCGGCGCGCGTGCGGCAGCATTATCGATTGTTCCTTATTCCAGCGGCGCGGCAAAAGCGCTCGGGAAAGTAATCCCCGAACTGGACGGTAAACTCACCGGGTATTCCCTGCGCGTGCCGGTGCCAGTGGTGTCGATTGTCGATCTGACGGTGACGCTGAGCCGCAACGTGACCGCCGAAGAGGTGAATGACGCGTTCCGTCAGGCTGCCGGTAGCGGGCCGCTGAAAGGCATCCTGGGCTACAGCGATGAACCGCTTGTCTCCAGTGATTATCAGGGCGACCCGCGCTCATCCATTATCGACGGGCTTTCAACGCTGGTGATTGGCGGGAATATGGTGAAGATCCTGTCGTGGTATGACAACGAGTGGGGCTTCTCAAACCGTCTGGTGGATTTGGCGGTGCTGATGGATAAAAAAGGGTTGTAGGGCTTAAGCCGGGTGGCGTGAAGCTTACCCGGCCTTTCCGTGGTGTGGTTAAAAATTAAGTAATCCAACCCTGGTGTAGTGAAAGCGCACCCGAATTATCTGGTTATGCGAAAAATGGGACATTCAACACGCGAAGTTATCGATATTCGTCTAAGGTTTTCAGGTAATTGACAACAGCGGTCACGCTGCTCAGCGAAGACAGGAGACGAACCGATGATAAGACCTCGCGCACGACGCCCCGCTTTTTTACCCCTTGCGTTGGCAGGCGCACTACTCGGTGTTACCGCATTTGGTTATGCTGAAGACCAGCCAACGAGCCAGCAAAGCTCACCTGATATTCTTCTTGGCCCCCTCTTTAATGACGTTCAGAGCGCCAAACTGTTCCCGGATCAGAAAACCTTCGCGGATGCCGTTCCCAAAAGCGACCCGCTGATGATCCTGGCGGATTACCGGATGCAGCATACCCAGTCCGGTTTTGACCTGCGTCACTTCGTGGAGATGAATTTTATCCTGCCGAAGGAGAGTGAGAAATATGTTCCCCCTGAGGGCCAGAGCCTGCGCGAACACATAGACGATCTGTGGCCTGTGCTGACCCGCACCACCGACAAAGCGAACAAATGGGACTCCCTCCTGCCTTTGCCAAAACCCTATGTCGTGCCGGGAGGACGCTTCCGCGAAGTCTATTACTGGGACAGCTATTTCACCATGCTGGGGCTGGCCGAGAGCGGCCACTGGGATAAGATCGGCGACATGGTGGACAACTTCGCATACGAGCTTGATACCTGGGGCCATATCCCTAACGGTAACCGCAGCTACTACCTGAGCCGCTCTCAGCCACCGTTCTTTTCTTTGATGGTGGAACTGTTGGCCACGCATGACAGCGACGCGTTGAAGAAATACCGTCCGCAGATGGAGAAGGAGTATGCCTACTGGATGGAGGGGGCTGATGGGCTCCAGCCTGGTCAGGCAAACAAACGCGTGGTGAAGCTGGATGACGGCTCCCTCCTCAACCGCTACTGGGACGATCTGGACACGCCACGCCCTGAGTCGTGGCTGGATGACGTGACCACCGCCAAAAATAACCCTAACCGTCCGGCCACCGAGATTTACCGTGATCTGCGCTCTGCCGCGGCCTCGGGCTGGGATTTCAGCTCCCGCTGGATGGACGATCCCCAGAAGCTGGGTACCATCCGCACCACCAGCATCGTGCCGGTGGATCTGAATGCGCTGATGTTTAAGATGGAAAAACTGCTGGCCCGTGCCAGCCAGGAAGACGGGGATACCGCCAGCGCAAGTAAATATGACGCGCTGGCCTCCGCACGTCAGAAAGCCATGGAGAGCCACCTGTGGAACGATAAAGAGGGCTGGTATGCGGATTACGATCTGAAAACCAGGAAGGTGCGTAATCAGCTGACTGCCGCGGCCCTCTTCCCGCTGTATGTGAAGGCCGCATCACAGGATCGCGCCGATAAAGTGGCCGCAGCCGCATCGTCGCGCCTGCTGAAACCGGGCGGTATTTCTACCACCACCATCAACAGCGGGCAGCAGTGGGATGCGCCGAACGGCTGGGCGCCGTTGCAGTGGGTAGCGGTGGAAGGGTTGCAGAACTATGGTCAGCAGAAAGTGGCGATGGACGTGACCTGGCGTTTCCTGAAAAACGTTCAGCATACCTACGATCGCGAGAAGAAACTGGTTGAGAAGTACGATGTCTCTTCGACAGGTACCGGCGGTGGCGGCGGTGAGTATCCGTTGCAGGACGGTTTCGGCTGGAGTAACGGTGTGACGCTCAGGATGCTGGACATGGTCTGCCCGAAAGAGAAGCCGTGCGACAGCGTACCGGAAAATCAGTCTGCGGCAAACGATGATGTTGCACCTGCTAAACAGGCGGCGCAGTAGCGCCCCTCACCCTAACCCTCTCCCCAAAGGGGCGAGGGTTCCCCAGTGATTTCAAAGCAGAAGCAATAACGCTGCCTTCAGAATAACTGAGAGCTTTCAGCGATGACCTGGTCCGGCTGTAAATCGC
>NZ_JADCLG010000033.1:0-15086 GCF_014982425.1 Enterobacter cloacae complex sp. I1M | reverse complement strand
CCCTGTGGGAGAGGGTTAGGGTGAGGGTACCCAAAACCCCTCACAGCATTGCAACCACGCCTGTGCGCTGTGCGACAGATACACCCCTTCACGCCAGATCATCCCTAACTGCCAGTGCAGATCGCTCTCCAGCGGGATCCAGCGCAGCGTGTTTTTATCCAGCCGCTCGCAGATCGGCTGCGGCAGAATGGCTATCCCCACGCCCGCCTGTACCATCGCCGCCAGAAAATCCCACTGGCCGCTGCGCACCGCAATGCGCGGCTTTACGTTGTGCTGGTTAAACAGCGCCATCAGCTGGCGGCTTAAGGCGAAATCTTCGTTGTAAATCAGCAGCGGGTGTTCGCCGAGCAGCTCGGGTTTTACTGATTCAATCTTCAGCCAGTCGCCGGAGCGCGGCACCAGCACGCACAGCGGGTGGCTGAACAGCGGCAGCGTCGCCAGGCCGCTTTCCTCCTCTACGGGAAGAGCCGTCATGGCCACGTCCAGTTCACCGTTCATCACCGCCTGCTGCACGGTCAGGCCGCCAAATTCAGAAATTTTTAGCTCAACGCCGGGATAGCGCTGGCGAAACAGGCTAATCGGCCCGGCCATCATCATGCCGACCATCGGCGGAATGCCGAGCCGCAGCAGCCCTTTTGTCAGGTGGTTGATGTCCCCAAGCTCGGCCTCCAGCTGGCGGAACTCCGCCAGAATTGCCAGCCCGCGCTCGAACACCACGCGACCGGTATCGGTCAGCAGCAGCTTGCGCCCGTCGCGGATCAGCAGGGTACAGTTCAGCTCATCTTCGAGGTTTTTCAGCATCTTACTGATGGTAGGCTGGGTTACGAATAACTTCTCCGCTGCGCGGGTAAAACTTTGCTGGCGAACCACCTCGACAAAATAGCGCAGCGTTCTTATGTCCATGATTATTCCTCGAAACTATACCTTCGATGATTTTAATTCATTTCAGTCGATACCGTACGCTCACTATACTGGCGCCTCGTCTCATTTCTGAGGAAAACCCCCATGGCCGTGGCGTTAAGCCGTGTTACGCCTGCCGTTGTTCAACGACTCCAGGTACCGGTTCAGGTACTGCTCTACGCGGGACTGTTTGTTTTTGCTGAATATCTTGTCGA
The DNA here is from genome assembly GCF_014982425.1 of Enterobacter cloacae complex sp. I1M. Taxonomy (NCBI): domain Bacteria; kingdom Pseudomonadati; phylum Pseudomonadota; class Gammaproteobacteria; order Enterobacterales; family Enterobacteriaceae; genus Enterobacter; species Enterobacter cloacae complex sp. I1M. The sequence goes on along the minus strand of NZ_JADCLG010000033.1, from coordinate 13,971 downwards.
CTGGCTGAACCTGCCTTTACCCGCCAACCTGGTGGGAATGGTGCTGATGCTGACGTTGATCCTCTGTCGCGCGTTACCCCTTAGCTGGGTGCGGGCCGGTGCGCGCTGGCTGCTGGCGGAGATGCTGCTGTTCTTCGTTCCGGCCGTGGTGGCGGTGGTGAATTATGCGCAACTGCTGATGGTCGACGGCTGGCGCATCTTTGCGGTTATCGCCCTGAGCACGCTGATGGTGCTGGGCGCCACCGCCTGGGTGGTGGATAAAGTGTATCGCTTTGAAATCAGCAGGCAGAAGCATGACTAACTTTCAGATAAGCGTGCTATGCCTGATTGCGACAGTCGTCATTTACTTTGCCAACAAGCGCCTGTATCGCCGCTTTCGCACGTTGCCGCTGATGCCGCTGGTCTTTACGCCGATCCTGCTGGTGCTGATGCTGGTCTTCGGCCATATCTCCTGGCAGAACTACATTGGTGAATCCCACTGGCTGCTGTGGCTGCTCGGCCCGGCGACTATCGCCTTTGCGGTGCCGGTGTATGACAACCTGGCAATTATTAAACGCCACTGGATGTCGCTCAGCGCGGGAGTCGTCACCGCGACGGTAGTGGCGGTGTGCAGCTCGGTCTGGCTGGCGCGGCTGTTTACCCTGTCTGATGAAATCCAGCGCAGCCTGGCGGTACGCTCGGTGACCACACCGTTCGCGCTGGCGGCGGCTAAACCGCTCGGCGGACAGCCGGATCTGGTGGCGCTGTTTGTGGTGGTGACCGGCGTGTTCGGCATGGCAGTGGGGGATGTGCTGTTTCTGCGCCTTTCCATTCGCGAAGGGATGGCGAAAGGGGCGGGGTTTGGCGCGGCGTCGCACGGGGCGGGGACGGCACGTTCGTATGAGCTGGGACAGCAGGAAGGCGTTGTTGCAAGCCTGGTGATGATGCTCTCGGGCGTGACAATGGTATTAATCGCGCCGCTGGTGGCGTGGGTGATGTTTTAAGTTCCCCGGCCAGAGCGACCGGGGAGAAAAGGTTTAGTGCGCGCGGCCCTGCTCAACACCCAGGCCGGTTTGCGAGCGGATAAACTGGGCGCGGAATTTCTCACGCTCCAGGTTACCCTCCGGCGAGTTGTCGGTCGCTGAGAAGAACCAGATCCCAATAAACGCCACGGCAATGGAGAACAGCGCCGGGTATTCATACGGGAAGATAGCGCTTTCGTGACCGAGGATCTGCACCCAGATGGTCGGGCCGAGGATCATCAGAATCACCGCCGTCAGCAGCCCCAGCCAGCCGCCAATCATCGCCCCACGGGTGGTCAGTTTTGACCAGTACATGGAGAGCAGAATGATCGGGAAGTTACAGCTTGCCGCAATCGAGAAGGCCAGCCCCACCATAAAGGCGATGTTCTGCTTCTCGAACAAAATCCCCAGCAGGATGGCGACGACGCCCAGCACCAGTACGGTGATTTTGGAGACTTTCAGCTCATCGCGCTCGCTTGCGCCTTTGCGGAAAACGTTGGCGTAGAGATCGTGCGATACCGCAGACGCACCAGCCAGCGTCAGCCCTGCAACCACCGCGAGGATGGTGGCGAAGGCCACGGCAGAGATAAAGCCGAGGAACAGGTTACCGCCTACCGCGTCGGCCAGATGCACCGCCGCCATGTTGTTACCGCCGATAAGCGCGCCCGCCGCGTCTTTAAACGCCGGGTTTGCCCCCACCAGCATGATCGCGCCAAAGCCGATGATAAAGGTCAGTATGTAGAAGTAGCCCATAAACCCGGTGGCGTAGAACACGCTTTTACGCGCTTCACGTGCATCAGACACCGTGAAGAAACGCATCAGGATATGCGGCAGGCCAGCGGTACCGAACATCAGGCCGAGACCGAGCGAGAGCGCGGATATCGGATCTTTCACCAGCCCGCCCGGGCTCATGATCGCTTCCCCTTTCGGGTGCACTGACATGGCTTCGGTAAACAGATTATTGAAGCTGAACCCGACGTGCTTCATTACCATAAAGGCCATAAAGCTGGCGCCGAACAGCAGCAGTACCGCTTTGATGATCTGTACCCAGGTGGTGGCCAGCATGCCGCCGAACAGGACGTACATCACCATCAGCACGCCTACCAGCACCACCGCGACGTGGTAGTTCAGACCGAACAGCAGCTCGATCAGTTTGCCCGCGCCGACCATCTGGGCAATCAGGTACAGCGCCACCACCACCAGCGAACCGCAGGCGGAGAGCATGCGGATGGGGCCTTGTTTGAGGCGGTATGAAGCTACGTCTGCAAAGGTGTAGCGGCCAAGGTTACGCAGGCGCTCGGCAATCAGGAACAGAATGATCGGCCAGCCGACGAGGAAGCCGAGGGAGTAGATCAGGCCGTCATACCCTGAGGTATAAACCAGCGCGGAGATCCCGAGGAACGAGGCGGCAGACATAAAGTCTCCCGCAATCGCCAGCCCGTTCTGGAAGCCGGTAATGTTGCCGCCCGCGGTGTAGTAATCGTTACGGGAGCGCACGCGTTTCGACGCCCAGTAGGTGATGTAAAGCGTTAGCACCACGAAAATCAGGAACATGATAATCGCCTGCCAGTTGGTTGGCTGGCGCTGGACCTCGCCGGTAAGGGCATCTGCCGCATGGGCAGCAAAGGGAAGTGTGGCGGCAAGCGCCGTCAGGACTCGCTTCATGATGCTTTTACCTCGCGCAGAACTTCTCTGTTAAGACGATCGAATTCCCCGTTCGCACGCCAGACATACACACCTGTCAGCACAAACGAAATAACGATAACGCCAATGCCAATTGGGATGCCGCGCGTAACGCTGGTTCCGGCGTGCAGCGGCGTACCGAGCCACTGCGGCGCAAAGGCGATCAGCAGAATAAAGCCGACGTAAATAACCAGCATGATGATGGAAAGGATAAAGGCAAACCGTTGCCGTTTTTCGACGAGCTCCCTGTAGTGCGCACTATTCTCTATCTGCTGACAAATATCGTTATTCATCACAGAGTCTCCAAAGGTAAGGTTGGTTTGTTTTTATCCCCTCTCCCCTATGGGGAGAGGGTTAGGGTGATGGAAGGAAGGTGCGGTCTGATGCCCTCACCCCGGCCCTCTCCCACGGGGAGAGGGAGAAAACACTAGGAAGGCATTGCGATGGCCTGCTTCTCTTCGAGCAGTTTGTCCACCACGCCAGGATCGGCAAGCGTTGAGGTATCACCGAGGTTGCTGGTGTCGCCCGCTGCGATTTTGCGCAGAATACGGCGCATAATCTTGCCGGAACGGGTTTTCGGCAGTGAGTCGGTCCAGTGCAGCACATCCGGTGTGGCCAGCGGGCCGATCTCTTTACGCACCCAGTTACGCACCTCGGTATACAGCTCTGGTGACGGCTCCTCGCCGTGGTTCAGGGTGACGTAGGCGTAGATCGCCTGGCCTTTGATGTTGTGAGGAATGCCGACAACTGCCGCTTCGGCAATCTTCGGATGCGACACCAGCGCAGACTCAATCTCCGCCGTGCCCAGACGGTGGCCGGAAACATTCAGCACATCGTCCACGCGTCCGGTGATCCAGTAATAACCGTCTTCGTCCCGGCGCGCGCCGTCGCCGCTGAAGTACATGTTTTTAAAGGTTGAGAAGTAGGTCTGTTCGAAGCGCTCATGGTCGCCGAACAGGGTACGCGCCTGGCCAGGCCAGGAATCGACGATTACCAGGTTGCCTTCGGTGGCCCCTTCCTGCGGATTGCCTTCGTTGTCCACCAGCGCGGGCTGCACGCCAAAGAACGGACGGGTGGCCGAACCGGCTTTCAACTGCGTGGCGCCCGGCATCGGGGTGATCATGAAGCCGCCGGTTTCGGTCTGCCACCAGGTGTCCATCACCGGGCACTTCTCGTTGCCGATCTTCTTCCAGTACCACTCCCAGGCTTCCGGGTTGATCGGCTCGCCCACGGAACCGAGGATGCGCAGGGAAGAGCGGTCGGTCCCTTCGATGGCTTTATCGCCTTCCGCCATTAATGCGCGGATCGCCGTTGGCGCGGTGTAGAGAATGTTGACCTGATGCTTATCGACCACCTGGCACATACGCGCCGGCGTTGGCCAGTTAGGTACGCCTTCAAACATCAGCGTCGTTGCGCCGCAGGCCAGCGGGCCGTACAGCAGGTAGCTGTGACCGGTGACCCAGCCCACGTCGGCGGTACACCAGTAGATGTCGCCCGGATGGTAGTCGAAAACGTATTTAAAGGTGGTGGCCGCGTAAACCAGATAGCCGCCGGTGGTATGCAGCACGCCTTTCGGCTTACCGGTGGATCCGGAGGTATAAAGGATAAACAGCGGATCTTCCGCGTTCATCTCTTCCGGCTGATGCTGGTCGCTTGCGTTTTCAATCAGATCGCTCCACCACAGGTCTCGGCCCTCGTGCCAGTCAATGTTGCCGCCCGTGCGTTTGAAGACAATGACGTTATGGATGGATTTCACGTTCGGGTTTTTCAGCGCTTCATCGACGTTTTTCTTCAGCGGAATGCCGCGCCCGGCACGCACGCCCTCGTCAGCGGTGATCACCAGCTTTGAGTTCGAGTCGACGATACGTCCGGCAACCGCCTCCGGCGAGAAGCCACCAAAAATAACGGAGTGGATCGCGCCGATGCGCGCGCAGGCCAGCATAGCCACCGCGGCTTCCGGCACCATCGGCATATAGATCGCCACCACATCGCCTTTTTTAATGCCCTGGGCCAGCAGCACGTTGGCGAAGCGGCAGACGTCGCGATGAAGCTCTTTATATGAGATGTGTTTGCTCTGAGAGGCATCGTCGCCTTCCCAGATAATGGCCGTTTCGTTGCCGCGTTCGGCAAGATGGCGGTCCAGGCAGTTCGCCGCCAGGTTCAGCGTGCCGTCTTCATACCATTTAATGGAGACGTTGCCCGGCGCGAAAGAGGTGTTCTTTACCTTCTGATAAGGTTTGATCCAGTCGAGGATGTGGCCCTGTTCACCCCAGAATGCGTCAGGGCTGGAAATGGACTGCTGGTATTTCTCCTGGTACTGCTCCGGGCTTATCAGGCAACGGTCCGCAATGTTTGCGGGAATGTCGTGTTTGTGTATTTGGCTCATGGCTTTTTTTCTCCTTGTAAGATGTTAATAATATGTCGCAAAAACGTTAATAGTAGGGGCTTTACAAGCTTTGTTTAGTATTTGGGCGACAGATCACGCAATGTCTGAAGAGTATGAAAATTGAGCGAATGAAACTTTGAAGGGAAATAATTCATCTGAAGAATTATTCACTTTTTTGTTTGTAAAAGTTTTTTCATAACAATCGGTTATTGATGTGGATTGCTATTAATTACCGTCAATGACGCTTTTTGCAGTGAAATGCCTTGTTCTTTAAGGCTTGCGCAGCATGCCGTGCAAATGATACTCATACGGCGCGTTAAAAAATCCCATAAACCAACGCAACACAATTCATACCCTTTCAGTATGTCTCCATATTCATGCAGTTTTGATGGTGCGGAGATTTCATTGAGGAAGTCAGTTTCTATGAAAAATTTGAAAGTCAGCCTGGCCTGGCAGATCCTGCTGGCCCTTGTGCTGGGCATCTTGCTGGGCAGTTACCTCCATTATCATAGCGACAGCCGCGAGTGGCTGATTGCGAACCTTCTCTCGCCAGCGGGCGATATCTTTATTCATCTGATCAAGATGATTGTTGTGCCGATTGTGATCTCGACGCTGGTGGTCGGTATTGCCGGGGTAGGTGATGCGAAACAGTTAGGCCGCATCGGCGTTAAAACCATTCTCTATTTCGAAGTGATCACCACGGTTGCCATCATTCTTGGTATCACCCTGGCGAACGTGTTCCAGCCAGGTTCCGGGATTGATATGTCGCAGCTGGCGACGGTGGATATTTCGAAATATCAAAGCACCACCGCCGACGTGCAGAGCCATTCGCACGGTCTGATGGGCACAATTCTGTCACTGGTGCCGACCAACATTATCGCGTCAATGGCGAAGGGCGAGATGCTGCCGATCATCTTCTTCTCGGTGCTCTTTGGTCTGGGGCTTTCTTCCCTGCCCGCGACGCACCGTGAACCGTTGGTAACGGTGTTCCGCTCTATCTCTGAAACCATGTTCAAAGTTACCCACATGGTGATGCGCTATGCGCCGGTGGGTGTTTTTGCGCTGATCGCCGTAACCGTGGCGAACTTCGGCTTTGCTTCCCTGTGGCCGTTGGCGAAGCTGGTGATTCTGGTGCACTTCGCGATCCTGTTCTTCGCGCTGGTGGTGCTGGGGATTGTGGCGCGCCTGTGCGGGCTGAGCATCTGGATCCTGATCCGCATTCTGAAAGATGAGCTGATTCTGGCGTACTCCACGGCAAGCTCCGAGAGCGTGCTGCCGCGTATCATTGAGAAGATGGAGGCCTACGGTGCACCGGCGTCCATTACCAGCTTCGTTGTACCGACCGGTTACTCCTTCAACCTGGATGGTTCAACGCTGTATCAGAGTATTGCGGCAATCTTTATCGCTCAGCTGTACGGCATTGACCTGTCGCTGTGGCAGGAAATCGTGCTGGTGTTGACCCTGATGGTGACCTCAAAGGGTATCGCAGGCGTGCCGGGCGTCTCCTTCGTGGTGCTGCTGGCGACGCTGGGCAGCGTCGGTATTCCGCTGGAAGGCCTGGCGTTTATCGCCGGTGTGGACCGTATCCTCGACATGGCGCGTACCGCGCTGAACGTGGTGGGTAATGCGCTGGCGGTGCTGGTAATCTCCAAGTGGGAACACAAGTTCGACCGTAAAAAAGCGCTGGCGTATGAACGCGAGGTGCTGGGTCGTTTTGATAAAACGGCTGACCAATGATGTAAAAATGCCGGGTGGCGGCTTCGCCTTACCCGGCCTACATAACCGTAGGCCCGGTAAGCGCAGCGCCACCGGGCAATAATTTACTCCCCGCTCAACGCATCAAACTCTTCACACCCGGTATCAAACCCTTCCGTACAGCTCAGGTTTAACCAGTAAAGCGCTTTCTGTTTATTCGGTGTGATAAAGCCTTTCTCACCCTGCCTGAACAGCATGCCTGCCCAGTACTCCGCATAGCCCGTCCGGGACAGAGCCGAACTCCGCTTGAACCACGCCGCAGCCTGCACGTCATCCTGAGGGACTTCAACGCCGTTGGCATAGATCAGCCCCAGCAGCTGTTGCGCGTCTACCGCCGAGTCACTATCGATGTCTTCGGTCGCCGTTTGCAGCAGTTTAATGGCCTGCGGGTAGTCGGTCTTGCCTGCTTGCGTGTTCACCAGCACCCGCGCCAGCATGATCGCGCCGCGTTTGCTGCCCGCAATGTTTGCCTGTTGGGCCAGAGCTTTGGCCTGTGCGTAGTCGCCCTGCGTAAAGAGGATTTGCGATAGCAGCGCCATGGCGTCGACATTGCCGCCTTTCGCCGCTTTCTCGGCCCACAGCGCGGCCTGCTTGCTGTCGCCGGAGCTGAAGTACGTATCGGCAAGATAATACTGGGCGCGCGCATCACCGGCTTCCGCCTGTTTTCGATACTGGCTGCCTATCTCATCGGCACGGGCAAAGGCGGTTAAAAATAACAACAACAGAAAAATGGCTTTCATGGATTCTTATCATCGGGGTACATGCCGCGCAGTATAATCGCGGTGACAGAAGAAAAAAACGGGTGCGTTAAGACCTCAGCATCCCACAAGCCGGGCGGAACACGCGTTCCACCCGAAGAGGTTAGCCTGCGTTACAGGCTAATTTCGCCGCCACCTCCTGATGTTCACTCTTTATTGAAAACTCACATAACTTACCGCGAGTAATAAAGGTAAAGTTCACTATCGTCAGGCAAATAATAAAAACGATGCCTAACGCAGTTTTTAATGGCGTCATGCCTTTTACTCCTTGTGAAAAAAAGAATAAGAGGCTACTCTCAACTTGTTGGGGTTGAGGGGTAGCCTCGGGTAAATGCAAATTTCCCGGGGCTTTCCACTTTCTGTCCCTCAACAATGCTCAAGACAGAAAGTCTTAAGCACCCGCCGCATATCTTATCCCTCTGAATTAAAATGCAAAGATGTAATTAATTTTCGCGAAAATTACATTTTTCTGCGAGACGTCTTCAGAGAAATATATTGTTATTATTAATAGCGATGCCAGAAATAATAATGGGGTGAATATCTCACCCCATTTAGTCAGCGATTAATTAACAGCTTCATCCCATTGCGCTTTCACGCAGGCGGGCTTTCAGCTTGTTATATTCGTCGATCACGTACTGTTCCGCTGCGCGCTGATCCGCTATGGGCTCCACGTTTACGGCGCAGTATTTATACTCCGGCGTTTTGGTTATCGGGCTTAAGTTCTCCGTCACCAGCTCGTTACAGGCGCCAATCCACCACTGGTAGGTCATATAGACCGCGCCTTTGTTCGGACGGTCGCTGACCTGCGCGCGGGTAATGATGCGGCCTTTACGCGAGTTCACCCACACCAGCGCTTCATCTTCAATACCGAGCCGTTCGGCATCGGCGGTGTTGATCTGCGCGTAGCCCGGTTCATCCGCCAGCGCCGCCAGCGCGGCGCAGTTGCCGGTCATGGAACGGCAGGAGTAATGGCCCACTTCACGCACGGTGGAGAGCACCATCGGATACTCGTCGGTGAGTTTATCGATCGGCGCGACCCAGTCGCAGGTGAAGAATTGCGCCAGCCCGTTCGGGGTGTCGAATTTTTCTTTAAAGAGGTACGACGTTCCCTGATCCGCCTCTGACTCATCCCGGCACGGCCACTGGATGTAGCCTAGCTCACCCATTTTTTCATAGGTTGCCCCATAAAAGTCCGGGCACAGATGCCGCAACTCGTCCCAGATCTCCTGGGTGTTGTTGTAGTGCATCGGGTAGCCCATGCGGGTGGCGATTTCGCTGATGATCTGCCAGTCCGTTTTCAGATCCCACTTCGGCTCGACAGCCTTGAAGAAGCGCTGGAAGCCGCGGTCTGCCGCCGTATAGACACCTTCATGCTCTCCCCAGGAGGTCGACGGTAAAATCACATCCGCCGCCGCCGCGGTTTTGGTCATAAAGATATCCTGAACAATCACCAGCTCCAGATCCTCAAACCCTTTACGCACCGCAGACAACTCGGCGTCGGTCTGGAGCGGATCTTCACCCATGATGTAGGCCGCACGCACTTCACCGTGCGCCGCGCGGTGCGGCAGCTCGCTGATGCGATACCCCGTGTGCTCAGGCAGGCTCTCCACGCCCCAGGCCTTCGCGAATTTCTCGCGATTTTCCGGGAATTTGACGTACTGGTAGCCCGGATAGGTGTCCGGCAGCGCGCCCATGTCGCACGCGCCCTGCACGTTATTCTGACCACGTACCGGGTTCACGCCCACATGCGCTTTACCCAGATTGCCGGTCAACATGGCGAGGCTGGTGAGCGAGCGCACGGTTTCCACGCCCTGGTAGAACTGGGTCACGCCCATACCCCACAGAATGGCGGCGGTTTTCGCTCCGGCGTACATCCGCGCCGCCTGGCGGATCTCCTGTGCGCTGACGCCGGTTATCGCCTCTACGGACTCCGGCGTATAGCCTTCGACAATCTTGCGATACTCTTCAAACCCTTCCGTACGGCTTGCGACAAACGCCTGGTCGTAGAGGTTCTCCTCAATAATGACGTGCCCCATCGCATTCAACAGCGCGATGTTCGAGCCGTTTTTCAGTGCGATGTGCATATCGGCAATGCGCGCGGTTTCAATTTTGCGCGGATCGCAGACGATGATTTTCGCCCCGTTCTGTTTGGCGCGAATCACGTGATTCGCGACGATAGGGTGAGAATCCGCCGGGTTATAGCCGAAGATGAACACCAGATCGGTGTTATCTATCTCATTGATGGCATTACTCATTGCGCCGTTACCGACCGACTGGTGCAGACCTGCAACCGATGGGCCGTGTCAGACGCGAGCGCAGCAGTCGACGTTATTGGTACCAATAACGGCGCGCGCGAATTTTTGCATCACATAGTTGGTTTCATTCCCGGTTCCGCGTGAGGAGCCGGTGGTCTGAATCGCATCCGGGCCATACTTGGCCTTGATGGCGCTAAGGCGCGTGGCAACATAATCCAGCGCTTCATTCCAGGAGACGGCTTCCAGCTTGCCGCCGCGCTCGCGGCGGATCATAGGGGTTTTCAGGCGCGGGGTGAGGATTTGGGTATCGTTAATAAAATCCCAGCCGTAGTACCCTTTCAGGCACAGCGTGCCCTGATTGGTTTTACCCTGCGCCGCTTCCGCCCGGACGATTTTGCCGTTATCGACCACCAGGTGGATCTTGCAACCTGAGGCACAATAAGGGCAAACCGTGACGACTTTTTTCATCACTTTGCTCCAGTTAAACAGTTCTTACCTGCCCAATATGCAGCTTCTATGCCATGTTTTTACTATGGGTATTTCCTGACTTTACGACCCTTTGCGGGGCAAAACCCTGACGAAAAACAGCCAATCGTCAAAATTGACGTGTCGAAAGGGCAGGGGATGTGACATGGATTGAATTTCCGTCACGTAAAAAACAATTCGGCTGGAGCCGGCGGCAGAATGGTTCAGACTTAACATAATTCCCTGACGGAAGCATGCGATGAAACCGGCGATTCTGGTGGTTGATGATGATGTCGCAGTCTGCGAACTGCTACAGGATGTGCTCAGCGAGCACGTCTTTACCGTGCTGACGTGTCACACCGGTCAGGAAGCGGTGAACCGTGTCCAGCAGGACTCCGGCATTGCGCTGGTTCTGCTGGACATGATGCTGCCGGATATCAACGGATTACAGGTTTTGCTGCAGATGCAAAAGCGGCGACCGTCGCTACCGGTGGTGATGCTGACGGGGCTGGGAAGTGAATCAGATGTGGTCGTCGGGCTGGAAATGGGCGCTGATGATTACATCGGAAAACCGTTCAATCCGCGCGTGGTGGTCGCCCGCGTTAAGGCGGTGCTGCGTCGTACCGGTGCGCTGGCCGCGGAGCCTGCCGCGCCGCGCGTTGAAGGTATTGCCTTTAACGGCTGGACGCTGGACACCACCCGCTGCGAGCTGAGCGATCCGCAGCGTAATACCGTACCGTTAACCCAGGGTGAATACGGCCTGCTGCTGGCATTAACGCAAAACGCCCGCCGGGTACTGAGCCGTGAACAGCTGCTTGAACTGACCCACAGCGAAAGCGCTGAGGTCTTTGACCGCACTATCGACGTGCTGATCATGCGGCTGCGGCGAAAAATTGAGGTCAATCCGCACCAGCCTCTGCTGATCAAAACCATTCGCGGTCTGGGCTATGTTTTTGCCACGGACGTTTCCCATCATGAGAAAGCCGCCTGACCGTTCTCCTGAATAAACGTCTGAAGTTCGGCCAGCGTTTTCGCGCCGTCAATTGCATTAGCCGCCAGCAGGCTGGCCCGCGCGCAGGCGTGCGCCAGATAAATATTCTCCGTCAGCGGCAGGGATTCATGGCAGCCGTATAAAAAGCCCGCGCAAAACGCGTCGCCCGCGCCGACGCTGCCGATTATCTCGTCCTGCCTCAGCTTCCACGACGGAACCCATTGCCCTTTTTCACCCGGCGCTTCACCCCATGCCCCTTCCGGACAGTGGATCACCACCCGCTGTCGCACGCCTGCCGCCAGCAGCTGTGCGGCAGCGTCGGCGATATGGGCCATGTTCAGCGCATCATGGCTGTCGCGGATCTCAAGCCCGCTAAACTCACCGGCTTCCAGCTCGTTAATCACCAGATAATCAAGATGGCGCAGGGCAGGGAGCACCAGCGGCTGATAGCGCGGGTCGCCCTTGCGGGACACCAGATCGAGCGAGATTTCATACCCCTGATCGTGCATCTGTGCCAGTAACCGCGCGCTGCGGGTGCCAAATTCGTCATCCGGCATGTCCAGGCTGTCGAGCAGCAGCAGATAGCCGAGATGGAAGATCTTCAGCGATCCATCTAAACGATCGAAGGCGGGAAGATCCAGCAGGCGGTTGGCGCCCGGCGAGTGGAAAAAGGTGCGCTGTCCGCTGGGGTCGGTCATCACCTGCGACATCGACGTTGGGGAGAACGTCGTGCGCTGCACGCGCTGGCGATTGACGTGATACTGGTCGAGCATCGCCAGAATATAGTCTCCGTCGCTGTCTTCCCCAATCAGCCCCACCGCCTGTAACGGCAGGCCGACGTGCATTTTCGCCAGCGTCAGCAGAACGTTGAGTGGCGCACCGCCGGTTGAGCGTTCGCTGTGGGTGATTTCTGCCAGCCAGCCGCGCTCCGGCCACTGTACGATCTGGTGGACGTGATCCACCAGCATATTGCCTGCGGCGACGATCCCTTTGCGTTCCATTAGGCCTGCCCCGCACTGCCGAAGATGCGCATCTGTTCCGCAACCGTATCGGTAATGGCCTCTTCAATGCCCAGCAGCAGCTCGGCAAACTCATCGTAAAGCGGTTGGCGGTTCGCCATGCGTTGCTCAACGGCGGCAAGTGCGGCCTGCGACATGCCGGTATAGAAATTGATTTTATGAATACCGAGTTCAATGGCGCGGCGGAAATCAGTGTCGCTTATGCCAGAGCCACCATGTAAAACCAGCGGCAGGCCCGTCTGCTGGCGAATGGCGTCCAGACGCGGAAAATCAAGCTTCGGCTCGCCCTTGTATTTGCCGTGCGCGTTGCCAATGGCAACCGCCAGCGCATCGATGCCGGTTGAATCAACAAATTCGCGCGCCAGCTGCGGGTCGGTAAAGAAGGCTTCATCCGCATGACCGTACAGCGCGCCACCTTCATCCCCGCCTACCGCGCCCAGCTCCGCCTCTACCGAGACGCCCACCGCGTGGCACATCTTCACCACTTCCCGGGTCTGGCGGATATTTTCCTCATAGCTCAGCGTGGAGCCGTCGAACATCACCGAGCTGAACCCTAAACGCAGGGCGCGCACCACCGCCTCAAAATGCAGTCCGTGGTCGAGGTTAAGCACCACGGGAATATCGTGGCGGGCAGCTTCGAATTTCACCGCTTCCACCAGCGACTCCAGAGACACGTACTTAAAATGCACTTCGGCGATGTTGATGATAAACGGCGAGCGTTCCTGCTTCGCGGCGGCAAACAGCGCGCGCAGAAAATGGGAGTCGAGCACGTTGAACGCGCCCAGGGCGTAGCGGTGTTCCCTGGCGTGGGCCAGACCGTCGGCAAGAGAAATCAATGGCATCATTCACTCCTTATATCCGAAAGAGGGTGTACTCGTTGCACAGCACCAGCACCGCCGGTTCGTCTTCTTCAATGGTGTTGTAGCGGTCAATGGGCTGTAAAAAGTGGTTGTCGTGTTCATCGTCATTGACCGACGACACTTCGCCCACCAGCACGTCACCAAAGCCGCGTTCACCCCAGAAACTGTGGTACAGGCCGGGCGTCAGGCAGATGCTCTCCCCAGGCGTGAGGCGCAGCTGGCTGCCGGGCGCGTGCGTCTGCCGACAGCCGTCTATCGTGACGGTCACGTCGGTGTTTTCGGTCTCTTCATGCGCGCCCGCATTCCATAACTCAATAATCAGATTCCCGCCGCCGCGGTTAATAATGTCCTCCCGCTTGCGCCAGTGAAAATGCATCGGCGTCACCTGGCCGTCGCGGACGTGCATGATTTTTTCGGCATAGCACTTTTCATAGGGCACGCCGTTGGGGGAGCCGTTGCGCAGGGTGTAAAGCGTTAACCCCTGTGCAGCGAAGTTGTTGCCACCAAATGCCGTCACGTCCCAGCCGAGCCTGAGGTCAAACACCTCCTGCCATGCTGCCTGGTCAAGCTGCTGCCATTTTGTCGGCGGAAAGCTGGCAAAAGGCGGGAGATGCACGTCGTGCATGGAGAAGAACTGCCGCGTGTGGCCGAGGATTTCATTGATGTCGGAGCGTTTCATGGGGACTCCTTGAGTTTTTGCCGCCCCCTTACCCTAACCCTCTCCCCAAAGGGGAGAGGGAACTTGAACACCCTCTCCCCTTTGGGGAGAGGGCACGGTGCAGTCTCTTATAAACATCA
>NZ_JADCLG010000032.1:0-12027 GCF_014982425.1 Enterobacter cloacae complex sp. I1M | reverse complement strand
CCTAAAAACTTTTGGTGTATAACTAATATCGCCATGACTCTCTAAGCCATTCAGCACGTTGTAAAATGCCCGGAATTGCATTTGTGGTCCAGAATTCAAACGATACCCAGCCACTACTCATTCCACCGTGGCTAAAGCGTTTTACAAAAACCCCATGCTCGGTTGAAAAGGTCGCATTCATTATAGACTGAGCTGAGTTGAGTAAAATCGTTTCGAGCTCAATTCGGTTGTCTGGGACGGGAACTCGCGATAAAGACTGACGCATTTCCCGCCACAGTGAAGGATCAAAGGGTCTGCAGCTTGTTATACGTTGCGAGAGTTTTGTCAGCCCCCATCCTGAGAAGTTTGCCAATAACCGGACGTTTAGCACCATGCCACGCCGCCTGATGCAAAGGTGTATAGCCTTTTTCCGAGGCAGCATTGATGAAAGAGGGGTATTTTTCTAGTACGTTTAACAGAGGCTCCCATTGGCCCTTGTATGCTAATTCACTGATCTGTTTGGACAGAACATCATTGGCTGGTGTCATACAATCACTCGTACAGTTAACATGGAAAACTCCCGCTCATCTGAATTACCGCTTGTTGCCATCATGACCAGAATGATTCAGCAACCTAATTACACCTGGTCGTGCCAAACGAATCCGTCCGGCATGTAGTTGTACTTCCTTGAGCATCCGTTATTCGCGTAGTACCAAAACTATCAGTGCGTGATACCGTCCCATCGCTCCCTCGGGTGGTACCAAATGAATCGGTACGGTAGGTTGTATTCTCGCCGTTAGCGTTAGTTACCCTCGTTGTTCCAAAGGAATCAGTACGTGATACGCTTCCATTACTGCCACGGGTAGTTCCAAAACTATCTGTCCGCCAGCTATTACCTTTATCATTGCGAGTCGTGCCGAAGCTATCAGTTCGATAAGTGGTCGCAGTTGCATTTAAGCTGAACAGCAAAGTGGCAATTACAATCCCGTAGTTTCTCATCATTGTTGACCAGCCTTATTTGCAATTAATTAGTATTAGCTTGGGTAAGTACCACTTCAAAATCAGCAGCAGTGAGCTCGGCTGAAGCTTTTAGCATATCTCTTGCCAGAGCTCTGCGCCGGTTCAGTAATTCATCCAGGGTCTCTTCGAAAGTCATTAACTGACTATCACGCACAGTTGGATAGTAAACGTAGACATCTTTTTGCTGCCCTATGCGGTAAGCCCGGTCAGTTGCCTGATCTTCTTTGGCAGGGTTCCAACAGCGAGTAAAATGGATGACATGATTTGCTTTTTGTACATTGACACCAAACCCAACGGCTATCGTCGATAGGATGATAACGTTAAAACCCGGCGATGACTGAAAGTTATCGATCAAACTCTGACGGTTTTGGTCACTTCCGGATTTCGTGCTGGTATCACCATTAATGATAAAAGGCTTGAATCCAAAATGCTGCGAGACCAGATGCTGCAATTCACGTTGAATATCGCGTAGTTCAGTAAAGATAATGACCTTATCATCTGATGACTGGCGAATATTATTCAGCGTATCCAAAAGCCATTTCACTTTCGGAGCATCATTGCGTAAGCGTAAATCTGCACTCACGGAATAGGGCCAGGCGCAAATCAGCTTCAGGCGATGGAGTAATCCGAGCATCCCTGAACCACGTTGATCCAGACCTTCACTGATTTCCTGTTGGTTCTGCCAGCTCGCTACCGAATGTGTATAGAGATCCCGTTGCAGCGGCAACATACTGAGCTGCTTACAGGATTTATCTTCAATTTTCTCCGGAAGATCTTTTGCCACCTCTTCCTTCGTGCGACGCAGTGTCTGTGGTTCTATCAATTTTCGTAGCGATTCAAGCACCTTATCATCACTCTGCTGCTCAATTGGCCGCAGGTAATCTTTGCCAAAATTATTCAGTGCGCCCAGGAGACCTGGCTGAACAAAGTCAAACAAGCACCAGAGATCGACAAGCGTATTTTCAACAGGCGTTCCGGTACACGCGACTTTGAATTGCGCCTGAACAGCCTTAGCTGACTGGGTAATCAGGGCTGCCGGGTTCTTAATTTTCTGCGCCTCATCGCAAACCATGATCGACCAAGGCTGGCGGGCCAATGAAAATTCCTGATCGCGCAATGTTTCGTATGTGGTCAGTACGATCTGAGCGTTTCCCACCCAGTCAGTTTGCAGCAGGTTTTTAATCCCCTTGCTCTTTAACGCCAAAGGGATGCTCTCCTTAGCGCACTTTTTCTCTCTGAGTTCATTGCCGTAAAGCTTTAAAATCGATACCTGCTCGCGCAGGAAAAAATTACCGACCTCACGCTCCCAGTTGTCGAGTAGCGACACCGGGGCAACAATCAGAGAGGGCGGAGCATCCGGGAAACGCTCACGATGCCAGATGAGGAAGGTTAAAATCTGTAACGTTTTCCCCAGCCCCATATCGTCTGCCAGCAAACATCCCGCTGTCTCTGTTGGGGATTTAAGGTACAACTGCTGGAGCCAGGCAACGCCTTTACACTGATGCTCACGTAGCTGAATAGAGTCCTTAAGAATCATTGGAAGCTCGGCTTCAGCCAAGTGTGCTTCTAGCAAGGAGGTTCGCCGCTGTTTGACATACAGTGCCTGCTCAATATTCTGTTCGATCAGCAGGACAGCGCGACTCACCGGCTCAGTATTCGCGGTATTACTAGTTTCAGCATCGATTTTCTTTTTCCACTTTTCGTGGAAAACCTCTGCTTCTTCTCGTGGTAGAAGGTTATCGTTCCAGGGCATAGCGACTTCAGGAGCATCAGAGGCTTTTGCATCTTCCAGACGCGTTTCTAGCTCATGAAAATGCTGATGATTATCCAGGTCCCAGCCCGAGAACATGGCTTCACACATCTCCTTAGCGAGGTTGTCTGGAAGCCAATTTTCACTTTCACTTTTGGCCAGATACGGTGAACTGATTTTCTCAAACTCACCTATCCCTATGACCCTATCGCTGTACTTGTTGAGATCGAGTACGTGAGAAAAATTCAATCCCGCAGCCTGTTGCTGCCAGCCTTCCAGCAATGCCTGATACTCTTGCAATTCATTCTGAGTGAATCTGGACAGCTCGAGGTCATAGCCCTGCCAGACACCAGCAGGAAGATGCGCCGCTAATTTTTGTTCCAACTCAGTAATCAACGCAGCCAATTCAATCGGCCGATTAAACACGTATGTTTCATCTGGCACAGGCTGTTCAGTCCTGGGGATCAGGATCAGCGAAACAGACTCAACCTGCATGTTTTCATCAACCCGAGGCTCCAGACGGAAATCATAAAAATAGATCCCTGCATCCTGTAGATTCTGCTCATATACATCGGGATCAAGTACTTGGCTAGCTTCTTCGCCAATCCAGGTATACGGATTGCGAACAAATGAGAGCGCATCATCACCGGCAACTCGACGGCCGGTGATGGCATGTACAGAGGTAAGCACATCTTTGACTTCAGGTGAAAGAATGACGTGATTTAATTCACCGTCATCACCTAAAACACGATAACGATCTTGTACCTGCTGTGTACGATCAAAACTCTGCAGCCACTTTGCCGGCTGTTCGTCAAAAACCGGTTCTATTTCCAGCACGCGGGTATCCGCAACCAGAGATTTTCGCAGTTTTAGCTGCAACGACTCAGGCCTGATGACTATCGTTTTAGCAAGATAATCATCCAGTTTTGCTCCTGCCTTTTTAGCCAATCGACGTATTTTTGCCCAGCCGGTTTGATTGACCGTCTCACCCGGTGTCTGTCGCTGTTGTAATCTGAGTTGTTGCAGTGAGTCCAGAAGCTGCCAGTTCTCTTCGCTAAGCACAAATATGCCTTCCGGGGAGGAAAAGCTGGCTCCCTGGTTAGTGATCTCTATGGGGCGATAATCGTCAGGTGGGGTCCATTTATCAATGAAAACACGAAAAGTGTCATCACTGATGCTCCCTGTCGCAGCCAGATGAGCTGTCAGATTGCGCTGTGAAGGGAAGTTGAAAATTGCCAGGCTACTGGCATAATCTTCATTATTCAGAATGCGATAGAAGTCATCCCAACTGATAAACCAGCAATCCGACCAATGTGATACATAGTCCTCTTCATGGAGTTGCTCCAGGCATGAAGTGATAAGCCAGTTATCCTGAGCATCAGCAAGACTAAAGGGGAAAGCGAAGCCCTCTTCCTTAATTGTATAAAGTGGTACGAGTGAAGCAGGGGCTACTTTATTGTCATTAAGAAATTTACCTAACAATTTTTTGAACACTATTTGCTCCAGTACGTAAATTTACCCAGCACAGGTTTAAACCCGAGGCTTAATAATTTTTTGGCAGCCTCATGATCTGGTTCGTTGAACTGGATATGAATTGCTCCACCCATACCTCGTTTATCCATCACTTTACAATCAACAGACCGTATCACTTCCCTGATTTGCTGTTCTCGAGTCGTAGTATTCTGGGCTTCTTTTTTGGCTTTTAAAGAAGCCGCAATAATTTTGATCTGCTCTTCTCTGTTTGATTTTGATTCATTGTCCACTGATTTAGCAGGAGCAAATACGGACCCGCCTCCGCTTTGAGCTGCATTAAAGCGGGAGATATCGATAGTGGCTGATGGTTGATTGGAATCTTCTGCAACATAGTTAATACCTAGTCTACGAAGTTCTTCATCATAGCGGCTCATCCACCCTTCAATACGATTAAGCGAATAGTGCGTTACCGGAGACAAATGCGGTAAGCGCAGTCGTACTTTACGTCGGTTATTACGTTTATCTTTAAGATCATAATCAATGTCGAGAATGCTTGTTTCTGGATTAAACGGCGCATTATCGATATGGTAAGAGTACATTGCTCCCACTTTCGAAAACTCGACAAAAAGATAATTCCCAATTCTCATGATCATAGCATTGTTGTCGCGAGAACCGGGGCCTTGTAGATGGCTTAATCGCCCGGCATTTTTTGCCCGGAACTCGACATAATCGGTATCTTTCGAACGCAGAGCATCTTCACCCAACACAATTCGCGTATAACTCATCTGATTAGCAAATCGTAGCCAGTAGAACAGACGAGCCTGATCGACATCCCGATTACCTTTAAGCAACTCAAAGAACAGTTTCAGGTCATCTTTAGCGAACCACCCCTGTACCATAAGCAGCACCGCGTTATCGACATGAACCTGCCAGCCTTTATTGCGGCTAGTTAACTGAGGGTTTCCCCAATACTTCAGGGCTAACAGCTTAAGTTCAAGGTGAGTCCGGTGTTTAAAAATTGACTGGTAATAACGGGTAAGTGTAGCGGCCAGGATATTATCTTTAAAACGAGAAAGTTGACGGCTCAACGCGATTAGTTCATTAATTTTTTGTTCAAACTCATCGTCAGTCTGATGAAAAATCTCGCTCACCAGATGGTTAACAATTTTGCGCCATAGCCAACTGGTCTGCGGGATCTGTGCCACTTTTTCCAGCACGGAGATATCGGTTATTTCCCCACGTCCGAGCTGTTGCCCAAGAAGAAAACCCGCATTGTCGGTAAAAATATCGCCATAAGTGTCGATTACCGTCATCCATGACAACGGGCGAGGCGAACTCTCTTTTAACTGTTTAAACCCAGCAGCAATCTGCTTGCGTAACTGAAGCCACTGCGGATTTTCTTCGGGAGTATCGCTGACATGTCCAAAGTAGCTGGTACTTAACGCCAGCCACTCCCTACGCGTTAATCGTTGTTGTGCAATTTTGCTCTGAATTTCAGCCGAAATTTTGGCAAAGTTTACCGCATCATCAATGAGTGCTGTATCAAACAGATCTCCCTCTGCTACGTCATTGAGGCCAAAAAAGATCATCTTCCACTCAGATGGATGTGGCGTGTCTCCAGAACGCAATCGGGAAATTGCCTGCCTGCGTTTCTCCACAGGAGGCACCATCTGTACTGCGCGAGCATCTACCTTTCTTTCAAGTTGGCTGATGACACGCTGTAGATAGGTAAAAGGGTGCCCCACAACCGGCCCCACATTCTTTTCCCTGTAAGGAAGAAGGCGTGATTTCAGCTTCTCAATGGCGGACGTCATTGCACTACACCCAGTTGGCAGGTTTCCTGACTAATACCGGGGACGACTTCCATACTCTCGTCCTGTTTCTTATCTTTCAGGCCAAAGAACTGCATGCGTAATTCGACACGACGGCTGGCTTCTTTACTCTCTTTCGCATTGTTGAATGACACGCCACCCGCCAAAAATAATTTCCGAATCTGGATTTGCTGATCTGCAGTAATTCTTTGCTGCAGCGCACTTCTGCTATCCAGCAGACTGCACATCACCCATTCCGAGCGCTGAAGAGAGAGATGCAGGTTGTAGAGATACGAACCATCCGTGTCAGTAAACCCTTCAATAACGATCTGTTTAAACCATTTCTTACCTTCGTCGCTATTTGCCGCATCCAGGACCAACGGCACCACATCCTGCAAAGCCTGCTGCCCTTCTGGGGTAAGCGAAAAGCGGTTATGTTCAAAACGCCCTGCTTCGCCAAAACTAATACGGTTATCGTGACAATCGACATGTATCGTTTTATTCAGGTTCTTTGCCTGTAGCTCAAGTTTTTCACACAGACGGGCGATATCATGCCCTCGGGACTTTTCGCCTGCTTCTGCCTGCTGGATCCTTTGTGTGACGGAACTAAGTGATGCCACCATGACGACCAAAAATAGCACCATCATGGCTGTCATCAGGTCGGCATAGGAAATCCAGAATGGTTTTTCCGCTTCATCACTACGACGCTGCCTGCCATTGAATGCCCGGTTAAACATCAGCTTGTTCCTTACGCGCGACGACTACGGAGCACGGTTTCCAGCGTATCAACGCTTTCACCGATAATTTCAACAGAAGAACTTAAGGCGCCTGCCGCTTTTGTCAGTTGCGTATCCATCTCCTGGAGCGAACGGTTCAGGCCGCTTTCCACCCCTGTGGTGAAGGACTCAAAGCTGGTGCCCATCACATCAGCGACGTTGTGGAGGAATTCCTGGGCTTCACGGTTATATTGTTGCAGGCGATCGGAATACGACTTCAGATCCTCAACAAACCGGCTGCGGGATGTTTGCTCATCGTGGCTGCTATTGATCAGCGTTTCTAGTGCGCTGATGGCGTTAGCCACAACCTCACGGGTGTTGCGATAATCGGCAATCAATGCGCCCAGCTCAGCGCTGGCGCTGGAAAGGGTTCTGCCTGCTTGCTGGGTGCCATTCAGAACGTCTGCAGTCAGATTATTAGCTTCGGCGACACGATTCCCCGCTGTTTCAAAGCGATCGGCAGCCACCCGCATTTTATCGGCTCCAGTCTGAATTTCTTCCAGGTGACGCGTCGTGTTTTGTGCCATTCGTTGCAGTAAATCGCCTGATGCGGATTGCTGCTCACGCAGCATCTGCATTAACGCCTGAACCTGACTCTCAAGCTGGCCGATGATTTTCTGGGCTTCCTGTTGCAGAGCATTCTGAGCGAATTGCTGTTGCTGGCTAAGGGATTTCTGACCTTCTTCCAGTTGCCCAAACAGGGTGCCCAATTGGCTACCCAATTGATCGATACCGCTGGTCATTTTCTCTCGTAGGGCATCCTGACCGGAGTGCATAGTTTGTTGCAGAGCAGCCATAAAATCTTGTTGTTGCTCGGCGGCCGCCTGTTCACGAGCTTCGCTACGGGCTAATAGTTGTTGGGTCTCTTCATGCAAAGCACGCTGACCTTGTTCCTGGGTCTGGCTCATCTGTTTTTGTCCGGACTCAAGCTGACTAAATACACCTGCCAGGTTTAGCGTAAGATCTTCAACACCTTTGCTCATATTGCTCATCAACAGATTTTGTGCCTGATTTTGCTGCTGATTAAGTTGTTGCTGACCATTTTCCAGTTGTGCGAACAAGGTTGCCATATGGCTGCCAAGCGTATCCACAGAGGCCGCCATTTTCGCCATCGTTTCATTTTGTCCCTGTTGAACATTGGACTGAATGGCTTCAATAAAGGCACGCATCTGTTCCGCCATCGCTTTTTCACGTGCTTCACTGTCGGCAAAGATTTTTTCCAGCTGATGGGCCATGCGTTCGCCGGCGCCTTCACCTTCTGCGCCAATGCGGGCTACAGATTCCTGCAGGCTTCGCAGCATGTCATTCATACCCGCCTGCATCTCTTGCTGGCCGCTTTTCATTTCGCTGAGTAACTGAGAGATCAGTTGGGCACTGCCCTGACGCGAATCATCCCCAGCCTGACGCATATCCTGCAGCAGGGTAGAGAAACCGCTTTGCATGCTCTGGATCGCCTCCACAGAACGGCCCATCATCTCCTGCATCGTGGTGAACTGCTGACCAAACGTGTTATCCATTTTGTTCATAAAAGCAGTAAGGACGTTCTCAAGCATCGACTGCACTCGATGGCTCTGATCGCCGGAGGCGGTTTGCACCACGCCCGCAATTTTGTCCAACGGGCTTTTCAGACTGGTTTCAATAGCGCCGCTAACCTGCTCCGCAATCTGCTGGCCTGATTCCCGATAGGTGGAAGACAACGTCTCTGCCAGTTTCTGATTTTCTCGCACCTGACTGTCCACCAGGTTCTGTAGCATCTCTCTTAAATCGCTGACCAAACCATCTTTCAGCTGTTTGGCATGAGTGGTGTTTTCTTTGGTACTGGAGAGGAGCTGCGAAAGGTAATCTTCGCCGACACCGCCTTCAAAAAGCTGGTCGATGCTGGCGGTCAGAAACTCAAGATTTTTATAGCATCTCGCCAGACGCCACTTTTCAAACATGGTGACCAGGATGGAGAAAGCAATGGCAAAGGCGGAACCTAAAAACGCATAAAGGACATCACGCAAAAGGTTAGCTACGCTGGCGCTCACTTGTTCTGGCGTGCTGGGGTCAAAGTGGTGCAAACCGATCATTAGGCCTGAGAAGGTCCCGATTATCCCAATCCCAGTCAGGATACCAGGCAAATGCTTAAAGGCTTCCGTATAGAGTGGAATTTCCACCAGTAAAGGTTCAGAGAACCAAGCGGAAGCTGGGGCGGTAGAACGAATGCTATGGATCCGTTTCTGCCCGCTGTCTTCATCTAACTCAAACTGACGATGCAGCGACTCTTTAAACTCGCTCCAGGGATGTGCAAAAAACTTCCCGGAAAATAATGCATCCAGTTTTTCCAGTTGCTGGGCCGGTTTATCTTTGGCAATCAGTTGAATCGCCCTCGCTTTCTGTTTAAAGCGGGCTGAAATCACAAAAGAAGGAATGGCATAGCGGGCAATGAAGCACACCAGCAGCACCGCAACAACAAGAGCAACATATTTCGGCACATTTTCTGGATTAACAGAGGTTAACGTGTCGAGGAACGAGGTCAGCGAAAACATCTACACACCTTGAGTGAAGAAAAAGACATTTGCAGGGGGAATCACCAGCAAAGAAAAACCGCCCGCTCAGTATAGGAAAAATCTGAGCTTTGGCGCTATAAAACGTTATCTGAGCCACAAAAACATTGATCGACCGCATGAGTAATAAATTTAAATTCCTTGATGTAAATAATTCATCAGGCTTATGATTGGCAACTCAACGACAATGTAATTTAAATTTATTCGGGTTACAGGATGGCGCGAAGCTACAAAGATATCGCCCAATTTACGGCAGGCTCGCACATCAGCCGTATCCAGCAAAGTGCAGATGGGCCCGCATTTCGTTTCTATGCGACCGAACAGTTTCTCGTCGATGACTGGCAGTCAGCTATTGTGTCAGCAGAGAAAGAGCAGTGGGTTAAAACGCATCAGGAGGTTGTGCTTACGCAGAAAGGAGATGTTGTCATCAGCCTGATCCATGGCAAGGCTGTTCGTGTGAGTGCCGAAAATGCCGGGCGTATTTTAGGTAATAACTACGTCAAAGTGGATGTTGATGCCAGTCGGATTGATGCCGCGTGGTTCCTCTGGCATTTCAATGAAAGCCCGGAGGGACGACGTCAGCGGATTCAGACCACCCAGGGTTCTACCGTCGTACAGCGTATCGCGGTTAATGAACTGAAAAATTTTACCGTCTCCCTCCCGCCACTCGCACAGCAAAAAGCGATGGGAGGGCTCTATCTGGCGGCGCGAGAAAAACGCTTTTATCAGCAGCGGATTGCTGTCCTGAGTGAACAACAGATCCTGAGCCTGCTCAGTGGTATGATTTGACTTATTACGTCACCCTTTCGTGACGAAGAAAAACAACAGGAAGAACTATGTCTCCCCAGATTGAAGCGCAAAATTTAAGTGAACTGCAAGGCCGCCTATGGAATATCGCCGATACCCTGCGCGGTAAAATGAATGCCGATGAATTCCGCGACTACTGCCTAGGTTTTATCTTCTACAAATACCTGTCAGAAAAATTTGTCGCGTATGCGAACAAGATCCTCGCGGAAGACGGCATTCAGTACAATGAACTGACTGCGGAACATCCGGCTTATCAGGATATCGTTGATGCGGTAAAAGAAGACAGTATCCAGACCTTAGGCTATTTCCTGCCGCCAACGGATTTGTTCCACACCATGGCTGAGCGTGTGGCTAAAGACCCCAAAGGCACAGGTACTGGCTTTATTCTGGAAGACCTTACCACTACCCTACGCAGCATTGAACAGAGCACGCTGGGCACCGACTCCGCGGATGACTTCAGCAACCTGTTTGAGGACCTCGATTTAGGCTCAAGCAAGCTCGGCAACACTGCGAAAGCAAAAAACGAATTGATCGGCAAAGTCGTCACTGAGCTCGACAAACTGAGCTTTAACCTGAGCGAAGCGAGTTCCGATATTCTGGGTGATGCCTACGAGTACCTGATCGGCCAGTTCGCCTCAGGCGCAGGTAAGAAAGCCGGGGAGTTCTATACCCCGCAGCCGGTTTCCACCCTGTTGGCTAAAATCGTAACCACCCACAAGCTGAAGCTGAAAAACGTCTATGACCCGACCTGTGGCTCTGGCTCTTTGTTATTGCGCGTAAAACGCGAAGCCTCGTCGGTGGGTAAAATTTACGGTCAGGAGATGAACCGTACTACCTATAACCTGGCGCGTATGAACATGATCCTGCACGGGGTTCACTATGCGGATTTTGAGATCATTCAGGAAGATACGCTGGAGCACCCGCAGCACACGCATCTGAAGTTTGACGCCATCGTCGCCAACCCACCGTTCTCCGCCAAATGGAGCGCCAGCCCGCTGTTTATGAACGATGACCGCTTCGCACAGTACGGTAAATTAGCGCCGTCGAGCAAAGCAGACATGGCGTTTGTGCAGCATATGTTCCATCACCTGGAAGATGACGGCACTATGGCGGTGGTTCTGCCTCATGGGGTCTTATTCCGTGGCGCAGCAGAAGGTCACATTCGTCAGTTTATGATTGAGAAGCTGAACTGCATTGATGCAGTAATCGGCCTGCCTGCCAATATTTTCTACGGCACCAGCATTCCGACCTGCGTACTGGTACTGCGCAAGTGCCGTAAGCACAACGACAGCATTCTGTTTATCGATGCCAGCAATGACTTTGAAAAGGTGAAAACTCAGAACCGCCTATTGCCGGAACATATCGACAAAATCGCCGATACCTACAACGACTGGATAGCTGTCGAGAAGTACAGCCATATCGCTACTTTGGAGGAGATCCGTAACAACGATTACAACCTCAATATTCCGCGCTATGTTGATACTTTTGAAGCGGAAGAAGAGATTGACCTCAACGCCGTGGCGCAGGAAATCCGCGACCTGGAAGGGAAAGTTGCGGAGATTGATAAGACCATTGCCGGGTTCTGTAAGGAGTTGGGCATTGACGCGCCGTTTACGTTGACGGAGGGGAATAAGTAATGGTGCCGAAACTGAGGTTCAAAAACTTTAAAAAGATGGAAGAAAAAAAATTAATAGATTTTGCACCATTACAGCGTGGTTATGACCTCCCAGTGAGTCAGATTGAGAGTGGAGACTATCCAGTTGTTTTTTCAAATGGAATATTGAAAAAACACCGTCAATATAAAGTAAAGGGGCCAGGAGTAGTGACTGGTCGCTCTGGTACAATTGGCAAAGTTACCTATGTCA
>NZ_JADCLG010000031.1:49846-99367 GCF_014982425.1 Enterobacter cloacae complex sp. I1M | reverse complement strand
TCCTCCCGGATGCACCATCTCTTCTTGTGATCCCCTTCGATGTTTAGTTCTTAATCACTCTCATTGTTATCACTTCGCAATCAGCGACAAAAATCCCCTTTTACGATAAAGTAATGCTTTGTTAATCGTTTAGCGAGAGCACGATGTACGCACAGTATGACGGTTTGATCTTCGACATGGACGGCACCCTCCTGGATACCGAACCCACGCATCGTCAGGCCTGGACCGAAGTCCTGGGCCGTTACGGTATGCGCTTCGATTTACAGGCGATGATTGCCCTCAACGGATCGCCCACCTGGCGTATCGCACAGGCCGTGATTGAGCTGAATCAGGCCGATCTCGACCCGCACCAGCTCGCGCGTGAAAAAACCGACGCGGTAAAAGCCATACTGTTAGACACCGTGCAGCCTTTACCACTCATTGACGTCGTCAAGGAGTGGCACGGCCTTCGTCCTATGTCTGTCGGTACGGGCAGCGAGAGCGCGATTGCTGAAGCGCTACTCAAACACCTTGGCCTGCGCCACTATTTTTCTGCCGTCGTTGCCGCCGATCATGTTAAACATCACAAACCCGCACCGGATACCTTCCTGCGCTGTGCAGAATTAATGGGTGTACCACCTGCAAAATGCGTGGTGTTTGAGGATGCTGATTTTGGCATTCAGGCCGCGCGTGATGCCGGAATGGCGGCGGTGGATGTTCGCTTACTGTGAGTGACGCGCTGTCACTCGCTTCATTATTCGCCAGCAGTTTTTTAAGCTCCACCCTCTTACCGGGGAATTCGGAAGTGGTGCTGGTGGCGATGCTGTTGTCCGGCGTGAGTCAGCCCTGGTTGCTGGTCTTAATAGCAACAATGGGTAATAGCCTTGGAGGGCTGACTAACGTTATTCTTGGACGTTTCTTTCCGCTACGCGAAAAATCTCGCTGGCAGGAAAAGGCAGTGGGCTGGCTAAAACGCTATGGCGCTGCCACGCTGTTATTAAGCTGGATGCCTGTAATAGGCGATTTACTGTGTCTGCTGGCGGGATGGATGCGCATCTCCTGGGGACCAGTGCTCTTTTTTTTGTGCCTTGGCAAGGCGTTACGCTATGTTTTACTGGCATGGGTAACACTACAGGGTATGACGTGGTGGCACTAATTGGTGGAATGAATTCGCGACCTTCAATCGTCAACCATTACAATTATGCTGAGTGACAATTTTTTGACAGGCGGGAGGTCAAATTGATCCCGGACGTATCACAGGCGCTGGCCTGGCTGGAAAATCACCCTCAGGCACTGAAGGGGATTCAGCGTGGGCTTGAGCGCGAAACGCTGCGCGTAAATGCGGATGGTAGCTTAGCGACTACGGGACACCCGAAGGCGTTAGGCTCGGCGCTGACACATAAATGGATCACAACCGATTTCGCCGAAGCGCTGCTGGAGTTCATTACGCCAGTAGACGGTGATATTGATCATATGCTGACGATCATGCGCGACGTGCATCGCTTCACCGCCCGCAACCTCGGCGACGAGCGTATGTGGCCGCTCAGCATGCCGTGCTATATCGAGCAGGGGCAGGATATCGAGCTGGCTCAGTACGGCACCTCGAATATTGGACGGCTGAAAACGCTGTATCGCGAAGGACTGAAAAATCGCTACGGCGCACTGATGCAGACGATCTCTGGCGTGCACTACAATTTCTCTCTGCCGATGGCGTTCTGGCAGGCGAAGTGCGGTGAAACGGATAAAGAAGCGATCTCCGCGGGCTACTTCCGCCTGATCCGCAACTACTACCGTTTTGGCTGGGTTATTCCGTATCTGTTCGGCGCGTCCCCGGCTATCTGTTCATCGTTCCTGCAAGGGAAACCGACCACGCTGCCGTTCGAGAAGACTGAGTGTGGCATGTACTATCTGCCGTACGCGACCTCGCTGCGCCTGAGCGACCTTGGCTATACCAATAAGTCGCAAAGCAATCTCGGAATTACGTTTAACGATCTGCACGAATATGTGGCAGGCCTGAAGCGGGCGATAAAAACCCCGTCGGAAGAGTACGAAAAAATCGGCCTCGAAAAAGACGGCAAGCGCCTGCAAATTAACACCAACGTATTGCAGATTGAAAATGAACTGTATGCGCCGATTCGTCCGAAGCGCGTGACGCGCAGCGGTGAAACGCCGTCTGATGCGCTACAGCGCGGCGGTATCGAATACATTGAAGTGCGCTCGCTGGATATCAACCCGTTCTCACCGATTGGCGTTGACGAGCAGCAGGTTCGCTTCCTTGACCTGTTTATGGTCTGGTGCGTACTGGCGGATGCGCCGGAAATGAGTTCCGACGAACTGCTGTGTACTCGTGCCAACTGGAATCGCGTGATTCTGGAAGGGCGCAAGCCGGGTCTGACGTTAGGTATTGGCTGTGAAACGGCCCAGTTCCCACTGTCTAAGGTAGGGAAGGATCTGTTCCATGACCTGAAGCGCGTAGCCCAGACGCTGGATAGCGTGTACGGCGGCGAAGCTTACCAGAAGGTCTGCGACGAACTGATTGAAAGCTTTGATAACCCGGAACTGACATTCTCAGCACGTATTCTGCGTTCTATGATTGAACAGGGAATTGGTGGCACAGGGCGTTCACTCTCAGCGGAGTACCGTGAGATGCTGATGCAGGAGCCGTTAGAGATCCTGAGCGAAGCGGATTTTGTGGCAGAGCGCGATGCGTCCGTTGTGCGTCAGAAAGAGGTCGAAGCGGCGGATACGGAGTCGTTTGAGGCGTTTCTGGCGAAGCAGGCCTGAACCAAAAGAAAAAGGCCACATCGCTGTGGCCAAAATATACATCTCTGAATTCAGGGATGATGATAACAAATGCGCGTCTTTCATATACTCAGACGCGCATTCTGTAGAAGAGTTCAGTTTATTTTAAAAAAAATCACTATCGGAGGTGACGTATGCCGTTATTAGATAGCTTTACTGTCGACCATACCCGTATGGAAGCACCAGCAGTCCGCGTGGCGAAGACCATGAACACGCCGCACGGCGACACGATCACCGTTTTCGACCTGCGCTTCTGCGTGCCAAATAAAGAAGTGATGCCAGAGAAAGGCATTCACACGCTGGAACACCTTTTCGCCGGATTCATGCGCGACCACCTGAACGGCAACGGCGTGGAGATCATCGATATCTCTCCGATGGGCTGCCGCACCGGTTTCTACATGAGCCTGATTGGTCAGCCTGAAGAGAAACGCGTCGCGGATGCGTGGAAAGCGGCCATGGAAGACGTGCTGAAGGTGAAAGAGCAGAACCAGATCCCAGAGCTGAACGTTTACCAGTGTGGCACTTACCAGATGCACTCTCTGGAAGAAGCTCAGGAGATTGCCCGCCATATCATCGAACGTGATGTTCGTGTAAACAGCAACGACGAGCTGGCCCTGCCAAAAGAAAAACTTCAGGAACTGCACATTTAGTATTGTGCCTGTGGATGCCCGGTGGCGCTTCGCTGACCGGGCCTACAATACTGATGACGACAACCACGGCCAGCTCCGCGCTGGCGACGCCGGTATCGCGATCGTTTTGCGGATGCACGCTGATACAGACGTCGCTGCGGCGGCTGAAGTGGTGGCAGAAATATTCGATCTGGTCGAGATAGACGTTCGGCGTGCTCACTTCGACGTAAGTCTGTCGAGAGCCAGCGCGTGGCGCGGGTGTGTTCAGCATGGTACGCTCCTGTTGTCTTTTCACTCTCGTGAATCAATTTCAGGCGCGCTGCTTTATCGGAACTGACAATCGCTGTCGCGTTTTGGACACGGTGCGGTGTTTTGCCGGATGGCGGCTACGCCTTATCCGGCCTACGTTCGTAGGCCCGGTAAGCGTAGCGCCACCGGGCAACCCGTGCACAGGGCTAGTGCGCTCCACCGCCCCCGCTACCGGCACCAAACGGTGGTTTGGCAAACCACACCAGCCCCAGCAGGACGATGAAGATCCCCGCCGATATCCAGAAAATCTCGTTTGCCGAGATAATCAGCCCCTGGTTGGTGATCTGCTGGGCAAGCCAGCCGGACGCCTGCTGCTCCGTCATCCCCATCCCCTCAAGCTGGCTATACATCTGCTGAGCGTTAGGGTTGAACGGGTTCACCGCTTCGGTCAACTGGGCGTGGTGCATCGCTTCCCGGTTGGTCCACAGCGTGGTGGTGATCGATGTCCCGATGGAGCCCGCCAGCGTACGGGTGAAGTTCGACAGGCTCGATGCCGCCGCCATCCGCTCAGGCGGCAAGCCCGAAAGCGTAATGGTGGTCAGTGGCATAAAGAAGCACGCCACAGCAAAGCCCTGAATAAACTGCGGCCACGCGGAGGCGCCAAAGTCCATTCCCGGTTCAAACGTATACGCGCGCCAGTAGAAGCACACGGCGTACATGATGAAGCTGAACGTCACCAGCCTGCGCATGTCGAGCTTATGGGCGAAACGGCCAATAATTGGCGACAGCAGAACCGGAATTAACCCCACCGGCGCGGAGGCCAGCCCCGCCCAGGTTGCGGTATAGCCGTACACCTCCTGCAACAGCTGCGGCAGCAGAACAATCGCGCCGAAGTAGAGCATATAGGCGAGGCTGATACAGAGGCAGCCGATGGTGAAGTTTCGCGATTTAAACAGCGAGAGGTCGACTATCGGATTTTCGTCCGTCAGCTCCCAGACAATCAGGAAGCTAATGGCAACCACGGCGACCACCGTCAGCACGATGATTTCCGTAGAGGCGAACCAGTCCAGCTCTTTGCCGCGGTCGAGCATGATTTGCAGGCTGCCGATGCCGACAACCAGCAGTGCCAGCCCGATGCCGTCGATCCGCCGCTGTTCGGTCCGCGTTTCGCGACCACGCAGAGACTGTAGCGTCATCAGCACCACCAGCGCACCGATGGGTACGTTGATGAAGAAGATCCAGCCCCAGTGATAGTTATCGCTGATATAGCCGCCGAGGATTGGCCCGCAAATTGGGGCGACAATCACCGTCATCGACCACAGCGCGAGCGCGATGGAGCGCTTGGCGGGCGGATAGTTGTTCAGCAGCAAACTCTGCGATAGCGGAATCAACGGCCCGGCGACAATCCCCTGGATGACGCGGAAGAAAATCAGCATCGTCAGGCTGCTGGACATGCCGCAAGCCCAGGAGGCCAGCACGAACAGGATCGTCGACCAGAGGAACAGCTTCACTTCACCGACGCGCTTCGCCAGCCAGCCGGTGATGGGAATAGAGATGGCGTTCGCCACCCCGAATGAGGTAATGACCCAGGTCCCCTGGCTCAGCGATGAGCCAAGGTTCCCGGCGATCGTAGGGATCGCCACGTTTGCGATGGTGGAGTCCAGCACCTGCATGAATGTCGCCAGCGACAGCGCAATGGTCATAATGACCAGCTGCGCCCCCTCAAGCGGTTTTTGCGGCTTTTGCTGTTGCATAACGCTCACCTTCGGCTTAACCGGCGTTTGCCTTCACGATGTCATCGATCAGCTTATTGACCGGATCGAGGCTAATTTCACGGGCGTTACTTTCATAAGCTGGCGTGCTGCGCACCTGGCTTGCGAGGATCTGACCGTCGCGGTTGGCGGTATCGACCGTCACCAGCGTGGAAAGGCCAATTCGCAGCGGATGGTCTGCCAGCTGCTTAGGATCCAGCTCGATACGTACAGGCAAGCGCTGTACCACTTTGATCCAGTTGCCGGTGGCGTTCTGTGCAGGCAGCAGGCTGAACGCGCTGCCGGTCCCCATGTCCAGACCGACCACTTTACCGGTGTACTTCACGTCATCACCGTAGATATCGCTGACCACGGTTGCGGTCTGGCCGATACGCATATGCGCCAGCTGGGTCTCTTTGAAGTTCGCGTCCACCCACAGGTTGTTCGCCGGAACGACCGCCATCAGCGGCGTGGTGGTGCTAATTTGCGCACCCGGCTGCACGGAACGACGGGAAACGTAACCGGTCATCGGGCTGACGATTTTGGTACGTTGCAGGGCAAGCCATGCGTTACGCACTTCGGTCGCCGCCTGTTTCACCGCCGGCTGGTTTTCCAGAGAGGTGCCCAGCACCATCGCCTGGTTGGCGTTGTACTGTTGGATCGCCACGTCCAGCTGCGCCTGTGCGCTCGCCACCGCATCGCGGGCGTGCTGCAACTCTTCACGGCCAATCAGGTTGGCGGTGCCGAGAGGAACACGACGCTTGAGGTCGCTCTGCGCCTGGGCCAGGGCCGTTTTCTGCACGTCGATATTGGCCTGAAGCTGTTTGCTGTTGATCATCAGCTGGCGGGTCTGGCGAACGCTGGAGGCCAGCGCCGTCTGTGCTTTTTCAAACGCCTGTTGGGCGTCGGTCGGGTCGAGCGTGACCAGCACATCCCCTTTTTTCACAAAGTCGGTGTTGTCAGCCCAGACTTTCGTGACGCTGCCTGACACCTGCGCCATGATTTGAACCTGATTCCCTGCCACGTATGCATCGTCTGTCTCTTCAACATGACGCAAGACTAAAAACCAATAGATCCCATATGCCACGGCAATAATAATAAAGAGCAAGGTCAGCAGAATAAGGGCGCTCTTACGTTTGCCCTTCTTGTTGACCGGTTGCTGCGGGGGGGTGTTCTCCGCATTTGCGCTCATTGTTGTTCTCCACGATCTTTTTATTTTCACATCGGCTGAGCCGACCTGTTGTCAGAAAGGCCAGCAGTTTCACGTGCTGGCCTGTCAGTTTTTCTTTTGCAATCTGGAATGTTGAGCGGATCGTCGCGTTAGCGCAGCGCCTCAAGAATGACGCCATCTTCATCCATCTGGTCCAGACGGGTGAGCAGCTTGCGAGTAATGTGCTCAAGCTGGTCGCGCTCGGCGGTGCTGAGGGCAGACCAAAGCTGGTGCAGGCAGTTATGCTGCGGTGGCAGCACTTCGCGCAGGAATTCGTGACCTTTCTCGGTCAGTTGCAGATGCAGGCAGCGGCGATCGTTATCGCTCTCACGGCGCTCTATCCAGCCGCGCTTCTCCAGCTCATCAGCAATACGGGTTGCATTGGTACGGGATGAACCCAGCGCGCAGCTCAGTTCAGACGGCTGAATGCTGTGGTTTTCCTGAGACTCAAGCGTAATCAACGCCATAAACAACGTCTCGTTAATCCCTTGCGCTTTCAGCATCTTGTTACGATTTTCCAGCAGCTTACCCTGCATGTGCATGCACAGGCGCGTCAGCAGGATCTCCTGATACGGGAAGTCCTCATGACGACTGGCGCGGAACTTAAGCATTTGTTCAATGGGCGTAAACGAACTATCCATTTTGGGCATAACCTCATTAATTACAGCCGATATAGTAACGATAGTGACAAATAATGTAAATGAATTATTTGTGCGGTTATATCCGCCAAACGTATGTCACCATCAGAAAGCGCCGGGTAAATCCGTGACCCGGTGAGCACAGAAAGTGTGGGGTGTGTACCCGCGAAAGAGGGGATGTGAGGACTGGGGTCTGAACTATTCATGCCGGTAGTAAATATGTCACCCACAGTAAAATTTCTGGGATAAATGATTACCGTTACCTTAACAGATGCAGGCCCCCTTTACACCCCAGGGGGCCCAAAGCAATGTAAAACTTAGTGAATTGCTTCCTGGCGGTGATAGCCGCGCCACCATACCAGCAGATTTATCGCCGCCACGACGGCGCCGATTGCGCACACGCCCGTCCAGCCCGCATGCTGCCAGGCGGAGGCTGAGATTAGCGAGCCCGCCGCGCCGCCGATAAAGTAGCTGGTCATGTACCCGGCCGTCAGACGGTTACGGGCGTCTGGTTTCACGCGGTAAATCACGGTCTGGTTGGTGATATGTACGCCCTGCACGGTGAGGTCGAGTACCAGAATACCGACAATTAGCGCCAGCACTGAGACGTGTCCGTACCAGATAGCCGCCCATGAGAGCAGGAGTAAAACCAGCCCTGCGGAGGTGGTCATATGAGATTTACCTTTGTCGGCCAGGCCACCCGCCGGGCGCGCGCCCAGTGCGCCAGCCGCGCCTGCCAGCCCGAACAGGCCAATCACGCCTTCTGAGTAGTTAAACGGCGGCGCGGCGAGCAGAAACGCCATCGACGTCCATAAGATGCTGAAGTTGGCGAAGGTGAGACACCCCAGAACGGCGCGTGTGCGCAGGAGTTTATCCCGGGTGAAGAGGCTGAAAACGGAGGCGAGGAGCTGCGGATAGTTCAGGTGATTCTCCTGCTTCACCTTTGGCAGGCCGCGCCACAGGGCCAGCGCCATGATAACCATCAGCACGCTTGCCACCCAGTAAACGGTGCGCCAGCCGCCGAGGCTCGCCAGCAGCCCGGCAACGGTTCGCGCCAGCAGGATGCCCAGCAGCAGGCCGCTCATAATAGTGCCAACCACTTTGCCGCGTTTTTCCGGGGAAGCCAGCGTCGCCGCGAGGGGAACCAGAATTTGTGCCACCACCGAGAACAGCCCCGTCAGCGCGGTACCGATAATCATCATCGTTAACGACTGGCTGCTGGCGGTGATCAACATCCCGCCTGCGGCCAGCAGCGTCATGGAGACGATAAGCATCCGGCGCTCAAACATATCGCCTAATGGCACCAGGAACAGCAGCCCGGCCGCATAGCCGAGCTGCGCAGCGGTGACGATAAAGCCGGCGGAGCTGGCTGAAAGATCGAAAGCACGCGCGATAGTATCAAGCAGAGGTTGCGCGTAATAGTTGCTGGCGACGGCCAGTCCCGTTGCCACGGACATTAAAAGGATGAGTGCGGAGCTAAGCCCTTGAGTTGTTTTTGTCATTTGTTTCAGGAATCGTAAGTTAAGTGATTATTTTTCCGGAAACATAATAACCAATGATTGTGAATGTTGGGGGATTGTTACGTGGTGGATTGTGCGGTTTAGGTTGGGTGCGGTTTGATCCCCTCACCCTACCCCTCTCCCCAAAGGGGAGAGGGCAGGGTGAGGGGTAGTATTTTTACTTCTGCGCCTCAAGCGCCTCTTTCACCCAGCCATCGAACTGCTGCTGGTGGGCTTTGATCCAGCCATCCACGTGGCCTTTGATATCTGCTTCGGATGATTTACCCGCGTGCATCATCGCGTTCTGGGCGTTAATGTCTGCCAGCGGCAGTTTCATCACCGAGAATAGCTTCGCCGCCGCCGGGTTTTTCTCGGCCCAGGCTTTGTTCGCCACGATATGCATGGTATTCACCGGGAAGCCATAGTTCATGCCGTTTGGCAGTTTGGTGTCGATATCTTTCTGCTCGCCCGGCAGGGAGGAGAAGGGCACCTGCAACCACACCACGTCTTTGCCCGGCTTCAGCACGTCGCTCACCCAGTACGGCGTCCAGGTGTAGTAGATCACCGGCTTGCCTTCTTTAAAGCGGGCGATGGTATCGGCCATCATCGCAGAGTAATTGCCGTGGCTCACGTCGACGGTCTTCGCCAGATCGAAGGCTTTGTTCTGGTGGTTAATCACCGCTTCACAGCCCCAGCCCGGCGAGCAGCCCATCATGTCGGCTTTGCCGTCACCGTTGGTATCAAAGAGTTTGGCGATCTTCGGATCTTTCAACTGTTCAATATTGGTGATGTGATACTTATCGGCGGTTTTCTTGTCGATCAAATATCCCTGCGCAGCGCCGGTCACAAAGGTGCCTTCGCGGTAGAATTTCTTGTCACCGCCTGCGGCGGCATACATATCGTCGTGCAGCGGCTGCCAGTTCACGGCGGTAAAGGTGGCATCGCCGGAGGCAATAGAGGTATAGCCCACGTTGTAATCCACTTCACTGGCGGTATTCACCGTATAGCCCAGTTTTTCCAGCGCACGGCTGACAATCTGGGTCTGGAAGGACTCTTCCGAAATGGTGCTCTGCACCGGCTGCACGGTAATGCCTTTGCCCGGCAGGTCAGCGGCAACTGCGCTGGTGGAGACAAGGGTCGCAAACGCTGTGGCAAAAAGTACGTTATGTCGCATCGTTGTTCCTTATTTTGTGAATGGGCGGGTGAGTAACCCGACAGGGCCGGTGGTATACCAGCGACGGTTGCCGCGACTGCGTGAATCACGACCGACAGCCTGGGTCAGGCGGTCAAGAATGATGGCAAGGATCACAATCCCGACGCCGCCGACGGTCGCCAGCCCCATATCGAGACGGCCAATGCCGCGCAGTACCATCTGACCTAACCCACCAACGGCAATCATTGAGGCGATCACCACCATCGACAGCGCCAGCATCAGCGTCTGGTTAACACCTGCCATAATGGTCGGCATCGCCAGCGGAAGCTGAACCTTAAACAGCATCTGACGTGGGCTGGCGCCAAACGAGCGTGATGCCTCTATCAGATCCGCAGGCACCTGGTTAATGCCCAGAATGGTCAGGCGAATAATCGGCGGCAGGGCAAAGATAATGGTCACGACCACCCCCGGTACGTTACCGATGCCGAACAGCATCACGATAGGCACCAGGTAAACGAACGCTGGCGTGGTCTGCATCGCATCCAGCAGCGGGCGGATAATTTTTGCGGCCCGTGGGCTGCGCGCCAGCCAGATCCCCATCGGCAGGCCGATCGCCACGCAGAACAGCAGGGCGGTCAGCACCAGCGCCAGGGTGATCATCGCCTGAGACCACGCGCCAATCGCGCCGATGGCAATCAGGGAGATCAGCGTGGCGATCCCCATACCCGCGCTGCCGAACTGCCATGCGATCAGCGAGAACAGGATAATCGCCACCGGCGCGGGCATGCCCAGCATCAGCTGCTGGAAGCCGTTCAGGATGTAATCCACCGGGATACGGATCCCCTGGAACACCGGACGGAAGTGGGTAACGACCCAGTCGATCCCCTCCGTTACCCAGCTATCCAGCGGGATCAGCGTCTTGTGGAACGGATCCATAATATTGAAATGCTCTGGGGCAGGCGCCGGTGCGCTGTTGAGCCAGTCAGCCGCGCCGCCGCCATCGGCAGGCGCAGGCGTCGACCCCCACGCATCGGCAGATTGCGCCGCGCTGTCCGCTGCTTCAGTGGTGCCCCATGGGTTTGATTGATCAGCCATTGTTTGTCCCCTCGCGATCTAAAGCCTGTAGCAGCATCCGTTTTGAGATGATGCCAACGTACTGTTGTTCTTCACCGACAACCGGCACGGCGCACGGCGCCTGACCCACGTGAGAGAGCAACTCGCTGAGCGGCGTTTCGGCGTCCACGGCAAGCGGAGCGTCAATCAACGCCGCATCGATTCCCTGGTTTTCGCTCAGGGCGGTTTTCAGGGAGTCGATGGAGACGACGCCGACAAATTTATTGCCGCGTTCAACCAGATAACCGTATTCACGGTCTTCGTCCTGCAACAGCTTCAGCGCGGAGCGCGGACCAAAACCTGGCGTTTTTCGAATAATGCCGTTTGGTGTTCGGCGGGCAATATCTTTCGCACTGAATACGTGGCTAATATCCACGCCGCGGAAGAAGGTGCGCACATAATCATTCGCCGGATTATTGAGAATTTCATCCGGTGTGCCGACCTGCACCACTTCACCATTTTGCATAATGGCGATACGGTCGCCAATACGCATGGCTTCATCCAGATCGTGAGAAATAAAAACAATGGTGCGCTGATGTTTGGCCTGTAATTTTACCAGCTCATCCTGCATCTCGGTGCGAATTAAGGGATCGAGCGCCGAGAAGGCTTCGTCCATTAATAAAATATCCGGATTAATCGCTAATGCGCGCGCTAATCCTACGCGCTGACGCATACCGCCGGAGAGCTCATCCGGATACGCATGAGCATAATTTTCCAGCCCGACCTGACGCAGTGCATCAAGGGCTTTTTCCTGACGTTCCTGAGCGGGCGTGCCGGCTAACTCCATGCCAAAGGCGGTATTATCGAGTACCGTCATGTGCGGCATCAGTGCAAATGACTGAAACACCATCGCAATTTTCTTTCTGCGCACCTCGCGGAGTTCCGCGTCTGATATTCTGGCGATATCAACGCCGTCAATCAGCACCTGTCCGCGGGTGGGTTCAATCAGGCGATTGAGAAGGCGAACCATAGTGGATTTACCCGAACCGGATAATCCCATGATGACAAAAATCTCGCCTTCTTCAATGGCCAGACTGGCGTCTTTAACGCCAAGCGATAGCCCGGTTTTTTCCAGAATTTGCTCTTTCGAAAGGCCTTTCTCAATATATTTGAAAGCACGCTGTGGGTGCTCGCCAAATACTTTATAAAGATTTTTCACTTCTAATTTAATTGCCATGCAATAGAGAGTGTCCTGTTATTTGTTTATGTCGATATGATTACCATGGTAAATAGTTAACTGGCATTACCCTAACATACTCAGAATCTGAGACAACCCTGGACCTGCCTGAGGTCGGAATTTTACCGCAAGCGAAACGGCTGAATTTCCCATGAATAAAGGGCTGAGGGCGCTTTGAATTTTTCTCAATTTTTTGCTACTGCATGGGAGAGTTTCGCCTGAATCGGTGTGATTCAGGCGAATATGAAGGAGAAATTACAGTGTAGTACGTAGTGGAATATTCGGCTGAAAATAATGAAATGTAGAGTTAATTAATGAACGTTAATTCATTCATTAAAAATCCCAGTCCTCGTCTTGCGTCTCCACCGCTTTACCCATCACGTACGACGAGCCGGACCCGGAAAAGAAGTCGTGGTTTTCATCGGCGTTGGGCGACAGCGCCGCGAGGATCGCCGGGTTCACTTCCGCCATTTCCGGTGGGAATAACGCTTCGTAGCCCAGGTTCATCAGCGCCTTGTTGGCGTTGTAGCAGAGGAAGGCTTTTACGTCCTCTTCCCAGCCCGTTCCGGCGTACAGCTCCTCGGTATAGCTCAGCTCGTTGTCATACAGATCCATCAGTAAATCGAGGGCAAAACCTTTGAGTTCCTCGCGTTTTTCCGGAGTGACTTTCTCCAGTCCTTTCTGGTACTTATAGCCGATGTAATACCCGTGTACCGCTTCATCGCGGATGA
Source organism: Enterobacter cloacae complex sp. I1M (assembly GCF_014982425.1). Taxonomy (NCBI): domain Bacteria; kingdom Pseudomonadati; phylum Pseudomonadota; class Gammaproteobacteria; order Enterobacterales; family Enterobacteriaceae; genus Enterobacter; species Enterobacter cloacae complex sp. I1M. The sequence goes on along the minus strand of NZ_JADCLG010000031.1, from coordinate 86,436 downwards.
TGAGGCGAATCAAATCGGCGGTATTAGTGAGCTTGCCCCGGCTCGACCAGTACATGGGCAGCCAGAAGCCGGAATAGAAGAGAAAAGATTCCAGGAACACGCTGGCGATCTTCTTCTTCAGCGGCTCGTCGGCCCGGTAATATTCCAGCACCAGATCTGCCTTGCGCTGCAATGACGCGCTCTCTTCGCTCCAGGCGTAGGCCGCGTCCACGTCTCTGGTCTGGCACAGGGTGGAGAAAATCGAGCTGTAAGAGCGGGCATGGACCGCCTCCATAAAGCTGATATTCGACATTACCGCCTCTTCGTGCGGGGTCAGCGCATCACTCATCAGCGCGGGCGCACCCACGGTATTCTGAATGGTGTCCAGCAGCGTCAGGCCGGTAAAGACGCGGATTGTCAGCTGCTGCTCGGCATGGCTCAGGGTTTGCCAGGCCGGAATATCGTTGGAGAGCGGCACCTTTTCCGGCAGCCAGAAGTTGCTGGTCAGGCGGTTCCAGACCTCCAGGTCTTTATCATCCTGAATTTTGTTCCAGTTAACGGCACTTACGCGTGACAGTTTCATCCTTTCTCCTTACAGCGCGCAGGACACGCAGCCTTCAATTTCGGTACCTTCCAGCGCGAGCTGGCGCAGGCGAATGTAGTACAGCGTTTTGATGCCTCTCTTCCAGGCGTAGATCTGCGCTTTATTGATGTCCCGCGTGGTGGCGGTGTCCGGGAAGAAGAGCGTCAGCGACAGCCCCTGGTCCACATGTCTGGTCGCCTCGGCGTAGGTATCAATGATCTTTTCCGGGCCGATCTCATAGGCGTCCTGGTACAGAGCCAGATTCTCGTTAGTCATAAACGGGGCAGGGTAGTAGACGCGGCCGGTTTTGCCTTCCTTGCGGATTTCAATCTTCGACACGATCGGATGGATGCTCGAGGTGGCATGATTTATATAGGAAATGGAGCCGGTTGGCGGAACCGCCTGAAGGTTCTGGTTATAGATGCCGTAGTGCATCACATCCTCACGCAGCTGTTGCCACATCTCACGCGTCGGCAGGGTGATGCCGGCGCGGTCGAAAAGCGCGCGTACTTTTTCGGTTTTCGGCTGCCAGTCGCCTTCCAGATACTGGCTGAAATACTCTCCGCTGGCGTAGCGGGACTGCTCAAAGCCTGCGAACCGCTGGTTGCGTTCGCGCGCCAGCATCATCGAGGTATGCAGCGCATGCCAGGTGATGGTATAGAAATAAAGGTTGGTGAAATCCAGCCCTTCCGGGCTGCCGTAGGCGATACCCTCCCGCGCCAGATAGCCGTGCAGGTTCATCTGCCCAAGGCCGATGGCATGCGACGCGGCGTTGCCCGCCTCAATGGACGGTACGCTGCGGATGTGGCTCATGTCCGATACCGCCGTCAGCCCGCGAATGGCGGTCTCTACCGTGCGGCCAAAATCGGGGGAATCCATGGTGTGGGCAATATTCAGCGAACCGAGATTGCAGGAGATATCTTTGCCGATATCCGCGTAGTCGAGGTTCTCGTCGTAGCTGGACGCGCTGTTGACCTGCAAAATCTCCGAGCACAGATTGCTCATGTTGATGCGCCCGGCAATCGGGTTGGCGCGGTTCACCGTATCCTCGTACATGATGTACGGGTACCCGGACTCAAACTGAATTTCGGCCAGCGTCTGGAAAAAGTCGCGGGCGTTAATGTATTTCTTACGAATGCGCTCGTCCGTCACCAGTTCGTCATAAAGTTCGCTGATGGCCACATCGCCAAAGGCTTTGCCGTAGATCCGCTCGACGTCATACGGTGAGAAAAGCGCCATGTCGGCATTTTCTTTGGCCAGCTTAAACGTGATATCCGGGATCACCACGCCGAGCGACAGGGTTTTAATGCGGATCTTTTCGTCGGCGTTTTCACGTTTGGTATCCAGAAAACGCAGAATGTCCGGATGATGCGCGTGCAGATAAACCGCCCCCGCGCCCTGACGTGCGCCAAGCTGGTTGGCGTATGAGAAAGCATCTTCCAGCATCTTCATCACCGGGATGACGCCGGAGGACTGATTTTCGATGCGCTTGATCGGCGCGCCCGCTTCCCGCAGGTTCGAAAGTAGAAATGCCACGCCGCCGCCGCGTTTCGACAGCTGTAGCGCCGAATTCACCGCACGGCCAATCGACTCCATATTGTCTTCAATACGCAGCAGGAAGCAGGAGACCAGCTCGCCGCGCTGGGCTTTGCCGCAGTTAAGGAAGGTTGGCGTGGCAGGCTGGAAGCGGCCTGAGAGGATCTCCTCCGTCAGCCTTTCGGCCAGAGCTTCATCGCCCTGCGCCAGCGTCAGGGCTACCATCACCACCCGATCTTCAAAGCTTTCTAAATAGCGTTTGCCGTCGAAGGTTTTCAGGGTGTAGCTGGTGTAATACTTCCACGCGCCGAGAAACGTCTGGAAGCGAAAACCGCTGGCGTGCGCCCGTTCAAACAATGCCACCGCGAAGGCGCGGTCGTAGCGGGTCAGGACGCGCTCTTCGTAATAACCCTCTTTTACCAGCCAGTCGAGACGTTCCTGCTGGCTGCCAAAGACGACGCTGTTCGGGCGTACATGAGCGGCAAAAAAGGCGTCCACCGCCTCACGATCTTTGCCAAACTGAATGCGCCCCTCCCGGTCATAGAGGTTTAGCATGGCGTTTAATGCATGGTAATCCGGCGTCGCCTGAATCACGCGCTCTGCGGTTGTCGTTGCCAAAATTCGTTCACTCCTTTACGCACGTTCTCTACGTCCTGCTGTGTCCCCATCAGTTCAAAACGATAGAGATACGGCACGCCGCATTTTTGAGAGATGACATCCCCGGCGCGGGCAAAGGCCTCGCCGAAGTTACGATTGCCTGCCGCGATCACGCCGCGAATCAGCTGCCGGTTATGGGGATCGTTCAGAAAGCGGATCACCTGACGAGGCACAGCCCCCGCGGTGCCGCCACCGCCATAGCTGGGCACTACCAGAATGTAGGGTTCGTCTACCTGAATACGCTCCCGCTCGTTCAGCGGAATGCGAATCGCGGGCAGCCCGAGACGCTCCATAAACCGAAGCGTGTTTTCCGAGCTGCTGGAAAAGTAGACCAGCCTGCTCATGCACTGACGCCCTGAGCGGCAAGGCGGTTGATCATGTCCGGACGAAAGCCAGACCAGCTGGCGTCGCCGGCAACCACAACCGGAAGCTGACGGAAACCTTGCGCCCGCAGGGTGTCTGCCGCGTCAGGCACCTGATCTATATTGACCATCTCAAATGCCACGCCGCGACTCTCCATCGCCCGTTTCGTGGCGTGGCACTGAACACAATCGTTACGAGTGTAAATAATAATGCTCATGATTCGTATTTCCATTTAGAATGAGAGAACGGCGCGAGTAAACGCGTCATGTTGTATCTGTCTTGCTAAAGGGAATACTAGATGTAGTTGAGATAACTTTCAACCACACAAGATATGGGAAATTCAGATTGATAAGGTCCCAATGATGAGCCTGGCGGGGCAGGGCGAACTGCGCGGGTTTTTCAGGCTTTCAGGCAAATAAAAGCCCCGGCGCCTGAGGCTACCGGGGCTGAGAACGCGTGCTTACTTACGCAGGCTAAGCAGGGCGCCGACAAAAATCCCGACTGCCGCGACCGTTCCCAGCGTACACAGCGGTTTTTCACGTACGAAGGTGGTGGCGCAGCTGGCCATATCGCAGGCCGCCTGAGTGGTACGTGAGCGGCCATTCATCCTTGCGCGCGTTTCACGCAGCAGAGACTGAGCCTTACGTTTCGCGGCATCTGCTTCATCCTTCGCGTCAGAGCCCCAGGATTTCAATACGGCTTCCAGCGTGTCCGCTAATTGGCTGACATCGTTACGAATATCCTGGGTGTCGTCGTTAATATCGTTTCGGTTCGGTCTGTTAAACATACGATCCTCCATAATTTGTGTTCCCGTTTAGTTTAGTCCAGAAATGTAATATCTGAAGCGAGTCACGGCTTATCGGGCAGTTTATGGAATATTCTGAAAGCCCTGCTAATGCTGAATACTGTAAGGTTGCCCGGCAGGTATGATAATGAGGAAAAGATATGTATTTACGACCCGATGAGGTGGCGCGCGTTCTTGAAAAAGAAGGGTTCACCATGGATGAGGTAACATCAAAAGCGTACGGATATCGCCGTGGTGAGAATTATGTTTACGTCAACCGTGAAGCAAGAATGGGGCGTACTGCTCTCATTATTCACCCGACACTCAAAGACAGAAGCCTGTCATTTGCTGAGCCCGCCTCGGATATTAAAACCTGCGATCATTATCAGCAATTTCCGCTCTATTTAGGCGGCGAGACGCATGAACATTATGGTATTCCGCACGGTTTCAGCTCGCGTATGGCGCTGGAGCGTTTCCTGAAAGGGCTGTTTGGCGACGTACAATAACTCAGCGACTGGCATGAGCCAGTCGCCTTAACTTACGCTTTTGCCTGGCTATAAGGGCTGACTTTAAACAGGCGGCGGCAGTAGTCAAGGAAGTAACCGTACACCGCACCCATCAGCATAGATACCACGATATTTGAACTTACCGCGGCGGCGATTTGATGCCAGTCTGCGCCCACCGTCAGCAAAATAACCACATACACCGGGGACTGGAACGTCACGTAAGCCAGCACGTCCGCCAGGTTTTTTACCCAACCTGCCGGGCTAATACGCCGGGCGAAACGCATCACCGCATCGCGATACATGCCGTACGGCCAGGCAATCATGATATTCACCGGAATGGCCACCAGGCGCGATGAGAGGGACTGCTCAAAGGTCATTCCGGACAGGAAAATTTCAATCAGCATGTTTACGACGGAACAGTAAACGACCATCGCGAACGTATCCGCTACCGCATGGCGCAGGCGAGACTGCGGTGAGAACATGTCTGAACTCCTCGAACAGGACAAAAAAGTGGCGTTTTTACCTGCGGCGTTTAGTGCTTTAGGTTGGTTTGTTTTGAGTGTATAGCGTATCCCTCTGGCTTTTAACTAACAAGTAGTGATTAATTTTTATTTATGGGCGCTTTGTCCATAAAATTCTCTAAAGTTGGCTGTTTTTTGTGCGAGTCGTTATTTTCTTTCCCATCCACCGTTTTATTAAACGAAATCAGACTATTAGCTTATCTGAGTAAGCGTATAACGTTTGTTATTCGGAGGATGCCGGGCGGTTTTTTGAACGGCTTTAAACAGGGATTTTTGACCAGGTGCAGGACGGAATATTACGCATTAAAACTGACAGGTAATTCGGGGTTATATTAACGGGATATTCTAAAACATTTACAATAATGTCAAAACGACAGAGTGGGTAGATATCAGAACAAAAATCAATTATTCTGTTGCTTGATTTATGTTATACACACGAAGAAAGGTTTCTCATTATTATGGCTTTAACGTTACAGAATCTTAATAATATCCGTACCCTCCGGGCGCTGGCGCGTGAATTATCCATGGATGTTCTGGAAGAAGTGCTGGAAAAAGTTCGGATTGTCACAGAAGAAAAACGCAGCGAGCAGGCTGAATTAGAGCGCCAGCGCGCTGAACAGCAGGATAAAATTAATGCTCTGCTGGAACTGATGAAGGCAGACGGTATTTCCCCGAGCGATCTGTTAGGCGGAGAACTGGCTCATGCGGGCCAGCCGGCTAAAAAACGTAAAGCGCGTGCGGCGAAATATCGTTTCATCGACGCGAACGGTGAAGAGAAAACGTGGACCGGTCAGGGACGTACGCCAAAGCCAATTGCGAACGCACTGGCAAACGGTAAATCGCTGGATGATTTCCTGATCTGATGATTATTCGGGCGGTGTATTCCGCCCGATTATTGACTTAGCAGACGCCAAAGTCACCTTCTTCGGAGTACAGAACTACGTCCGCCGCTTTCAGGTGATATTTCTCGCCCTGCTCATTGCTGGCCTGCACGGCCACAATGTTTTCACCATTTACTTCGAGCACTTTCAGTTTCGGACCGCCCTGACGCGGTTGGACATAATCACCGACAGAAAACATAGCACCTCCTCATCATTGTCACGATCTTCACCATAGCCCACGTCCGGGGCGGGGTACAGCCTAATCTTTCAGATACCCCTTATCAGGTACGTCGGTTCCACGGCATCACTTTCAGCAGTCGCGCCATACCGCAAAAACCTGTCACTCCGGCGAACAGCAGCCCGGCGCCCACAAAACCGCTTAGCAGGAAAAAGCCGCTGGAGACGCTGTAACCCAGCACCACGCCGCAGAGAATCAGCAGCCCGGCGGCGATCTGCACCTGACGCATCAGCGGAAGCGGCTGCGATTTATCTTCAACGGTCAGCAGCCCGGCCTGCTTCCAGCCCTGAATGCCTCCCTCAACCACAAAGGCGTTCGCAGGGGACGCTGCCCGGGCAAGACGAGCATCATTGTTTGCGGTTCTTGCGCCAGACTGACAGTGGAAAATCACTGTTTCTCCCGGCGCTGCGTTAAGCCCGCCGGGTAACGAATCCAGCGGAATGGAGTGCGCCGCTGGAATATGCTCGCGGGCATACTCGTCGGGGTCGCGAATATCGATAAGTTTGGCGCCTTCAGCAATAAGCGCGTTTGCCTGCTGCGGCGAAATAAGAGGAAGAGACATTGTGTTTCCTTACGGTCAATTTCAGAACAGTAGAGCATTTAAGGCAGGGTTTCAGCCAGTGTAAAGAGGGTAAAGGCAGGTAAAAGCGCGAGAGACGAATGGCAGTTACCCGTAAACTGGCTACGCTTAGAGAAGTGTCTTTTATAATTTTCAATTGGTTAGCTTGCACGGAGTTATTTATGGGTTTTTGGCGCGTTGTTTTTACGATTATTCTCCCGCCGCTGGGCGTGCTGCTTGGCAAGGGACTGGGCTGGGCGTTTATCCTGAACATCCTTCTGACCATCCTGGGTTACTTCCCGGGTCTTATCCACGCGTTTTGGGTTCAGACGAAAAGCTAGGTACGCCACAATAGATCACTGTAGATCCGGGTCAGTGCGCCCTCGGGGCCAAACTGCTGTTTGATCCAGCGCGTGACCTGACCGGTCGCCGCATGCTGCGTGGCGAGCAGCATGCGCGAGTCCTGGCGCGGATTATTGATTCGCCGCTTTACCAGCAGCCCGTCCTCCATCGCCTCACGCGTCATATACTCCGGTAAAAATCCAATACCCTCCCCCAGGATCTGACACTGACACTTGGTGTTAAAGTCCGGTACCAGAATCGCCTCCTGACCGTGAAGCAGCCAGCCGACCTTCTTGTTGATGGTATGCGCGGTGTCCTCGACCATGATATTGGGATACAGACGCAGCTGACTTTCGGAAATGGGCTCCGGGGCGAACGCCAGCGGATGCGTGGGCGCGATGGCAAATACCCAGCGGATCGCGCCTATCTCGGTGTAATCGATGCCTCCGCCATCCAGCAACGTATCCGGCGCGCCAATGGCGATGTTGGCCTGATTATTAATGATGGAATCCCAGACGCCGTTATACACCTCGGTCGTCACCGTGATCTGGCAGGTAGGAAACTGTTTTTTCAGCACCTGGAGCAAACGCGCGGTATGGCGTGGCGTATACAAAAGCTGATTAATGCAGATGCGCACCCGCGTCTCAATGCCCTGCGAAATGGTATCAATCCCGCGCTTGATGGCATGAAAGTCATTCAGCAGGTCGGTCGCTTTACGATAAAAATAAAAACCGGATTCGGTCAGCTCAATGCTGCGCGTGTTGCGTACAAACAGCACCACGTCCAGCCCGGTCTCCATACGTTTGATGGTGTAACTGATGGCGGAAGTGGTCACGCCCAGCTCGGCAGCCGCTTTGCTAAAACTGCCAAAGCGTGCCGCGGTGGTGAAGGCCAGCAAATTCTCTTCGGTAAAGATGGAATTCATATTATGGCTCCTGGTTACCATCAGTTTTGAACATATTTTAACACCGGCGTTACATCATAGTTGATGTCGGTCACAGTTCTGGATTTTTACGTAGAGCCGCGCTGTGTAAGGCTTTTTCATTCATAAGGATAATGCAGCCCGAGGCGCGTAAAAGCGGTAAACCATAAGAAAAAGGTTGCACAGACGCACGTTTTTGCCGGACTGTTGAATTTAACTCAACAATGAATTGCGTGTCGATGAATCATTTTTAAGCGGATTCTTTTATGACCAGGCTGTTGCTATTCTCAGGTCATCAGAAGTGAAACATAGGGAGTCTGAATATGTCTGCAACTGCACTGGTTACAGAATTTTTGCTGGCGGCAGAAGAGGGTAATATCGACGCGCTAAAAGCCTGCCTGGAAAAAGGCGTGGATATTAACGCGACCAACCGCCAGAAAAGAACCGCCATTATTATTGCCAGCCTGAAAAAGCATTACGCCTGTGTGGAATTTTTAATTTCCGCCGGGGCGGATATTGATAAACAGGACCAGACCTGTTTTAACCCCTTCCTGATCGGCTGCCTGACCAATGATTTAACCCTGCTGCGCATTGTCCTTCCGGCGGATCCGGATCTCGACCGTCTGACGCGCTTTGGCGGCGTGGGCATTACCCCCGCCAGTGAAAAAGGGCACGTTGAAATCGTGCGCGAGCTGCTGGAAAAAACCGACATTAACGTCAACCACACCAATTTTGTCGGCTGGACGCCGCTGCTTGAGGCCATCGTGTTAAACGACGGCGGCGCAAAGCAGCAGGAAATTGTGAAGCTGCTGCTGGATCACGGCGCGAATCCGCACATGACTGATAAATACGGCAAAACCCCGCTCGAACTGGCGCGGGAAAAAGGCTTCAACGCGATCGCAGACCTGCTGCTGGCAGCAGGCGCATAGCGCATTCGGTCAGCCTTCCCCTGGCTGGCCGTGAATCAAAAAACGCATTGTTACCGACGTGCCTTTAGCACGACGGCGGCCCCCTTTTATCTTAAACAGGTGAAAATAATGCCAACCAAAATCGTCATAAAAAAGAATACGTATTTCGATTCGGTTTCCTTAATGTCGGTTTCCACCAAAGCCAATAAATTGCCGGGCATCGAGCAGGCGTTTGTGGCGATGGCGACGGAAATGAACAAAGGGGTATTAAAAAACCTCGGGCTATTAACGCCGGAATTAGCGGACGCGAAAAACGGCGACCTGATGATCGTTATTAAAGGCGACGCGGCGAATGAGGAAACCCTTGCCGCCATTGAAGCGTTATTCACGCGTAAAGAGAGCGCTGGCTCCCATGAAGCACGCTACGCGACGATTGCCAGCGCCAAAACCCATCGTCCGGACAGCAACCTTGCGGTGATATCCGTCAACGGCACCTTCGCCGCCCGCGAAGCGCGCCAGGCGCTGGAAAACGATCTCAACGTGATGCTGTTTTCCGATAATGTGTCGCTCGACGACGAGCTGGCGCTGAAGCAGCTGGCGCATGACAAAGGATTGCTAATGATGGGGCCGGACTGCGGCACCGCCATTATCAACGGCGCGGGGCTGTGCTTTGCCAACGCGGTACGTCGCGGGCCGATTGGCATCGTTGGCGCCTCCGGCACCGGTAGCCAGGAGCTGAGCGTGCGCATTCACGAGTTCGGCGGTGGCGTGTCGCAGCTGATCGGCACCGGCGGGCGCGATCTCAGCGAGAAGATTGGCGGCCTGATGATGCTCGACGCCATCGACATGCTGGAGGCGGACGACGCGACCCGGGTGATAGCGCTCATCTCCAAACCGCCTGCACCCGCGGTGGCAGAGAAGGTGCTGGCCCGGGCACGCGCCTGCCGCAAACCTGTGGTTGTGTGCTTCCTGGGCCGCAACGAACCGCCAGCCGATGAAGACGGCTTGCAGTTTGCTCGTGGCACCAAAGAGGCGGCCCTGAAAGCGGTGCTGCTTACCGGCATTAAAAAAGACTCCCTGGATTTACATCCGCTCAACTGGCCGCTGATCGAAGAGGTGCGCGCCCGCCTGACGCCGCGGCAGAAGTACATTCGCGGCCTGTTCTGCGGCGGCACCCTGTGCGACGAAGCGATGTTTGCCGCGCTGGAGAAGTTTGACGATGTTTACAGCAACATCCAGCCGGATCCGGCCAGGCGTCTGAAGGACATCAGCGTCAGCCAGGCCCACACCTTCCTTGATTTCGGTGACGACGATTTCACCAACGGCAAACCACACCCGATGATCGACCCGACCAACCGCATCAGCCGCCTGCTACAGGAGGCGCGCGATCCGCAGGTGGGCGTCATCGTGATGGACTTCGTGCTGGGCTTTGGCGCACACGAGGATCCGGTGGGGGTGATGATCGAGGCGATCAAAGAGGCACAGGCAATCGCGAAAGCCGACAACCGTCCGCTGGAAATTCTCGGCTACGTGCTCGGCACCGATCAGGATCCGCAGTCGCTGGCCCAGCAGTGCCAGCTGCTGACCGACGCAGGCGTCATCTGGGCCAGCAGCAGCACCAATACCGGATTACTGGCACGCGAATTTGTCTGCAAAGGGGAGAGAGCATAATGACGACCTTATTCAACCAACCGCTGAACGTGATTAACGTCGGGATTGCGATGTTCAGCGACGACCTCAAAAAACAGCACGTTCCCGTGACCCAGCTCGACTGGACGCCGCCGGGGCAGGGCAATATGCAGGTGGTGGACGCGCTGGATCGGCTGGCGGAAAAACCGCTGGCGGAGAAAATTGCCGCCGCGAACAACATTGCCCTTGAGCGCATTATTCAGTCCCATCCGGTGCTGGTGGGCTATGACCAGGCGATTAACGTGGTGCCGGGCATGACCCGCACCACCATTCTGCACGCCGGTCCGCCTGTTACCTGGGAAAACATGTGTGGGGCGATGAAGGGCGCGGTCACCGGCGCGCTGGTGTTTGAAGGGCTGGCGACGGATCTGGAGGACGCCGCAAGGCTGGCGGCTTCAGGGAAGATCACCTTCTCGCCGTGCCACGAGCACGACTGTGTGGGCTCTATGGCGGGCGTCACCTCCGCGTCGATGTTTATGCACATCGTTGAGAACAAAACCTACGGCAACCGCGCCTTCACCAACCTCAGCGAGCAGATGGCGAAGATACTGCGCATGGGGGCCAACGATCAGAGCGTGATCGACCGCCTGAACTGGATGCGCGACGTGCTCGGCCCAATGCTGCGCGACGCGATGAAGATTATCGGCGAAATCGACCTGCGCCTGATGCTGGCCCAGGCGCTGCACATGGGCGACGAGTGCCACAACCGCAACAACGCGGGCACCACGCTGCTTATCCAGGCGCTGACGCCGGGGCTGATCCATGCGGGCTATCCGGTGGCGCAGCAGCGTGAAGTGTTCGAGTTTGTCGCCAGCAGCGACTACTTCTCCGGTCCGACGTGGATGGCAATGTGTAAGGCCGCGCTGGATGCCGCCCACGGCATTGAGTACAGCACCGTCGTCACCACCATGGCGCGCAACGGCTACGAGTTCGGCCTGCGCGTTTCCGGCCTGCCGGGGCAGTGGTTCACCGGCCCGGCGCAGCAGGTGATCGGCCCGATGTTCGCGGGCTATAAGCCGGAAGACTCCGGGCTGGATATCGGCGACAGCGCCATCACCGAAACCTACGGCATCGGCGGCTTTGCGATGGCGACAGCCCCGGCAATCGTGGCGCTGGTGGGCGGCACGGTGGAGGAAGCCATCGATTTCTCCCGCCAGATGCGCGAAATCACTCTCGGCGAAAACCCGAACGTCACCATTCCGCTGCTGTCGTTTATGGGCATCCCGTCCGCCATCGACATCACGAAGGTCGCGGGCAGCGGCATTCTGCCGGTCATTAATACCGCCATTGCCCATAAGGACGCCGGTATCGGCATGATTGGGGCGGGCATCGTTCACCCGCCGTTTAGCTGTTTTGAAAAGGCGTTGTTAACCTTCCGCGATCGCTACGTTCTATAAGGTATGCATCCATGAAAAACATGAAACTGGAGTGGAAAAGAGGTGACTGGGCAGCTTATTTCGGGTTGATGACCAACAACCTGACCAATTTGCTGACCATGATGGGGTTGCTCATTTTTGTCGTCGGCATCCCGAAGGAGATTGTTTATGGACGCATCGCGCCAGCCTTCGGTCTGGCGGTGCTGGTGGCGAGTCTTTGCTATACGTGGTTTGGCCTGCAAATGGCGCGCGCCACCGGACGAACGGACGTCACTGCGCTGCCGTCCGGCCCGAGCGCGCCGTCGATTTTTACCGTGACCTTCCTGGTCTTAATGCCGGTTTACCAGCAAACCGGCGATGCGGATTTCGCGATTCAGATTGGCCTGGTGTGGTGCTTTGTGGAAGCGATGATCCTCGCGGGCGGTTCCTTCCTGGGGGAAACCATCCGCAAGATGATCCCGCGTACCGTGCTGCTGTCGTGCCTGTCCGGTCTTGGCCTGCTCCTGCTGGCGATGAACCCGATGTTGCAGGCGTTCGAAGCGCCGACCGTGTCGTTTATCGTCCTGCTGCTGATCTTCATTAACTGGTTCGGTAAAAAGCCGATTTTCGCCCGCATCCCGACCGGCCTGCTGTTGTTGATTGCCGGTACTCTGCTTGCGTGGATCTCCGGCCTGCAAAGCCCGGATGCCATTAAAGCGTCCATGTCATCCTTCGGCTTTAACCCGCCGGAAGTGCATGTGGACAGCTTTATGCAGGGGTTGCCGCATGCGCTGCCGTATCTGGCGTCCGCCGTACCGCTGGGGCTGGCGAACTACATCTTTGACCTGGAGAACATCGAAAGCGCCCATGCGGCGGGGGATGAATACCCGACCCGCAAGGTAATGCTGGCGAACGGTCTGGCCTCCATGCTCGGCTGCCTGATGGGCAATCCGTTCCCGGTCACGGTCTACGTCGGCCATCCTGGCTGGAAAGCGATGGGCGCCAGCATCGGCTACACCCTGGCGTCCGGCGTGACCATGTTCATCGTGCCGCTGTTCGGGCTGGGGGCCTTTATGCTCGCCATCATCCCGATGACCGCCATCGTGCCGATTCTGGTGTTTATCGGCGTCGTCACCGCCAACCAGGTGGTGAGGGAAACCCCGAAAGTGGAGGTGCCCGTCATCTTCATCTGCCTGTTCCCGTGGATTGCCAACTGGGCGCTGACCATGATGAACAGCGTGATGAGCGCGGCGGGGACCAGCGCGGCGAAAATTGGCACCGACGTGCTGCACAGCAAGGGGATCTACTACGAAGGCCTGATGCATCTCGGCAACGGCGCGCCGCTCGCCAGCATGCTCTGGGGCTGTATCGCCATCTTCGCCATCATCAACAAACCGCTGCGCGGGGCCGTCGCCGCCGCAGGAGGCGCGCTGCTGGCGCTGTTTGGCGTGATCCACGCCCCGGTGGTGGGCTTTGCCGAGGGCAGTTCCCTGATGTTCGTTACGGCCTACCTGATGATGGGCGGGATGTTTGTGGTGAAGCATGTGCTGGATATCTCTGTTAATCCCCCTCTCCCAGTGGGAGAGGGCCAGGGTGAGGGCGTCAGAACGCACCTTCTAAAGGAAACAAAATGAAAGAGCTTATGGTCGTTGCCATCGGCGGCAACAGCATTATCAAAGACAACGCCAGCCAGTCGATTGAGCATCAGGCGCAGGCGGTCAAAGCGGTGGCTGAGTCGGTGCTCGAAATGCTGGCCTCGGACTATGACATCGTGCTCACCCACGGCAACGGCCCTCAGGTGGGGCTGGATCTGCGCCGCGCCGAGATCGCCCACGAGCGGGAAGGGCTGCCGCTGACCCCGCTGGCAAACTGCGTGGCAGATACCCAGGGTGGGATCGGCTACCTGATCCAGCAGGCGCTCAACAACCGCCTGGCGGCGCGCGGGGAACAAAAAGCGGTCACGGTCGTCACGCAGGTGGAGGTGGATAAAAATGATCCTGGCTTTATGCACCCGACGAAACCCATCGGCGCGTTCTTCAGCGAGGCGCAGCGCGACGATCTGCAACTTGCGCATCCGGACTGGCATTTTGTCGAGGATTCAGGCCGGGGCTATCGCCGCGTGGTAGCTTCACCGCAGCCGCGGCGCATTGTCGAGGCGGATGCCATCAAGGCGCTGACGCAGAAAGGATTTGTGGTGATCGGCGCAGGCGGCGGAGGCATTCCTGTGGTGCGCAGTGACCAGGGCGATTATCAGAGCGTGGACGCGGTGATAGATAAAGATCTCTCCACCGCGCTGCTGGCGCGCGAGATCGGCGCCGACGTGCTGGTGATCACCACCGGCGTGGAGAAAGTGTGCGTGAACTTCGGCAAGCCGAACCAGCAGGCGCTGGATACAGTCAACGTGGCGCAGATGACGCGCTACAGGGATGAAGGCCACTTCCCGGCGGGCAGCATGTTGCCAAAAATCGTCGCTTCGCTGGAATTTTTACGCCACGGCGGCAGGCGCGTGATCATCACCTCGCCGGACTGCCTGCCCGCAGCGCTGCGCGGTGAAACGGGTACCCACATTGTTAACGAAGGAAGATAAGATGAGTGAGAATAAAAGCCGCCGCGAGTTTATTAGCCAGAGCGGTAAAATGGTTACCGCCTGCGCGCTGTTTGGCGCCACGGGTTCCGTCGCGTATGCTGCCGATTCTGCTAAGGCAACCTGCGTGACGGGTAAACCGATGAACATCACCGCAAAACATTACTATCTCGACAACGTGCTGCTGGAAGCCGGGTTTAACTTCGACGGCAGCGTGGCGACAAGCACCCGCACCGAGCTGAAAACGCTTGAGATCAAAGACGGGAAAATCGTCGCCCTGCGCGATAACAACAGCCACGCCGACGCGGCCCTGCCGCACTTCGATGCGGGCAAAAAGCTGATGCTCCCGGCGATGCGCGACATGCACATCCATCTGGACAAAACCTTCTATGGCGGCCCGTGGCGCTCCCTGAACCGTCCGGCGGGTACCACCATTCAGGACATGATCCGCCTGGAGCAGAAGCTGCTGCCGGAATTACAGCCTTACACGCAAGAACGCGCCGAAAAGCTGATCGACCTGATCCAGTCCAAAGGGTCCACCATCGCCCGCAGCCACTGCAACATAGAGCCGGTTTCCGGCCTGAAAAACCTGGAAAATTTGCAGGCGGTACTGGCGCGCCGAAGCCCAGGTTTTGACTGTGAAATCGTTGCCTTCCCGCAGCACGGTCTGCTGCTCTCCAACTCTGAAAAGCTGATGCGCGAGGCGATGCAGGCGGGGGCGCATTATGTGGGCGGGCTGGACCCAACCAGCGTCGACGGCGCGATGGAGAAATCCCTCGACACCATGTTCCAGATTGCGCTGGATTATGACAAAGGGGTGGATATCCATCTGCACGAAACCAGCCCGGCGGGCGTGGCGGCGGTGAACTACATGGTAGAAACCGTGGAGAAAACGCCGGAGCTGAAGGGGAAGCTGACCATCAGCCACGCCTTCGCGCTGGCGACGCTTAACGAACAGCAGGTGGATGAGATCGCCACCCGCATGGCGGCGCAGGAGGTGACCATCGCCTCCACCGTGCCGATTGGCACCCTGCACATGCCGCTGAAGCAGCTGCGTGATAAAGGCGTGTTTGTCATGACCGGTACCGACAGCGTGATTGACCACTGGTCCCCGTACGGTCTGGGGGACATGCTGGAGAAAGCCAACCTCTACGCCCAGCTCTATATTCGCCCGAACGAACAGACGCTTTCGCGGGCGCTGGGCATCGCCACCGGCGACGTGCTGCCGCTGAACGACAAAGGTGAGCGCGTGTGGCCTAAAGCGCAGGACGACGCCAGCTTCGTGCTGGTGGATGCCTCCTGTTCCGCCGAGGCCGTGGCGCGTATCTCTCCGCGTACCGCGACGTTCCATAAGGGGAATCTGGTCTGGGGCTCTGTGGGCTAATGTGGTGTCGGGTGGCGCTGCGCTTACCCGGCCTACGGTTCGGAGATTTTGTAGGTCGGGTAAGGCGAAGCCGCCACCCGACAATGCAGTATACTGCTATGCACATTCTTAAAGAGGGATCTGCCATGGCACAAAACATCTACGACAATCCGGCGTTTTTCGAAGGCTACGCCCAGCTTCCGCGCTCGGTTCAGGGGCTGGACGGCGCGCCGGAGTGGCCTGCGCTTAAGGCGATGCTGCCGGATTTAACCGGCACATCGGTTATCGATCTTGGGTGCGGCTACGGCTGGTTCTGCCGCGTGGCGCGCGAGCTGGGCGCTTGTGACGTCACGGGCGTCGATATCTCTGAAAAGATGCTCGCCCGCGCGGCAGAACTGACGGATGACACGCAGATCCACTATCAGCGTAGCGATCTGGAATCTCTTCAGCTTCGCGAAAACAGTCTCGATCTGGTCTACAGCTCGCTGGCGCTGCACTATCTGCCGAAACTGGATGCGTTATTCGCCAGGGTGCAGCGTGCGCTTAAACCCGGCGGCAGCCTGGTTTTCTCGATGGAGCACCCGATTTATACCTGCGCCACCCGTCAGGGCTGGCTCACCGACGACAACGGTGAGCGGTTCTGGGGCGTGAACCATTATCAGGACGAAGGCAAGCGCGTCAGCAACTGGCTGGCAGAGGGGGTAATCAAATACCACCGCACGCTGGGTACCACGCTTAACGCGCTGATCAAGGCCGGATTGACGATAAGTGAAGTCAATGAGTGGGGACCAACGCAGGCGCAGGTTGACGCCTGGCCCGCGCTGGCCGAAGAGGCGGAACGCCCGATGCTGGTGCTGATCGCCGCCCGTAAGGCTTAATAGCCGACTTTATATACCCGCCCGCTCTGTACCCCTTCCACGCTGCGGCGGTAGGCCTGCGCAACGGTCGCAGCGGGAACGCTTTCAAAGCCCGGGAAGAAGCCATCATATGCTTCGACGGATTCCGTCAGCACCGTTGGGCTGATCAGGTTAATGCGGATCCCGCGCGGCAGTTCACAGGCCGCGGCGCGCACAAACCCTTCCAGCGCCGCGTTTACGGTGGTGGCATTGACGCCCTGAGCAATCGGTTCGTGCGCCACAATCCCGCTTATCAGCGTGATCGAGCCGCCTTCGTTCAGGAAGTGCTGGCCGGTCAGCGCCAGACGAACCTGCCCCAGTAGCTTATCCTGCAAGCCCCGGTTGAACTCGTCGTCGGTCATGGTTGCGAGCGGGCCGAAGTGTACCCCACCGCTGGCGGAGACAATCGCATCCACCGGGCCGATCTTTTCGAACAGCGCCTGTACGCTCGCCTGCGAGGTGATATCCACCTGATGCTCGCCCTGCGTGCGACCCACGCGGATCGTCTCGTGGCGTTGGCTTAACTCTTCTGTGACTGCACGACCGACCGTACCGCTGGCACCAATAATGACGATTTTCATAGCAGACTCCTTATGTTGTGAGTCTTCATTCTTTAATAAATAAAAACTCAGATAAACTGGGCTAACGTTAGAAGATTACTAACCAGAGGTTTGGAATATGGATAAGCTTCGCGGGATGGAGACGTTCATCGCGGTGGTGGAAAGCGGCAGCTTCACCGGCGCGGCGGCCCGGCTGGAGATGTCGGCGGTGATGGTCGGGAAGTATATTGCGTTGCTGGAATCGCAGCTCGGCACGCGGCTACTGGAACGCAACACCCGACGCCAGAGCCTGACCGACGCCGGACGCGTTTATTTCGAAGAGGCCAGGCGCGTGCTGGAGCAGGTCTCGATTGCTGAAAACGCAGTTGAACGTCTGCGAGCCACGCCCGCCGGCACCCTGCGCGTGACGGCACCCACCTCGTTTGGCGGCTGCGTTATCGCGCCTCTGACGGCCACGTTTTTACAGCGCTACCCGCAAGTGCGCATCGAACTGGATCTCACCAACCGAATGGTGGATCTGGTGGAGGAAGGGGTCGATCTGGCCATTCGCATCGGGGAGATCCGAAATGAGGATCTGGTGGCGAAATACCTGTGTCCCTACAACATGACGATCTGCGCCGCGCCGGAATATCTGGCGCGTCACGGTACGCCGCAAACGCCAGCCGATCTGGTGGATCACCTGTGTCTGTCGCACACGGTATGGACGGCGCGTAACGAGTGGCGGCTGCCCGGTGTGGAAGGCGAGGTGCGCTGGAAGCGTGATGCCGTCTTACGATGCAATGACGGCTACGGCTTACGCATGGCGGCGCGAGCCGGGGCAGGACTATTGCTGCAACCGGAAGTGCTGGTGGCTGAAGAGCTGGCAAACGGCAGGCTGGTTCGGGTTCTGGAAGCGTTTACGCCCGCGCCGAGGCCGGTGCATTTATTGTGGCGCCAGGATTTGCGTCCGCTGCCTAAGCTAACGGAATTTATTGCCCATATTCTGCTAAGATTGGGCACAATATAAAAAAAGAAGGTAAGTAAAGAATGTCTGCAAACAAACTCGCCAGCAGCGCGCAGGGCCTGCAATCCTCTGCCATCCGTGAATTATTAAAACATAGCAAAATGGCAGGCGTGATTTCGCTGGGGGGCGGTATTCCAAACCCGGATCTGTTCGATCATGAAGGTTTAAAAATTGCCGCTGATGCCGTGCTGTCTCAGCATTTTGGCGAAGCGTTCCAGTACGGCCTGACGGAAGGCGTCCCGGGGCTGCGCGAAGAGATCCAACGCATCTGTGAAGGTCGCGGCATCGCCTGTAAAGCCGATGACGTGGTCATTACATCCGGCTCTCAACAGTCGCTTGACGTGCTGGCACGTGCGTTAATTAACCCGGGCGATACGGTCGTCGTTGAGCGTCCGACCTACCTCGCCGCGTTGCAGGTCTTTGGCCTGGCACAGGCGAATTTTGAATCCGTCGGCACCGACGGCGACGGCATGAAAGTAGATGAACTTGAAGCGCTGGTGGCAACCAAAACCATCAAAGCGGTTTATATCGTGCCAACCTTTGGTAACCCGGGCGGCGTGACGCTCTCCGAGGCGCGTCGTAAACAGCTGGTGGAATTATCGAAGCGCTATGACTTCGTGATTATCGAAGACGATCCGTACAGCGAAATCAACTATACCGAGGAAGCGTTCCGCCCGCTGATTGCTCATGCCAAAGATATCGGCAATGAGGATAACGTGGTGTACACCTCCACCTTCTCTAAAATCCTCGCGCCGGGCACCCGCGTGGGCTGGGTGCTGGTGCCGGAGTGGCTGAAGCGTGCGGTGGTGAACCTCAAGCAAACCACCGATCTGCACACCAGCACGCTGTCGCAGCTGATGACGTACGAATATCTGAAAACCGGTCGTCTGGAGAATCAGATTAAAATGATCCGCGAAGCCTATCGCCAGAAATACCAGACCTTTGCCAGTGAACTGGAAGCGGAGCTGGGCGATGTGATGTCGTTCCACAAGCCAAAGGGCGGCATGTTCCTGTGGGCGAAAATGAATAACGGCATCAATACGACGAAATGGCTGGAAAAAACGTTGAGCAACGGCGTCGTGTTTGTGCCGGGTGAGTTCTTCTACTGCAACGAGCCGGACCACACCACGCTGCGCATGTCTTTCGTTACCCCAACGGATGAGCAGCTTAAAGAAGCGGTTCGACGTCTGAAAATTTCCCTGTAAGCGGATGCGCATAATGGCAGATGCCGTTATGCGCTGTTCCCGTGTAGGGTAAGGTTATTGCGTGGCGTGGGCGAGGGTGCGGTCAAATGCATCGCCGTCTGGCGCCTGTGTGACTTCATGGATCCGACAAATTTTCCCCTCGCGCAGCGTGGCAAACATATACACCTCTAATTCTGCCTGGCGACCATCCGGATATGTCACGGCCACTCTGTGCCGGTCTGCCACACATTCGTTATGGCAACATAACGCTTCCACGGTAAACGTAATCTCGCGGATCTGCGCACGCACATGGTTCAGGTGTTTCATAAATCCCTGATAATCAAGCATGTGACCGTCCGTAACCTGCTGGTAGTCGGGCGTAAACACCTCTGCCGGATCTACATTGCCATTGAATAAGCGGGTTAACAGACAGGCCATTTGCTCGCGCTGCGCGGTGTTGTCGGGCTGGTTTATTAGGGATGTAATGATGGTCATGTTAGCTCCTCGTGATGTTGAGCCGCTATTATCCTTGACAGCATAAGGCGTAGTTTCTGTAATAAGTCGAAGAATAACGATTTTCGGTCAAATTCATGCTGACAACTGAGAGGCTTGTTCATCCCGGCGGCTATCACACACCGTGGCACAGCCATCATGCCGGCCAGCTCTGGCGCATTGCTGCGGGGCTGCTGGTGATTGAGACGCCGCTGGGGCGTTCGGTGGTACCCGCAAAACATATCGGCTGGATCCCGCCTGGTCAGCAGCACGCTGCCTTTTCGGAAAGCGCGATTGAAGGTTGCGCTGTCTATCTTGACCCTGCCGATTGTGAAGGGCTTCCGGAAGAGGCCACGCTTTTCGAGTCTGACGATTTTACCGAT
The DNA here is from genome assembly GCF_014982425.1 of Enterobacter cloacae complex sp. I1M. NCBI lineage: Bacteria > Pseudomonadati > Pseudomonadota > Gammaproteobacteria > Enterobacterales > Enterobacteriaceae > Enterobacter > Enterobacter cloacae complex sp. I1M. Next base: position 66,148 of record NZ_JADCLG010000031.1, on the reverse strand, counting down.
GCACTGTTTTCCCGTTTAAGCGTTGCCGGGAGTGAATACGATCCCCGAAAGCTCATCTTGCTGCTGGAGGAGTTGGCTCTGGCGTCTCAGGTCCGCTTTTATCTGCCCGTACCGACCGATCCCCGGCTGAAAAATGTGGTCAGGAAACTGCTGCAATCCGTCGATGATAATCAGACGGTGGAAAGCCATGCCAGCCGTGCCGGGATGAGCGTACGTACATTCAACCGGCGGTTTAGCGCGGAGACGGGGATGAACTTCGTCAACTGGCGCCAGCTGGCGCGCGTCATGCAGGCGATGGAGTGGCTGGCGGCGGGGAAGCCGGTGGGGTGGATTGCGCTCTCGTGCGGATACAGCAGCGTCAGCGCATTTATTGAAGTTTTCAGAACGTGGACCGGTAAAACGCCGGGGCAGTGGGCGATTAAAGAAGGCCCTTTTGCGCAAAGGTAATGCGCGTGGCCTCGTTGAGATCCAGCTCTCTTAACGATTCCGGATAAACCCAGGCGATCTCCTGAAACTCGTCGTTAAACGTAACATCCCGATTGGCGCTGATGCAGTCGAAGATCAGATAAATCATATAAATTTCCTCGGTGGTACCCTCGGCGTAAGTTTTGACCCTGATGTCATCGCGAAAAGCCCAGGGCTTGACGTCGATAATGTCCAGCGCGTCGCCCAGCTCCTCACGGACTTCACGGCGCAGCGCCTGTTCCATGGTTTCGCCTGGTTCCATTCCACCACCGGAGAGTGCCCACTGACCGGGGAATACACCGCGATCGTCGGCCATTTTACATAGCAGGTAGGCTCCGTCATTCTGGATGATGGGGCAGACAATGGTTCGTTGGCGCATGATTTCTTCCTGAAAAATGAATTTGGGCTACTATAGCAGATTGGTGATGGAGATCATGTTAGGTGTGTTGGATCCTAATCACTCGGAACAGCGGTGTAGGCCGGGTAAGGCGAAGCCGCCACCCGGCGTTTGACTACCGCTCCCTCAGCGCCTCCTTCGCCCGGTTAAACGGCTTAATCAGATAATCCAGCACCGTTTTCTCCCCGGTCTTAATATCCACCGTCGCAATCATCCCCGGCACAATCGAAAAGTGCCTGCCCGCCTTGTTCACCAGATAATCTTGGCTGGTGCGAATGAATACACGGTAGTAGAACACCTCCGGCTTCGCTTCGTCCTGAATGGTGTCCGGCGAAATGGTCTCCACCACCCCGTGCAGCCCGCCGTAAATCGCGTAATCGTAGGCGGTGATTTTCACCAGCGCCTCCTGATTAGGATGGATAAAGGCGATATCCCGGGGCGAGAGGCGGGTTTCAATCAGCAGGTGATCGTCCACCGGCACAATCTCCATTAACTCGCCGTTGGGCGGTATGACGCCGCCGATGGTGGTCACCTTGATGTTTTTCACGATCCCGCGCACCGGCGACTTCACCGTCAGGCGGGTAACGGAATCCTCGCGGCCTTTCAGGATCGCTGACACCATATCCACCTCGGCGTTGGCCTTCGACAGCGCTTCACGGGCCTGCACGTAATACTGGGAACGCACGTCGGTGAGCTTCAGCTCCAGGTCGCTTTTCTGCCGTTGCAGGCGCAGCACTTCCACGTGGCTGGCGGCACCGGTTTTCACCAGCCGTTGAGTGATCGCCAGTTCTTTATTGGCGAGCGCTAACGCGGAGCGAAGTTCACGCTGCGTATCCTCCAGCTGGGCGCGGCGAGAGTTGTAAAGCCGCGTTTCTGCGGCGGTCAGGTCGGTCCATTTCGCCAGGGAAGGCGGGAATTTCAGCGGGAGATCGTTCACCTCGGCGTACAGGCGCACGCTGGAGGCCAGCGACGCGCGGTAACGCGCCGCGCTTTCGCCGACGTTAGATTCCGAGCGGGTAGGATCCAGCCGCGCCAGCACCTGTCCGGCCTGCACCTGATCCCCTTCGTGTACGTTCAGCTCAGTGAGGATCCCCCCATCCAGCGACTGCAATACCTGCTCGCGTGAACTGGGGATCACTTTTCCGGTGCCGGTTGAGACTTCATCCAGCACCCCGAACCACGCCCAGACGCCGAGCACCACAAACATCAGCAGGGAGAAGAAAACGATGCGCCGGGCACCGGTATAACCGCTTTCGGAGTCGAGCGCGTTATCCAGATCTTCTACTGCGGCAACGTCACGCTGATTGATTTTCATTGTTCCACTCCCGTCCGGTTGCCTGCTGCTGTTGCTGCATACGGCTGTTGTTCAGCGCCTGCGCTTTTGGCGCGTCCATCACCAGCATGCCATCTTTGAGTACCACCACGCGCTCCACCAGCTCCAGTACCGGCACGCGGTGGGTCGCGACAACCAGCGTGCGGTTGCCGAGCCACGCCCCGAGTCGTTGAATAAATTCCCGCTCGGTATGTTCATCAAGGGAGGCGGTCGGTTCATCCATCAGCACGATATTCGGGTCGCGCAGCAGCATCCGCGCCAGCAGAATAGACTGCCGCTGCCCGCCGGACAGCCCGACGCCATTTTCCATAATCGGGTAATCCAGCCCCTTTGGCAGCTTCTGCACAAAGCTGGCCGCGCCGCACATCTCCAGCACCTCGAAGATCTCTTCATCGGTGGCGCGCGGCATGCCGAGCGTGATGTTCTCGCGCAGGGTGCCGTAAAACAGCCGGGCGTTTTGGGTCATAAAGCCGACGTTTCTCCGCACGTCAGCCACGTCCAGATGCGGCAGGCTGAGGTTGTCGAGCCGCAGTTCACCGCCCGCCAGATCCATCCCGCCCGCCATCGCCTGCAACAGGGTTGATTTGCCCGCGCCGTTGCGCCCGAGGATCGCCACTTTTTCGCCCGCTTTGATCTCCAGGCGGTTAATGCGCAGCGCCATGCGGGGATCTTCCGGGTGATAGCGGAACTGCGCCTGCTCGAAAAGATAGTGGCCGCGCAGCACGTCCTGGCGGATCGGCGTCTCTTCGCGCTGGTTCTCGGTCGGCAGCTGCATAATGCTGTCCAGCCCCTCTTTGGCCGCCTTCACCTGCTGCCAGCGGGCCAGCACGCCGCACAGCGTCGCCATCGGGGCGATCATCCGTGAGGCGAGCATCGAGGCGGCCACCACCGAACCGGTGGTTAAGGTGCCGTCGATCACCATCGGCGCGCCCACCACGATCACCCCGGCATAGACCAGGCTCTGAATGGTCATCCCCCAGCTGATCAGGTTCTGCGTCAGTTCGCGGGTGCGCAGGCCGGATTCGGCGGTGATCTGGATATAGCTGTTCCACTGCTGCAAAAAGCGGTTCTCCGCCTGCATCAGCTTGATGTCCTCCAGCCCCTGCACGCTCTCCACCAGCACCGCGTTGCGCAGGGTAGATTCATGCGCCGACTGCTTCGCCAGCTCCGCCAGCTTCTTTTGCAGCAGCAGGCCAGGCAGGACCATGATCACCGCCGCCACCGGGGCGATCCACGCCAGCTGCGGGGCGATGATCGCCAGCACAATCACAAACAGGATAAAGAACGGCAGATCGACGATGGTGGAAATGGTGGAGGAGGTGACCATCTCGCGGATCTGCTCCAGCTCGCGCAACTGGGAGATAAAGCTGCCGGTGGAGCGCGGAATGGCGCTGTGGCGTAGCCGCAGCGCGTGGCCGAAGACCCGATCCGAGACGCGCATATCCGAGCGTTTGCCCAGCAGATCCATAATGTGCCCGCGCGCCACGCGCAGCACAAAACCAAACAGCGTGGCGATCAGTACCCCAATGGTCAGTACGTAGAGCGTCGGGTAGGACTGGGCGGGGATCACCCGGTCATACACCTGCATGGAAAAGACAATGCCGGAGAGGGAGAGCACGTTGATAAACAGCGCCGCCAGCATCACCCAGCTGTAAGGGCGAAGGTCGCGCATCACCAGCCGGTAGAGCCAGTCCGGGCGGTATTTTGAGATATAGGCGTCCACGCGGCTGTCCTTCAGCGCCGCCAGCGGACGCAGGGCGATGACGTGGCGGATGGCAGGCAGCATCGCGCTCATCGACAGGCGGTTGGTGTGCGTGCTGTCGTCGAAAAAGCTGACTTCAAGCGTATCCTCGCCGTCGAAATTATCGATCACGCCGATTTTACCGTCGTTTAGCTCTACCACCACCGGCAGACGCCAGCTGTTAATGGACTGCTGATCGGCCGTCAGCAGCTGGAACGTCAGCCCGGCTTCACGGGCGAGCTGCGTCAGCGCGGGCACCATCGGTTTGCCTTTCAGCCACGGCGCGCCCGCGATCAGCGAGCCTGGCGAGCAGGCAACGCGATAGCGCGTCGCCACATAGCCAAACGCCTGCGCCCACTGCTCCAGCGCCTCATCCGTCATGTTTTCACCCTGCGGAATATCGCGTTGCTTCATGGCTGGATCTCCACGGTCTGGATGGTGCGGTTTTCAAGATCGAACGCCTGACGTATGCGCCCGGTTTGGTAGAGACAGTTCAGCTGAAGCTGGCGGAGCTGTCCGGCGGTTTGCTGCTGGGTAAAGCGCGCCTGATACACCTCCTGCTCGGCGTTGAGCACGTCGAGCAGCGGGCGGGAACCAAGATCGAGATACTGCTGCTGATACAGCTCGCGGGTACGGGCGCTGAGCGCTTCCTGGCGGCCCTGGATCTGAAGCGTGCTCATCAGGCTCATCACCTGGCTGCGCGCTTCCAGCAGTTTTTGCCGCACCTCAAGACGGGTGCGCTGAATGGTGGACTGGGCCGATTCCACCGCGTGTCCGGCGGCGTTACGCCGGGCGGTGAGGCCGCCGCCCTGATAGAGCGGCATCTGCACTTTTACCCACGCGGAGTACTGGGTGCGGTCCCGCGTTTCGTTGCCTGAGTAGCGGTCGTTAAGATAGTGGCGGACTTCCGGCTCCAGCGAGACGGTAGGGGTCATCTGCGCGTTGGCATAGTCGAGATTGGCCTGCGCGACGTTGGCCTGCGCCCAGGCCGCTAAAACCGAGGGTACCAGGCGATCGTCCGGCTCGGCAATATCGCAGCTGCGGGCCAGACTTTGCGGAAATTCGTTGCTGACCGCGTTCAGGCCGTCCCAGCCCAGCATGCTCATCAGCGTGGCGCGTGAGCTGTCGAGGCTGGCCTGATACTGCATCAGCTGCGCTCGCGCGCCTTCGATACGGGCATCGGTCTGCACCACGTCAGAGAGCGACGTGGCGCCTTCGTCATTACGCAGCTTCGTCAGTGTGCCGATGGAGGTCAGGGCGTCCAGCTGTTCTTTAGCGGTCTCGACCATCTGCTGCCAGGTCTGCACCTGCACCATAGCGATGGCGGTATCGTGGGCGATAGTGTCGATGCTCACCAGCACGTTGGCCTGCTGCTGGGCGACGCCCGCGTTTTCGGCGCGCACCTGGCTTGCGACTTTGCCGAAGTCGTAAAGCATTTGCGAAAGCGAAAGCACCAGCGAGGGGGTAAAGCCATTATCGTCGCCGTCGTGGCTATAGCCGTTATCCATGCCGGCGTTAATTTGCGGATAATATTTCGATTTGGCGACGTCCACATTTTCGCTCTGCTGATAAAGTTTGCCGACGGCTTCACTGATGGCCGGATGCCAGGTCACGGCGCGGTTTACGGCTTCATCCAGCTGTAGCGTGCCGGGGGCGGCTTTGCTGGCTACGGGCGCCACGCGGCCATTTAAAGAGGGGAGTTCCTGCGTTTCGCTTAATTGTCCGGTATTAATCATCGCCGCAGGGTTTGCCGCGATAGCGGGCACAGATATCAGGCAGCACGAGAGCCACCAGTAAGGCATCTTCTTTCCCATGTCTTGTCCCTAATAAAAAAGTACTGCTTTTTTGTTTATGCCCGGGCGCTGTGCGCGCCCGGGTCATTTCTTGCAGGTGCTATCAGGTAATGATGTGTTGCTGGTTTACAAGCTCGTCGTAGGTGGTCTGAACGTTGTCCAGCGTAACGAGCGTAGATTTAGTGTAGGCGGCTCCCGTGCCGTCACGGTCGATGGAGATCACAGTATTGTTACCGCTTTGTGAAACAGAGACATAGTTCCCCAGCGTCGACGCGCTACCGTTCCAGCCCACCAGCAGATCGCCAATGTCGATCTTGTCTCCCTGCGACAGGGAGAAGTTCGTCCAGTGGTCACCCGTGCTGTTACCTGCGGTGGCGTTACCCGCCGTAGTGTTCAACACCTGATAAATCAGCGTGTCGCCGTAGGCCGTGCCGCTAATCACATCGTTATGTTCCGAACTGACAAATTTCGGTGCCATATTGATGGTCAGCGAGGCGGTATCCCGGGTGCCGTTGGCGTCGGTCAGGGTGTAGTTAAAGACCTCCTTGCTGGTGATGGTAGAGAACGATATCCCCGGGTTGAGTGTGTAGGTGTAACTGCCGTCTGCGGCAATCGCCAGCGTGCCGTAGTGACCCGTGATGTTTACCTGCGTGCTGCCGGTGTAAGGATCCAGCGTGCTGGTTACGCCGTCGTAGCCGGTAATGCTGAGACGGGTATCCACCGAGTGCAGCTGGTCCATCGCGCCCGCGGAGCCGGTGCCGTCGAAGATATTGCCGTCAACGGTGTGGGTGCCCGTGGCGTCAAACTGCGACAGGGAGTAGCTGGTCCCGGTGACGCTTGGGGTAACGGTGATATTTCCCACCCCCAGCGGTCCCATTCTGCCGGTATAGTTCAGCGTATAGGTTCCCGCTTCCAGATCGAGGCCCGTCAGGTTGATCGTCGCCCTGCCGCCCAGCAGCAGCCCGCCGTTAAATGAGCCGGATCTGAGGGTGGTGGTGCCGTTGGTCAGCGTCCAGTCGACCGTTAACCCGGTAAGGGTCAGCAGCGAGGCGACGTTAAACGACAGAACCACGTTATGCAGTGCAGTATTAGGATCCACCACGAAGGTCCCGCTTCCGCTGCCCTGGGTTGAGGCAAGCAGCGCGGCGTTCCAGCTCGCCGACCCGACGGTGGTATCCGAGTATGCGGCGGTGCGGTGCACCGAGTTCACGTCCATCGCCGTGCTGACATCGTTCACCGCGTCCATTGGCTGCGCGGTCGGGTTGATGTTCAGCGATGCCGTGTCTTTCGAGCCGTTCGGCGCGGTGATGGTGTAGACGAAGGTATCTGGGGTGCTGATGCTGTCAGCGCCGACTCCGCTGTCCAGGGTGTAAGTGTACTCCCCGGCTGCGTTGATCCGCAGCGTACCGTACTCTCCGGTGATCTCCGTCAGGCCGCTGCTGTTCACCGCCACGCCGTTAACGTCGGAGACCACGGTACCTGCTGGCGCAATATCATCCGCCAGCACATCCCCGGTCGTGCTCTCGCTCACGCTTGCCACGCTGTAGACATGATCCTGCAAGACGTTCAGCGTGTAGGCCGTCAGCGCGGTGATCCCCGCCGCCGTATTGAGCAGGAACAGGTACTCGCCAGCGGGCAGGTTCAACGTCAGCTGCGGGGAAGTGCCGCCCAGCAGCGGCGCGCGCAGCCAGCCGGGTTCAACGCGCATCTGCTCGAAGGTCTGCGTCGCATTGTTGAACTTATAGATGTAGAGGTCGAACACCGAGGCCAGCGCGACGCCGCCCACGGACGCCTGAACGGTCATGGTGCGGGTGGTGCCTTCTTCCACGTTATAGATGATCGGGTTGGCCAGATCGTCCAGCAGGTTCAGCCCCAGGGTATTGCCAAGGTTGATCCCCACCAGGGTAAAGCCGCCCTGCGACGAGGTGCCGTTGTTGATCGCCTCCACGGTGGTGTCGAAGGTCAGCGAGGCGGTATCGTCCACGGCCACGATCCCGCTGCTGGTAGTGCCTTCGCCCAGCGACAGAACCAGATTTGCCGAGGCGCTGGTGCCGTTATGGGTGATGGTGTAGGTAAAGTTCTCCGTGCGGCCAATGACGGCGGCGCTGGTGTTGGTCAGGTTATAGGTATAGCTGCCGTCCAGGTTGATGGTCAGCGTGCCGTATTGCCCCTGAATCACCGTGCCGTCAGCCGTAACGCTGGTGGTGGTGCCCTGGGCGTTGGTGACCGTAGTGACGGTGGTGCCCGCCGGGGCGTTGTCGCTGCCTGCGGTTGGATCCACGTCAGTGATGACGTTCCCGACAACGCTGGTCTCGCCGGACACGGTGCCTGCGCTGGTCTCTTTCACCGCCACATCGAGGCTGGTGTAAGAGCCGGTTGCCAGCAGGTTAGTGTTGTAGCTCAGGACGCGATACTGACCATTCGCCAGCCCGGTCAGGTTCAGCGACACCCCCGTCGCGCCGAGGGTCAACAGGTCAGCGAACTGCGGCTGTCCGGTATCGACCACGGTGGTCCAGGTGTTGTTGGCGGCGTCAAAGCGCTGTACCACCAGTTCAAGGGTATTGAGCAGGGAAAGAACGGCACCCGTGGCGTTGGCGTTCACGGCAATATCCGCACTGCCGCCGCTGCCGACGGTGAAACCTACCTGCGCGGTGTCGTTGCCGAGCAGCGTCAGCACGTTACCTAAGGCGCCTACCAGCAGGAAACCATAGTCGCTGTACTGCGAGTTGGTCACCGTGGCGGTGGTCGTCAGCGCCAGTTCTTCAGCGTTGGTGCTGGCAGAGAGCGGCACCACCGGCGCAAGGGCTGAGCCGGGCAGCGAAACGTTGCCTGCCGCATCGGTGGCGGTGATTTGCAGCGTCTGACCTTCCGTCTGTTTATTGAGGAAGGTGTAGCTCCAGGAACCGTTGCTGTCCGCCGTGGCGGTGACCGTTGAATTATCCGCCAGGCGGATGGTGACGGTGCTGCCCGCTTCAGCGCTACCGGTCAGTACGCTGCCGTCTGCGTTGAAGGTCCCGGTTGGAGCCGTTGGCGCAGTGAGATCGACAATGACGGTGGTCGACGTGGAAATCGGGCTGGTGCCCGAGCCGTTGCTCGCCGTGGCGGTGAAGGCATGCGGGCCTTCACTCAGCACCGGCGTGGTGAAGCTCCAGTTGCCGCTGGCATTCGCGGTGACCGTGCCCATCAGCACCCCGTTGTTATAGAGGGTGATGGTCGTGTTCGGCTGCGCCGTGCCGCTCAGGGTTGGCGTGGTGTCATCGGTGGTATTCCCGTTGGTCAGGTTGCCCGTCACCGTGCCAACGTTATCGTCAATATTGGCGATAACAGGCGCGTTCGGGATTGTGGTGATCGGGGCAATCACGGAGGTGGTGATACCCGCGTTACCGGCCTTATCGGTAGCAAAGACGATCAGGGATTCACCGGCGGTCTGTGCAGGGGTGATGGTGGCGCTGAAGCTTCCGCTACCGTCCGCGACGGCCGTTCCAAGCACGGTTCCGGTGCTGCTGGTGATGGTGACGGTGCTTCCCGCTTCTGCTGTACCGGTGACCTGCGTCCCGTTGGTGATCACCGCCAGCCCGGTTGGGGCTGGTGGCGGCGTCAGGTCAACGTTAATCGTGATAATCGGTGAAGCCACGCTGGTATTGCCCGCGGCATCGGTGGCGGTTGCGGTGAAGTTATGCGCGCCTTCCGTCAGCGTGGTGCTGGTTTGCGGCAGCGTCCAGTTGCCGTTGGCATCGGCAGTGACGGTCCCCACCAGCGTCGTGCCGTCGTAAATACGTACGGTGGTATTGGCTTCTGCCGTACCGTTTAAGGTCGGACGGGTATCGTTGGTTGGGTTGGTGCCAGTAACAGGTCCGGTGACGGTCCCCACATCATCCTCAATCGAGGTGATTGCCGGTGCGACAGGGGCGGTGGCATCCACATTAATGGTGTAACCGCCGGTCTGCGCGCTGGCGTTGCCCACCGCGTCGGTGGCGGAGAAGGTCAGATTATGCGGCCCGTCAGCCAGCGGGGTGGAAGGCGTAAAGCTCCACGCGCCGCCGGTGGCGACTGCGGTGCCAATCTGTACCCCATTATCAAAGATGGTGACCGTCGCGCCGGCTTCTGCCGTACCGGTGATCGTTGGCCGCGCGTCGTTGGTTAACCCGCCGTTGGCGACAGGCGCAGCGGCGTTACCGACATCGTCGGTGATGCTGGTCAGCACCGGCAGCGCTGGCGGCGTGGTGTCAATGGTCAGGCTGAAGTCGGCGGACGACGTGCTGGTGTTACCCGCCTGATCCGTTGCTTCTGCGGTAAAGGTGTGTGACCCACTGTCCAGCGGCACGGTGATATCGACGGTCCAGTTGCCATCGGCATCGGCAGTACCGGTGCCCACCAGCGTGGTGCCCTCATAAATATTCACGGTGGCCAGCGGCTCGCTGGTCCCCACCAGACGCGGGAGAGGATCGTTGGTGGTCTGGCCGGAACCTATTGCCCCGGTGATGGTGCCAACGTCGTCAATCGCCTGGGTGATAACCGGCGCGACAGGCGCAGCCGTATCTACCACCAGCGTAAAGCCTGGTGAGGCAGGGCTGACGTTGCCCGCGGCATCGGTTACCGTGGCGGTCCAGGTGTGGCTGCCGTTTGCCAGCGTACCGGTGGTAAAGCTCCATACGCCGTTTGCGTCCGCCACGGCGGTACCCACTTCACGGCCACTTTCATAAATGGTGATGGTCGCGTTGGCCGCCGCGGTGCCGTTCAGTGTTGGCGTGGTGTCGTCTGTGCTTTGTCCCGAGGCGACCGGGCCCAGCACGGTACCAGCATCGTCAGTGGCCGGGGTAAAGACCGGTGCCTCAGGCACCGAGGTATCCACCGTCAGGTTGAACGGTGGTGAGGTGACCCCGGTATTGCCTGCGGCATCGGTGGCGTTGAAGGTAATAACGTGCGGCCCTTCGCCCAGTTCAGTGGTCGGCGTGAAGGTCCAGTTACCCTGGGCGTTGACGACCGCCGTGCCGATTTCCACATCATCGACAATAACGTGTACCGTTGCGCCCACTTCCCCCGTACCGTTGAAGGTTGGACGGGTGTCGTTCGTGGAGCCGTCGCTGGCGAGGGTTCCCGTCCCCGGGCTGACATCGTCTATTACCGTGGTAACCACCGGGGCCGCAGGCCCGGCGGTATCCACCGTAAAGGCGAACACTGGCGAGTTGGCGGAGACGTTTCCGACATCATCGCTGGCGTTAACGCGCAGGTTATACGTCCCGTCCGTCAGTACCGGATCCGGCGTAAAGGTCCAGTTGCCGCTGCCGTCGACCGTGGTGGTGCCAATCTCCACGCCGTTATTCAGCACGTGAATGATGGTACCCGCCTGGCCGGAGCCGCTGAGGGTTGGCGTGGTGTCATTGGTCACCTGCCCGGCGGTAAGCGGGCCGGTTGTGCCTCCCGGGGCATTGTCGCTGACCGTAACGATCGTCGGCACCTGTGGCGCAGTCAGATCGATTTCGACGCTCCAGGCGTTGGACGGCTGGCTGACGTTGCCCTGCGGATCCGTCGCTCTGACAGTAAAGTCATGCGTCCCTTCGCCGAGGGCGGTTTCAGGAGTAAATGTCCAGGCACCGGTGCCGTCTGCTGCCACCGTACCAATTTGCGTAGCGCCATCAAAAATGGCGACGACGCTGTTCGGCTCGGCGCTACCGGTCAGGGTTGGCGTAGTGTCGTTGGTTGGATCGCCGCTTGGGACAGGCGTTGCCGCATTCCCTGCGTTATCCGTCACGCTGGTAATTACCGGCGTGGTGGAAACGGTGTCGACAACAATGGTGATCCCGGCCGACGGAGCGCTCTCATTGCCTGCCGGGTCGGTGGCGGTCACGGTCAGGGTGTGGCTGCCGTCGTCCAGCGCAGGCGGCGTGTAGCTCCAGGTGCCGGTCGGACCGACAACAACGGTGCCCAGCGGGTCGCCGTCATCGTACACCGTAATGGTGTCCCCGGCCGTGCCTGTTCCGGTCAGGGTAGGACGGTTGTCGTTGGTGCTCTGCCCGTCAGCGATTGGGCCGGTGACCGGGCCTACGTCATCGGTCACCGCACCGATGGCTGGTGCGGTCGGATCGGTGAGGTCGACGGTGACAGTCGCGATCGGCGACTGCCCGCTGGTCGCGCCGGTGGTGGTGTTTGTGGCGGTGACGGCGAAGGTGTGCGGCCCTTCCGCGAGCGGCAGTAGCGGCGTGTAGCTCCAGTTGCCGTCTGTATCCGCAACAATTTCGGTCAGCGGAACCAGCGCCCCATCCAGATAAATGGTGATGACGCTACCCGGATCGGCGGTGCCGGTAAGGGTAGGCGTGGTGTCATTGGTGGTTTTATCTTTCACATCGCCAGTGACGGGATCGGCGTCATCGTTGATTGCCGTAATCACCGGCACCGCTGGCAGAATAAGCGGGGAGTCCGGTACATCAAAGGTGGTTGTCGGGCTTGCATTACCTGCGGCGTCCGTGGCGAACAGCGTCAGCGTCGCGGGATCCAGTTGGGCCGGGGAGAGGGCGATGGAGAAGGTGCCTCCCGTCGCGACCCCGGTCCCGATGATATTGCCGCCGGCGTCACGCACCGTCACCGTGGTTCCGTCATCTGCCGTACCGGTCAGCGGCGTGCCCTCTGCGGCAATGGTGATATTGGTTGGCGTTGCAGGAAGCAGCGTATCCACCGTCACGCTGAGATCGCCGGAGCTGGCGGAGGTATTCCCCGCCGCGTCACTTGCGGCAACCGAGAAGGTGTGCGGCCCTTCCGCAAGCGCGGGGTCGGCTGTCCAGGACCATGTCCCGTTCGGCTGAACCACCACGACCACCGGAGACGGCGTGCCATCAACAGAAACGGTTACGCTCGAACCCGGCTCGCCAATCCCGGTGAGGGTTGGGGTACCGTCGCGGGTGTAAAGCACGCTGTTAGTCAGTTGGCTGTCAGAGACGGCGTCAATTTGCGGCACGGTCGGTGCCTGCGTATCGACCGTCACGCTAAAGACCGGGCTGACCGGGCTCAGGTTACCCGCGTCGTCCACCGCGGCGACGGTGATATTCAGCGGGCCATCGGTTTGTGTCGGCAGGGTGTATGACCACTCGCCATTGGCGATTTCAACGCGATCCACTTCCACGCCGTTGTTGTAGATAATCACCGTTTCGCCGGTCGTGCCGCCTCCGCCAATGACAGGTGTGTTATCGTTGGTTGAGCCTCCATTCTGAGCGCCGCCAATGGAACCGATGAGCGGGGTATCCGGGGCGAGGGTGTCGACCGTTATCGTGATACCGGTTGATGGCAGAGATTCATTGCCGGCTTCATCGGTGGCGGTCGCCGTGTATTGGTGCGTCCCTTCGCCAATGTTGCTATCAGGACGCCAGCTCCAGTTACCGCTACCGTCCACCGTGACGCTGCCCACGGCCTGCGGCTCGCCTGTACCCACCTGGTCATAGATGGTAATGACGTCATTCGGCGTACCGGTGCCGCTCAGTACCGGGCGCGGATCGTTGGTGGTTCCGCCGTTGTCCACTGGCCCGGTGATCTGGCTTACGCTGTCTGTCACCGTCGGGATCCCCGGCTGGCCCGGCGCGTCGGTATCAATGGTAATGGTCACCGGCGTGGACGGTGCGCTTTCGTTCCCGGCGCTGTCCTGATTGGTCACCGTCAGGGAGAGATCGTAGGTGCCGTCAGGGAGCGGATCTTCCGGTGTCCAGCTCCAGTTACCGTCGCCATCGATCTCGGCTTCACCTATTTTGGTTGCGCCATCGTAAATGCTTACGGTATCTCCCGGCGTGCCCGAGCCGCTCAGGGTTGGTGTGGTATCGCGGGTGGTCTCCCCAGGATTCAGAGCCGTCCCCGGTGTGGCGCCGTCCGGGTTCACGGTGATCTCAGGAATATCCGGCGTTGCAGGCGCGGTCGTGTCGATCGCCAGCTCAAACGGTGGCGAGATGGTGGTATTACCCGCCTCATCCGTCGCGTGGACCGTCAGCGAATGCGGGCCGTCCGTCAGCGGCGTGGTTGGCGTAAAGCTCCAGCCTCCGCTGCCGTCAAGCACGGCCGTGCCGAGCAGGGTGGTCCCGTCATAGATAGTGATGGTGGTGCCTTCCGGTGCGGTTCCCTGCAGCTGCGGCAGCGTGTCATCGGTAGTATCCCCGCTGTTAAGCGGAACCTGCACAGTGCCGATGTTATCGGAGACGGTGTCAAGGGTAGCTGCCGGTGGCGGAGTGGTATCGACGGTAAAGGTAAAGCCGGGTGATGATGCGCTGGTGTTGCCGGCCGCATCGCTCGCGACGACGGTGAACGTATGCTGCCCGTTCCCTAATGCGGTAGTGGGCGTGAAGGTCCATGCGCCACCGTTATTCACAATGGCAGTACCAATATCCTGTCCGTCCAGGCGGATCGTCACGGTGGAGCCCGGCTCGCCGGTACCGTTCAGCGTCGGGAGCGTGTCGTTGGTGATTTGGTTGTTGTCGAGCGGCCCCGTGCGGCCCGGTACGTCATCAATGACCTGCGTAATGGCTGGAGCGCCCGGCGCGGCGGTATCCACCGTGATGCTCCAGGTGTTCGATGTCCCGCTGAGGTTATTGTTGGCGTCAACCGCCGTCGCCGTCAGCACGTGCCCGCCGTCGGGAAGATCCGTTTCCAGCGTGATGGACCACTGGCCGTCAGGCCCAACCACTGCGGTGCCGATTTCAGTGGTGCCGCTGTAGAGGGTGATCGTTGTGCCGGGCTCGCCCGTTCCGTTGATGGTCGGGGTTTTGTCGTTGGTGAGACCGTTCTGGCTGACAGGACCGGTGACGTCGAGCGCATCATCCTCCACGCCTGTGATGACCGGGGTTTGTGCCGCGGTGATGTCCGGCGCGTCAAACGGCGCGGTCGGGCCGGTGTTTCCGGCGGTATCGGTGGCATCTGCGGTCAGGGCTTCGCCGTTGGCTTTCGGCGGGATCAGATCAACGCTGAAATTACCCTGATCGTCGGCGACCGCTTCCCCGACCTTAACGCCATTTTCACGAATGGTGACGGTGCTGCCCGGCTCGGCTGTACCGGTTACCGTGGTGCCGTCGGCAGAGATAACCACGTTTTCCGGTGCCAGCGGTGGCGTGCTGTCTGGCGCGTCGGCAAAGCCGGACGGACTGGTGTTGCCGCTGCCGTCGGTGGCCGTCACTTCAAGGGCTTCGCCGTTGGTCTGGGCTGGCGAAATCGGGATGGTAAAGGTGCCGTCCGGACCGGCGGTGGCCTGGCCGATGATCGTACCGTCCGGCGCTTTAATAATAATCGTGCTGTTTGGCTCGGCGGTTCCGCTGACGCTTGCCCCGTCTTCCGCCACCACCAGGTTACCCGGTGCGGCAGGCGCGGTGATGTCCGCTGCGTTAACCAGCGCCGGGGAACTCTGGTTGCCTGCGGCATCGGAGGCGACCACGGAGATGATCTCGCCGTTCACTTGTGCAGGGTTCAGGTTGGCGATGTAGTTGCCGTTGCTGTCGGCAGTGGCGGTCCCGATTTGCACCCCGGCGTTGTTGGTGATGACAATTTTGCTGCCCGGCTCGGCAGTACCGGTGATTTGCGTGCCTGTCGAATTGAGCGTCGCCTCCGGCATGTCTGGCGGCGTAAGATCGACGGTAAAGTTGATCGGCTGAGACATGCCGCTCTGGTTGCCTGCCGCATCGGTTTCGCGCAGGGTAATCGAATGTGCACCCTCTGCCAGCGGCGTTGTCGGCGTGATGCTCCAGGTACCGTTCGGCAGAACCGTTGTGCTGCCAATCGCAACGCCGTTATCGTAAACCGTAATCGTGCTGCCTGGTTCTCCTCGGCCCGTCAGGCGGGGCTGCGACTCGTCGGTAAACTGCCCGGCGGTAATCGTGCCTTTCAGCCCTCCGGTGTCATCGTTAACGATAAATCCTGTCGGCACCGGCGGGGTGGTGACATCCACCGTTACGGTAAAGGCCGGCGAGGCCGGACCGGTGTTACCGGCGATGTCGGTGGCGCGTACGGTAAGCTGGTGGCTGCCTTCGCTCAGGTTAACTGACGGCGTAAAGCTCCAGCTTCCGTTGCTGCCTACAACCGCTGTGCCAATGGCAATGCCGTTATCATAGATGGTGACCGTAGAGCCCGCTTCCGCCGTGCCGGTGAGCTGCGGGCGCGGATCGTTAGTGGTGCTTCCGCTTCCGAGCACGCCGGTATTGGGCGCAACGTCGTCGGTCATGCCGGTGATGGCCGGGGCGCCTGGTGCGACCGTATCCACCACGAAGGTCACGGCCGTGGACGCCGGGCTGGTATTGCCTGCCGCATCGGTCGCGGTGGTGGTAATGGCGTGGTTTCCTTCAGACAGGTTGGTCGACGGGGTAAAGCTCCATTTCCCGGTAGCATCGGCCGTGGCGGTGCCGATCGGCTTGCCGTTGTCATAGAAGGTAATAACGGTGCCAGCTTCACTGATGCCGCTGAACGTCGGGCGTGCATCGTCCGTGCGTTGTCCGTTGCTCAGCGGGCCCGCTTCGGTGCCCACGTTATCATTGACGGTGACAATCTCGGGGGCAGCCGGCGCGGTTGAATCCGGTGCCGTGACCTGAACGCCCGGGCTGGTATTGCCGGACGG
>NZ_JADCLG010000031.1:0-49812 GCF_014982425.1 Enterobacter cloacae complex sp. I1M | reverse complement strand
TGCTCCCCGTTGGTGAGCGGCGTGCCGAGATCGATAGTAAATTTCCCGTCGCTGCCAGCCTTGCCCGTTCCGATGGTGTTGCCATCGGCATCTTTCAGTGTCACGGTGCTGCCCGGCTCAGCCGTACCGGACACGGTTTTGCCGTCAGGCGAAACCTCCAGATTGGCAGGTGCATCCGGCGCGGTGAGATCCGGTGCTGTGACCTGACCACCCTGGCTGGTATTGCCGGACGGGTCGGTGGCCGTGGCGGTGATCTGCTCCCCGTTGGTGAGCGGTGTACCGAGATCGATAGTAAATTTGCCGTCGCTGCCGACCTTGCCCGTTCCAATGGTGTTGCCATCGGCATCTTTAAGGGTAATCGTGCTGCCCGGTTCAGCCGTACCTGTTACGGTTTTGCCGTCAGGTGAGACCTGAAGATTAGTGGGAGCATTCGGAGGCGTAGTATCAGGTTCGGAAGGATTTCCCGGATTACCGGGATTCGGGTTGTTGTTATCGTCATCTCCGCCACCTCCACCGCCGGTTCCCGCCGCAATAGCAATCCCACCTGCGGCGGCCAGGCCACCCAGCACCCAGGGCCACGCAGCGGCGCCGCCGGCATCACTCCCTGACGCCGCCAGTAATGCATCGGTGGAGGCGATGGATTCATAGGTCGCGGCACCGGTTGGATCTTCAATCCACCACAGCGCTCCGTCACTTTCTTCAAGCACCAGCTGGCTTACGCCCTGCGCATCAGTAACGTAGAAATTCTTGAGGGTAATCACTTCGCCCGAATTGAGGGTAATCACCAGATCGTTTCCGCTGCGGGAGTAATCTGCGATGTTGGCTCGATCCACGTTAAGCTTAACGATTGAGGAGTGATCGAGTGTTATCTGTGTCCCTTCCGTGGTCGTTTCCACGCCAGTTAATTTAGATATAACAGATATTTGGCTCATACAGTTATTACTCCAGCAGAGTGATTGGTTACGGCGTGTCAAACAAAGCCATCGTTTCTGAAGGGATGAACGCGCTCCCGGCGAAAATACTGTTTAATAAACAGGATTTACCGTTACTTTGTTTAGCGCGACCGATGCCCGCCAGGATTAAAAGTGGCAACCTCAGGGCAAAGCTAATTATTTACACAGGAAATAGTTGTTTATTTATATGTTTGCGATTTATAAGCCTTATTATTTGTGCAGGTATTAAATTATTTCGTTATAAAAATGATATAGCTATAAATGTCTGAATACGCAAATTAAGTGTTCGTAAACCCAATGCGGCTATTGCAGGGGAGATTAATTGATAGCGTGAATATATTTCGTTAGCTATGAGGGCGCGTGGATAAAGGGTTTCGGCGTAAAAGGTGCAACCCTTAAAACGGTGCTGGTGGGGCGATATTAATAATTATAATATGCGATAAATATCTAATTTTGGTTAGGTTTAATTGCTGCTTAATTGTAGTTTAAGTTAGGGTAAAATATCTGGTGTATGATATATTTAAAACTCTCTCATTTATAAAATATATTTTTACGGGCGGGTTAATTTCTGCTACTCAAAAAAATTACGTATTTTCTTCTCATGTTTAATAAATAAAAGGCCGCAAGCGTGGCCTTTCAGAGGCTATCGGTATTAGCCTAAAGAAATTATGCCGATTTCCACGAGGGCAGCTAATGTCAAAAGAATAAAGAGGATAACAACTATTGGTCTGTACATTTTTAAGGTTCCATCCTTGTGTGAAGTCCTGCCCATCGTGTCCGTTGTCATTTTCCATGGTAATGACGTGCTGTCGTTGATGCTCATCAAAGGGATGCAGTAGATTGAGGAAAATCTGCATTCAGGGTTGGAACCATTTAACGCAGTGTCGGCTGCGTGGCGGGGAGCTGTCGCCACTGGCGGATGTGCTCGATCAGGGCTCTGAGCTTGGGGGCCATATTGTGGCGCTGGGGAAAATAGAGATAAAAACCAGGAAAAGATGGAAGAAACGCATCCAGTAAGGAAACCAGCTGTCCTGATTCAATGTACGGTGTGAAGGTGTCCTCCGTGGCAAAGGTTATACCACCGCCGGCCAGCGCGAGGCTGAGCATAAGACGCAGATCGTTAGTGGTGATTTGTGGTTCAATTGCCACATCGAAAGGGACGCCTGCTTCCTCAAACTCCCAGCGATAGGGGGCAACGTCCGGGGAAGGGCGCCAGCCGATACACCGATGAGCGACCAGTTCACGGGGGTGCGTCGGTGCGCAGTGTGTCGCCAGATAGGAAGGTGAAGCCACCACCCGTTCACGCTGCTGGCCCGTAAGGGGAATAGCGATCATGTCTTTTTCGATAACTTCGCCCAGCCTCACCCCGGCGTCATAGCCCGCTGCCACGATATCGAATTCCTCATCTGACACGAAAACATCAAGCGATACCGCAGGATGCGCGGCCGTAAACGAGGCGAGCAGTGGGCCCGAAAGAAATGCTTCCGCAATTGAGGTGACTGCGATCCTGAGCTGTCCGCGCGGTATGCTGTCCGAGATAACATCGTCAAAGGCCGCCTCAATGTTGGCGATGGGCCCCAGCAACGATTTATGCAACCGTTCACCCGCTTCGGTGAGCCTTACCGAGCGCGTGGTGCGCATCACCAGCAGGGTCTGAAACCCATCTTCGAGACGTCTTATCCCCTGGCTGACAGCGGAACGGGTGATGCCCAGCCGCCCGGCGGCCGCGCTGAAGCTGCGCTCCTCGGCGACCGCCAGAAAAAGCGGTAACAAATTAAGATCAATTTTCATTGTTTAACATCGCTAACCAGTGAGTCCAGTAAAGGCAGGATACAAGAAACAATGTTGAGACTCTATGATTGCTTTGAACTCAACTGAAGGAGCAAAACATGAACAAAGTGATCTTAATTACCGGTGCCTCCAGCGGTATTGGAGAAGGTATTGCCAGAGAGCTGGGAAAGGCAGGCGCAAAAGTTTTCTTGGGGGCTCGCAGGCTGGAGCGCATCCACGCCCTGGCTGATGAAATCCGCAGCGCAGGAGGAGAGGCAGAGGCTCAGGTATTAGACGTTACCAGCCGCCAGTCGATGGCTGCCTTCGTTGAGGCTGCACTGGAAAAGTGGGGCCGCATTGACGTTCTTATTAACAACGCGGGCATTATGCCTCTGTCTCCGCTTTCGGCTGGCAAGCAGGATGAGTGGGAACGCACCATTGACGTAAATATCAAGGGCGTACTGTGGGGTATTGGTGCTGTTTTGCCGATTATGGAAGCCCAGGGCTCGGGGCAGATCGTCAATATAGGCTCGATTGGTGCCTTGTCCGTCGTGCCCACGGCCGCCGTCTATTGCGCGACCAAATTTGCGGTACGGGCCATTTCCGATGGTTTACGTCAGGAAAGTTCGAACATCCGTGTGACCTGCGTCAACCCTGGGGTAGTGGAAAGCGAACTGGCCTCGACCATTACGCACGAAGAAACCATGGCGGTGATGGATGCGTACCGGGCTATTGCTCTCAAACCGGCTGATATCGCTCGCGCCGTGCGCCACATCATCGAGGCGCCTGAGAGTGTCGATACCACCGAAATCACCATCAGACCTACGGCCTCTGCAAACTAACGTAGCGGGTCAGGCACCAGCCTGACCCGCTTCACCCTCTTACCACGGCTGTTCGGTCGGCATAATAAACAGCTCTGCCACGTCCACATGTTCCGGTGCCTGCAATACGTAAAGAATCGAGTCGGCGATATCATCGGCTTTCAGGAACGTCATCTTCTCCTTCAGCTGTTCCATCTGTGCACGATAATTTTCGTCACTGATATGCTCGAATAATTCACTTTCAACGGCACCCGGCTGAAGCGAGGTGACGCGAATGTTGAACTGAGGGGCCAGCTCCATACGCAAAATATCCGAGAAGGCGGCAACCGCGTGCTTCGTCGCGCAGTATACACCCAGTCCGGGAAACGTTTTACGCCCGGCGATCGACGAGGTATTGATGATATGACCCGAGCGCTGTGACTGCATAATCGGCAGTACGGCCGCGACCGTGTTAAACAGGCCCTTTACGTTTACATCTACCATTCGATGCCACTCGTCAACCCGGAGGCTGGCGATATCCGAAATCGGCATCAGCCCGGCGTTATTAAAGGCGATATCAATATGGCCATAGCGTTTGTGCAGTGCCTCCACCCCTTTATTAACTGAGGCCGGGTCAGTGACATCCATTGCCAGCGCCATGGCTTCCCCGCCAGCAGCCTCAATTTCAGACACCAGCGCCTGAAGACGATCCAGACGGCGGGCAGCGAGACCCACCCTGACGCCCTGTTCCGCTAACTTTTTGGCCGTGGAGGCACCAATTCCGCTTGAAGCACCGGTGATGAGCGCGACTTTACCGTTGAGTTCCATAGTTGATCCTCTTGAGAGTTGATTTCAACGCTTCAGAAAGAATGTCTGAAGTACGGGTCAATAATGGATCTTTCTGGCAATCGCTTCGCGCGGGCTTTTGCTCAAACTGTCGGGCTTTTGCTGCGAACGGCATCGCTGCGATAGTGGGAGGGCGTCACGCCGTTATGCCTGAGGAATACGGCAGCAAAGTGGCTGGGGCTGGTGTATCCGACGTTCAGTGCAATATTGATAATGGAATCATTGCTTTCCGATAGCATGCGACGCGCCTCCTCCATGCGTAGCCGGATAAAGTAGTGAGAAGGGGAAAGTCCGGTTGACTGTTTAAAGGCGCGGCTAAAATGGTATTCGCTAAGATCGGTCAGTTCAGCCAGGCGTGCCAGGTCAAACGGCTGGGCTAACCCTTCACGCATTGCCGTGAAGACCCGGTGCAGCTTAAATGCTTGCAAGCCCCCGCGGTGTCGTTTCGCATGTGTGCCATAGGTGCGA
Source organism: Enterobacter cloacae complex sp. I1M (assembly GCF_014982425.1). NCBI lineage: Bacteria > Pseudomonadati > Pseudomonadota > Gammaproteobacteria > Enterobacterales > Enterobacteriaceae > Enterobacter > Enterobacter cloacae complex sp. I1M. The sequence continues at coordinate 44,975 of NZ_JADCLG010000031.1, read as the reverse complement.
ATCAGATGTACTGCCAGCGCCTGCGCAATGCCCTGGATAAACGGGCCGCTGGGTGGATTTTGCAGATACAGCTCCTGACGTATCTGCTCCAGCAGGGCGGATAGCGTGTCGTCGCGCGCGCCGGAGACTTCCCGCAGTTCATACTCCTGCATCATAGCCACTCCCATATAAACATGCATAACGACGAAAGGCGTATCTGGCCCGGCGTGCCAGCGCATTTCAGTAGGAGAAGCCGCCGTTGTGAGAAAGAAATCGCCTGCGGTAACGCGGTTTGCTAACCACGGCTCACCGGGGGAACGCTCCTCAACGACGGCATTACCTGAGAGGATCCAGACGATAAAAGGCTCCGGCACTGCCGGAATAATGACGTTTTCCTGCACGTGTCTGCGCGCCAGAATTTGCACGAATACATCCCGGGAAGATTGCGCCCGATGTTCCCTGATCAGCTTGCCGGGAAGGTATTCTTCAAAGGTCTCTGCGGAAGTACGCTGCGTCATATTTATCGTTGCCTTTAGCTATGCCAGTTGCACCAGGTTCACCGCCGGAAGAGGCCCTCCGGGGAATTGTTGTAGCGTACCGCCAACCTCCAGGCTGCCTAAATCAATACTTGCGAAGCCCAGTTGCCCGGCTAAGGCTGTTATTTCCGCCTTTGCGTCAAGATGGTCTCCGGAGATAAAGACGACACGACGGCCACCCGCCTGCGCCGGATCCTGAGCCAGCACCCCTGCAAGGAGAGTATTGAAGGCTTTAACGACGCGTGCACCCGGAGCCCACTGTGTCACCACCTGGCTTGAGTTTTTTCCGCCCAGTTCAGCCAGCGTGAAGCCTGGCAGTATGACCGGGTTGGTCGCGTCGATCAGGATACGCCCCTCCCAGTCGATGCCGCGTAACGCGGCCTCGGTTTTGTCCCAGTTTGTGCTGACAAAAACGATGTCGGCCTGGGCGGCCTGTTCTACGGTGCCAGCGCGAGCCCCGTGGCCCAGTTTCTCAACCACCGCAGTCAGGCTTTCCGGCCCGCGGCTGTTACTCAGAATAGCGTTCATGCCCGCTTTAACCAGTTGTTCTGCAAAGGCTTGCCCGATAGCGCCAGCGCCGATGATACCTACAGTAGTCGTTTTCATATTGTATTTCCTTCATTGAAGAGTAGTGAACATGCACTGAGAGTAGTAATCTTTGACCTATCTGAATAGCCTATATAATTAGATGGGATCCATCTGCTGGAGCGATACATGCTGGACGGTATGTCTGTTGATCAACTCCGCACCTTTATTGCTGCCGTTGATGAAGGGAGTTTTTCCGCCGCCGGTCGCAGGCTGCGGCGCGCGCAGTCGGTTGTCAGCGCGACGCTGGCAAACCTTGAGGCACAGGTCGGGTTTCCATTATTCGATCGTACCGGGCGTTATCCGACGCTGACGGAGGCGGGCGTCGCCATGCTGGAAGCGGCGCGTCTTGCCACTGCCGGGATGGACGCCTTTAAGGCGAAGGCACGCACCTTAGCCGAAGGTCTTGAGCCTGAACTGGCGGTGTCCGTCGACGTGATGTTTCCCGTAGCGCAGCTCACCGCTGCGGTGCAGGCGTTTCAGCAGGCATTTCCTGACACCCCGCTGCGTTTGTATGTGGAAGCGTTGGGGGCGGTGTTCCAGCCTTTACTGGACGGTCATTGCCGGGTGGCGATAACCGGATCGCTGCCGCATCTTCCGGCGGGATGCATCTCAGAATTCCTTCTCAGCGTGCCTGCGGTGGCCGTTGTCTCCCCTGAGCATCCGCTGGCGAACGCGTCCGGTCCGATCCTTCGTTCACTTTTACAGGAACACGTCCAGCTGGTGCTGACCGATCGCTCCTCTCTTACCGTGGGCCGAAGCTTTGGCGTCATGTCGTCAAAGACATGGCATTTAGCGGATATGGGCGCGAAGCACGCCTTCCTGCGTGCCGGACTGGGGTGGGGTTATATGCCGCTGCCAATGGTCGAGGAAGATCTCGCAGCGGGAAAACTGGTTACGCTGAACGTGCCGATGCAGCCCGACGTCGGGCCCGGTTTTTCCATGCAGGCGGTGCACCTGGAGGAACATCCGCCCGGCCCGGCCGGACGCTGGTTCGTTAACAGGCTGAAAATGCAGGCTGGCATGCCTCTCAACGAACGCAGCGGATCCGGCAAGTGAGCTCAACGGATAATTCAGGTTTTGTTACTGTTGCATGTCTCCAGTATCGCACCGGCCCGACGGGCCGTGGCAGGCAGGATGTCGGCATCGGCTACGTAGCCATCGGGATCGAGACAGCGATTGTGTTCTCTCGCCTGTTGCAGGATCGCTTCATCCCAGTAGAGGCGCTTACGCTGATCGCCGCGGGTCGTCAGAATAAACTCCGTTTTGCCGTCAACCGCGCGGTAGCGACGCCAGCTGTTTGCCGGAACAGAGATCACCGAACGTTCCGGAGCGATAACGCTCACTTCTTCGCCCGCCTCGTTCCAGGTGACCTCCAGCTGGCCTTTAAAGACCATAATGACCTGAATATCCGGGCAGAGATGGCGGCCCACAACGTGATCCTCGGCGAGACGCAGCCATTCGACGGAAAAACCGTGCGGGCTCACGATAGCGGGAGCGGAATCCCGATCCTGTGAAATGCCGAAACCGATAACCGGCGCAATTTCGCCGCCGTGTCCTGGCAGCACCGAATCCAGCAGTCCCTGGGCTGACCAGCAGCGGTCATCGCCGGTTACCGCACGCTGGCGCATCTCCTCAACGCTGTAGTCACGCAGCCCGGCAATATATTCCTCTGACAGCGGCGTCAGCAGCGCGGCGGGGTCAGGCCGCGGATCGCCGGTTTCCTGTGTGATGAGCATGTTGTCTTTACTCAAATACATTCCGTATTCGCTGGCTGCCGCCAGCACGGAAGGATGCCAGATGATGCCGCCCGTGTTGTCCCCGCCGAGCACCGTAAACACCATACCGCTGGTCTCTTCTTTACTGACGTTGGTGAAACCGCGGAAGATCCAGGTCGGTATTGAAAGGATAGTGGGTGCGCTAAATTCAGCTTCATGCTCGCCGTTGGCGCCCCAGCGAAAACGCCATGTTCCTTCATGGATCAGGAACACCTCGGCGGTGAAATGCAGATGTAGGTTATTCGTCACCCCTTTCGGCATAGCCGCCGCGCCAATGTTAAAGCCGTGCGGCTCGGGAATATTGACGACCTGCTCGCTGGACTGGGTTACACCCGGGCCGATGAAGGAATAGTTTTGTTTGAGATGCGAGCCGGGTAGCTTGCAATCAATAAAAGCAAGATTACAGGAAACCATGTCCTCGGGGGCGATTAACCGTGTTCGTGCCTGACTCTGGGTAAGATGGATGGTTTTCATTATTTCTCCTTTTAATAACCGGATGCACCGGTGGTAGGGATAGCGTTGCCGCGGGCGAGGGCAATGGCTTCACGCGAGGCGCGACCCAGTTGCATAACGTCGTTTGCAGGGGTAACAAACTGAAAACCCTGATCAATGCGCGCTGCGGCGGCCGCGCCGGAAGTGCAGAAAATTCCGGCAATCTTCTGCTGCTGGCGGCAGCAGTGAATCACCCGCTCAATAGCAGCAAGCATTTCGGGATGTTGCGATTCGGCGCTGGCGCTGCCGGTCAGCGTCAGTGAGAGATCGTTGGGGCCAATAAACACACCGTCCAGCCCTTCGGTATCAAGGATGGCGTCAAGATCAGCCAGCCCTTCGCGGGTTTCGATCATCGCCAGCGTCAGGATCTCGTTGTTAGCGTGCTGTGGATAATCACTGCCGCCGTAGAGTAGACCCCTGGCCGGACCAAAGGAGCGAACACCCAGCGGTGGATAGCGACAGGCCGCGACAAAACGGCGAGCCTGTTCCGCGCTGGAGATCATCGGGCAGATTACGCCGTAGGCTCCTGCGTCTAATACGCGCATGATTTGCGCCGGATCGTTATCTGCCACCCGCACCAGCGGCACGGCAGGCGTGGCCGATAGCGCCTGTAGCATTGACAGCGCGCTGGCAAAATCAATCATGCCGTGCTGCAAATCGACGGTGACGGCGTCGTAACCCTGATGGCCCATAATTTCCGCGCTATAACCTGACGGGATCGCCAGCCAGCCGTTTATGATGGGAGTATTTTCCAGAAATGCGGTCTTTAAACTGTTTTTGCGCACTGTATGCACTCCGTTATCCACTGACGCAGCAGCGGCGCGATCTCATCCGGGGTTTCCAGCGGAATAAAATGCCCGCCAGCCTCCACCGTATGTCTGGTCACGTTCGCGTTGCCTGCGGCCAGTAGCTGATGATGATGGGGCGTGCAGATAACGTCCTGCGCGCCGTTTAGAAGTAATGTGGGGCAGGAGAGGGCGTTAAACGCAGTCCGGTTGTCCTGCCGGTGAATGGCCATTTCCGTTTGCCCGGCAAAGGTCTCAATGCCGCACTCTTGCGCCATTCGGCAAATAGTCTCTTGCAGGATCCGATCGGACAGACGTGACGGGGCGACATAGCTCTGCCACAGCGAGGAGACCAGCCAGTCGGCCAGGCCCCGCGCCTGTGCGGTGCGTACCGCTTCCCGGCGTGAAGCGAGGGTGTCTGGCGCAACGGGCAACGGATTAACGGAAATCAGCGTCAGCCCGTTCACTCTTTCTGGCGCGTCGGCGGCCATTTGCAGCGCGACTATGGCACCGAGAGAAAACCCTGCCAGCAGAAAGCGCGGCGGCAGAACCTCTAATAACCGCCGTGACGCCTGCGGCGCGGACTCCGCACCCGTCAGCGTAATACAGGACACCGCTGCGACATTCAGCCGTTCAATGACGGGCTGCCAGAGCCGGGCGTTACAAAGCGTGCCACCAAGCAGCACCAGTGGCAGATCGGTATTGTCCAGAAGCGGATATTCCATTGCATCCCTCACGTAGCCGTCCAGCCGCCGTCAACCATCAGGGCACTGCCGGTGATCAGCCCGGCGGCATCTGAGGCGAGAAACACTACCGGGCCCATAATGTCCTCCAGCCTGCCTAACCGGCGCAGCTTGATGTTGTCCAGCACGTAGTGGCGGAACGCCGGATCGGCAAGCGCCGGGCGCGTCAGGTCGGTTTCAATGAAGGTCGGGCACAGCGTATTAACGCGGATCCCCGCATCGCCCAGTTCTAGCGCCATCGTTCGGGTTAACCCTTCAAGCGCGAATTTGGAGGCACAGTACACGCTACGCTCGGGGCCACCAACGTGTCCCATTTGCGATGAGATGTGAATAATCGACCCTCCCTTACCGCCCGCCCGCATTCTGCGCGCCACGCGCTGGCTGACAAAAAAGGTGGCGCGCAGGTTAAGCGCCATCACCGCATCGAAATTGTCCTCGTTCACCTCAAGAAACGGCTGGTGGCGTGCCAGCCCGGCACTGTTCACCAGAATGTCGGGCGTGGGCAATGTCGCCAGCACACGCTCCACCTCCTGAGCGTCGGTAATATCCAGCTCCAGCGGGTGAAATGCGAGCCTGTGTTCCGCTGCCAGACTTGCGGCATGCGCCAGCGCCTCGTGGCCCCGGGCGGCGATCCATACCTCTGCGCCCGCCTGTGCGAGGGCGACGGCGGCAGCGAAGCCAATCCCTCTTGACCCGCCGGTTACCAGCGCGCGTTTGCCGTGCAGGGTGAAAGAGGGCGTTTGCAAAAGCGTCATGGCTTACACCTTTTCCCTGACCGGGGCCGGTGTGGCGTAGGGAACCTCCGTCTGGCCATAACGGCGCACGCGAATATTGGCCTGCTCGGCATGTCCGGCGAAACCCTCCAGCAACGACAGACGCGAACAATAGCTGCCGATTTCGGCAGTGGCTTCGTCGCTGAGGACTTTCTGGAAGGTGCAGGTTTTCATGAACTTGCCCACCCACAGGCCGCCGGTATAGCGTGCGGCTTTTTGCGTCGGCAGGGTGTGGTTGGTTCCGATCACCTTATCGCCGTAGGCCACGTTAGTACGCGGCCCAAGGAACAGCGCGCCGTAATTGGTCAGGTTAGCCAGGAACCAGTCGTCCCGGTCGGTCATCACCTGAACATGTTCGGAAGCGATACGATCTGCCTCCAGCAGCATCTCTTCGTAGCTGTCGCAGACGATGATTTCCCCGTAGTCCTGCCAGGACTGGCGGGCAATGTCGGCGGTAGGGAGCTTTTTCAGCAGCCGTTCCACTTCGCTGAGCGTCTCTTTGGCAAGCTGGAGCGAGTTCGTCAGCAGGATGGCAGGGGTGGTGACGCCGTGTTCGGCCTGGCCCAGCAGATCCGTGGCGCACATTTCCGCGTCAACGGTGTTATCGGCAATCACCAGCGTTTCCGTCGGACCGGCAAACAGATCGATACCTACCCGGCCGAACAGCTGGCGTTTGGCCTCCGCGACGAAGGCGTTACCGGGGCCGACCAGCATGTCGACCGGTGCCAGCGAGTCCGTGCCCAGCGCCATGGCGCCTATCGCCTGAATGCCGCCAAGGGCATAGATTTCCGTTGCGCCAGCCATTTTTTGCGCCGCGACAATCGCCGGGGCGGGCTGACCGTTAAACGGCGGGGCACAGCTGATAATTCTTGAGCACCCCGCCACGCTGGCGGTGATAATCGACATGTGCGCGGAGGCGAGCAGGGGATATTTTCCGCCAGGCACGTAACATCCCACGGCGTTAATCGGAATATTTTTATGCCCGAGAATAACGCCGGGACGCGTTTCAATTTCCAGATCCCGCAGGCATTCTTTCTGCGCGCGGGCAAAATTCGCCACCTGCTGTTGGGCGAATTCAATATCCTGAATATCCTGGCGGCTTAACTGTTTTATGCAGCGGTCGATCTCCGCGGGGGTCAGACGATAATCCTGACGGTCATAACGATCGAATTTAATGGATAATTCGCGAATGGCTTTATTTCCACGCTTTTCAATATCCGCAAGTATTTGCTCAACCGTTTCTCTTATTTGCTGGTTGGCTTGCTGGCGCTCTTCGGTAGATTTACCGGTTTTTAATTTCCAGGACACACGCTTCTCCTTACCTTTTTTAGATGTCAGTTGTCCTCCCGGCAGTCCGGGAAAGGGTGTTTACTTCAGAGTGGGTTATTGATCCGGCGCGGCGGCGTACGCACCGTTTTTTAATAATTGGGCTGAGGTTTGCGTTTTACGGGCATATACCCATCGAGCGGACAGCGGCGTGGCAATAGCGGCCACAACGGAAAGGGCGGCAATCAATATATAACCGGACGACAGGTTAATATGTTGCATCATTACGCCCATCATTACCGGCCCGACAAACATCCCGCAGGAATAAATGGTCTGGAATAGTCCCATTCGCGTGGATTGTTCATCAGACGAGGTATTCACTACGCTGAGCGACATGAATGCGGCAAAGGCCATACCGAACGAAAAACCTGCCAGCGCCTGCCACAGGTAAATGACGTACATATTGCTGGTAAAGGGAATGCCGAAGGTGGAGATCACCTGTAAAACGATGCCGAGCACGGCGGTTTTTACCAGCCCAAGGCGCTGATAAAACACCGAGCTGCACAGGGCGATGGCCAGCCCGTAAAACAGAAGGTGGATGTTTCCGAGTACCGCGAGGATCCCCGCCCGGGCGCCGAGCTGTTCGGCGTAGACCGGCGTCAGCGTGTCCCGGGTGGCGAAGGGCACCAGAATGACGACGGTCGCCAGGATGCCAATCAGCCAGACGGAACGGTCGGCCAGCTGCTGGCGCGCGCCGGTGATGCAGGCTTTAAGCGTGGGGGCCTGCACCGGGTCGTGCACGTCCTGAATGCGGGTCGTCAGGATCAACGCCACCAGGGCGGAGATGCAGGAGACAAAAAAGGCGATGTTATTGGCGAAATAGTGGATCAGCACCGCGCCAATACAGTTGCCGAGAAACACGCCGATGGGCCCTGCCAGCGCCAGCAGCGCGACGGCGGCAGGGGCTTCGTTGCGACCGAAGTAACGCATGAACAGGATATTGTACAGCACCCATGTCGCCGCCGTGACGCCGTCTGCCGCTTTCGCCAGATACAGCGTAATGGCATTGGGTTCAAGCCAGGCAATTGGCCAGGCGATAATTGGCAGCAGCAGGCCAATCTGGATGAAGATCCTGCGGCTTTTAACCACGTCGGAAATAATGCCTAACGGGAAGCGTATCAGAAGGGTTGCCAGCCCGGATGCGCCCATGATGATGCCCATGATCTGTGGCTCAATGCCCTGGTTGATCATCATGGGGGCCAGGAATGCATCAATGCTATGGATGCAGATAAAGAACAGGATGCTGATGATGAAAAAGAGCCGGGCTTCCCGACGGCGTAACAGTGCTTGAAACATGGTTTTGAACCTCTTAAGAATTAATGGGTTATAACCAGTCAGGGACGACGTTTACCGGTTCAATCCTTTGGGCGACTCCTGTTCTCTCCGGTACCATTGACGGTATGAAAACTCTTTGCATACGTATTCAAGATTTGAAGTTACGAAAAGGTTTCATGTTTGTAAAGTGATCTCGATCTTGTTGTGAGAATTTTAATTTTTTGTGTTGCATACGCATGCAAAGGTGGTGTAAGTATAAAAAACACCCACTTGCTGAGGCGTTTGAAGCACGCGCAAATGGGCAGGACGTTGATAAGGAATCAGGGGTAATGAAACGTAAGACTTTTGCAGCAGTCACATCCCAACAGGTCGCTCAACTGGCGGGGGTATCGCAATCTGCGGTGTCGCGAACGTTCACGCCGGGGGCCAGCATTTCACCGGCAACGCGTGAAAAAGTGCTGAAGGCGGCGCGCGAGTTGGGCTATCGCCCGAATGCGATCGCCCGTTCGCTCAACACGGCGCGTTCGCGCATTATCGGTGTCGTCATTTCTTACTTTGATAACCCCTTTTACTCGCAGGTGCTGGAGGCGCTGGCACAAAAGCTGGATACGCTGAACTATCACCTGCTGCTGTTCGTTGGCGACCGGGAAGGTAACGTTGACCGTATTTTTGACCAGATTATGCAGTACCGGGTGGATGGCATTGTGCTGGCCTCGGTGACGCTGTCGCTGGAGTTGTCCGAGGAGTGTCTTGCCGCCGGGATCCCGGTAGTGCTGTTTAACCGCAGCGAAGAGAGTGGCATGGCCTCCAGCGTCAACAGTAATAACGAAGCGGCCGCGCGGCAGATTGCCGAGTTTCTGCTGGCGGGGGAGCACAAGCGTTTTGCCTACGTGGGCGGCGTGGCGGATTCCCCGGTCAATATCGCCCGCCAGCGCGGGTTCATCTCCACGCTGGAAGAACTTGGCATCACCGATGTGCAGGTGGTGCACGGGAATTACGACGCTCAGCAAACCACCCGGGCGGCTTATACCCTGTTTTCGGCGTCGCCAGCGCCGGATGCGGTCTTTGTCGCCAACGATCATATGGCCGTCACGGTAATGGATGTGGCGCGCTATGAGTTTGGTTTGCGCATTCCGGAGGAGGTCTCCATTGTCGGGTATGACGACATCGGCCCTTCCGGCTGGCCCTCTTATGCGTTGACCTCGGCGTCGCAGCCGGTCGGCGCGATGGTAGATGCCACGGTGGAACTGTTAATGAAGCAAATTGACAGCGGAACCATAGAGCCTGAACAGATTACGGTGCCCGGTACGCTGGTGATACGCCACTCGGCGCGTCGCCCACGCAGCGGCGTTATCGAAACCAATGGTTTAACGCTATTCCAGTCTAAGGAGCGCACATGACCAGATTGCGGGGCTTCAGCCCTCAATTCGACTCTATCCAGCAGTTCATTTTGACGCTGACGCACGTGGTGTGGGAGCAGAAAGATATCGGCCAGCTGGCGGATTTTTACGCCACGCCGGTGGTTTTCACTACCCCCGAAAAACAGCTGCATGAGCTTTCCCAGTTTATGCGCCTGACGCTTGAGGCGATGCACAGCTTCCCGCAGCGAGCGGTGCTGACGGAGGATATTCTGTGCAGCCAGAACCCGGGGGACGAGTACTATGCGGCTCAGCGTACCGTAGCCCGCATTCAGCATCAGGGGGAGGGATTTTTTGGCCCGCCGACCGGGAAAAATGTCTGGGTCCGCACCTGGGCCGATCGCATCTGTGTTGATGGGGCCGTACGCCAGGAGTGGCTGCTTCAGGATCGTGCTGCGATTGTGGCGCAACTGGGGCTGGATATCCGCGAATTTGCCTTTAACCTGGCGACCATGCGCCAGCAGCTTGGCGTGGAGGCGGTCTCTGCCGAGACGCTGGATGCCCGCTGGGCGGGCGGGCCCGAGGGCGACGACGTAGAAGGGGCGCTGGCAGGCGTCGTTGAGCGCTACTTAACCATGTGGGCGGGCGGTAACAGTGGCGTGGTGCCCGGTCTCTATCACCCGGCGGCGACGCTTTACGCGCCGGGTCATTGCCTCTGCACCGGTGAGCAGGAAATTGGCGCACAGCTTTCTGGCTACCGCGCTTCATTTGCCGACAGCGAAACGCAGCTCCATCATCTGATTGTGCGTAAAGATCCTAACGAGCCGATTCGGCTTTCCCTGCGCTGGTCGTTATTAACCTGGCATGACGGTTACGGCAAATTTGGTGCGCCAACCCGTAAACCCATATCAATTACCGGTATCAGCCAGCTTGAATTACGTGATGGTTTAATTTTCCGTGAATATCTGGGGATCGATGAATTAGCGATCTGGTCGCAAATAGTAAATTAACAGGGGCGGCAGCCCCCTTATTCTGGCTGCCGAAAATAATCGAGTTTCATTCACCCTCACTTACGGGTGCGGGTTCTTATTGTCTGAAAACAGAGCAGGAGTTTATATGTCTTCCACCGAAGCAACAAATAAAGCACCAGCCGTACCCGAAAAAAGCAGCGTGAAATCGCTGAAAGAGGAACCTGTATTACAGGTGGAACGTCGTGATTTTGTCGATCTGGTACCGGAAAAAAGACCGCGCGTGCAATCATTACGCGGCTTTGATGACTGCTATACCGATATTGTCGATTATATAGTTCGCTGCACCCATAAAATATGGGACGAGCGCGATGTCGGCTTAATTTATTCTCACTATACCCATAACTGCGTGCTGTATAACGCGCTGGGGACACTCTATAACCGTGAGCAGGTGGTACAGGATACGCTGCAACGCTTAATTGCCTTCCCGGAGCGGCGCGGCATGGCAACCCAGGTTATCTGGAACGGAAATGATGTTGACGGTTTTTATACCTCTCACCTGGTGACGGGAAGCGGGCGGCATACCCAGCACAGCCATTTAGGCAAGCCGACCAACCGCACCTTCGTTACCCGTACCGTGGCAGATTGCATGATCCACGAGAATAAAATTTACCGGGAGTGGGTGGTCAGCGACAACATGTCGTTAATGAAACAGCTTGGCCTGAATACCGATCAAATCGCATTTAATATGGCAAAGGAGCAGTTTGATAAAGGCTTCCGCGTGATGGACATCGGCGAAAACGGCCGCATGCTGGGGCAATATCCGCCGGAGATGGAGTGCGATGTATCCATTGCACACACCGATACGGAAGAGCAGTGCCTGCGCTGGCTGCATGAGATCTACAATCGTCGGATGTTCGGCAAAATCAAAGAGGTTTACGCCCCTAACGTGCAGTGGCATGGCCCGCTGATGAAAGAGCTGTACGGCACCGCGGCGGTAACCCATCAGACGCTGGCGCTGGTGGGGATGATCCCTGACGGCGCGTGGCTGCCGCAGCATATCTGTTCCAACCCGTGCGATGAAGGCGGCGTCAAAGTGGCGGTTCGCTGGATCATCGAAGGGCATCACCTGGGTTACGGCGAACTGGGCAAGCCGACCGGAGAACGACTGTTCGTGATGGGCATGTCGCACTACCACATCGTCAACGGCAAAATTGTTGATGAATGGGTCGTGTATGACCACCTGGCGCTGCTGGCGCAAATCAAACTCGGCCAGATGGAGGACGCGTAAATGTTAAATCAGGTGAGCTGGATTAAGCGCCCGCAGGGGCAGGATGCGCAGGCCGATCGTTCCCTGACGGAGAAGGTCAGCGCCATTATCGAGCGCGTGAAAACCGAAGGCGATACGGCGCTAAGAGCCTTTTCGCAGCAGTTTGATAACGTCGTGCCGACGCACTTTGAGGTGAGCGAGCAGGAGATCGCCGAAGCACTGCAGGGGATGGATGCCCAGACGCGCCGCGACAGCGAGTTTGCTATTAATCAGGTGCGTCGTTTTGCGCAGGCGCAGCTGGCGACCATGCAGCCGCTGGAAGTTGAGACGCTGCCTGGCGTGCATCTCGGTCACCGGATCATCCCGGTGCAGACGGTGGGCTGCTACGTGCCGGGTGGGCGTTACCCGATCCTCTCTGCGCCGGTGATGTCAATTGTCCCTGCGACGGTGGCGGGCTGCGAACAGATCATCGCCTGTCTGCCGCCGGGAGCGCATCCTGCGATGATCGCGGTTTGCCATCTGGCGGGCGCGCACCGCATTTTCAGGGTAGGTGGCGCGCAGGCCATTGCGGCCATGGCCTGGGGAACGGAGAGCATTCCATCGGTGGACAAAATCGTTGGGCCAGGCAACGCCTTCGTTAACGAAGCGAAACGCCAGGTGTTTGGTCGAGTCGGCATTGATGCCCTCGCCGGGCCGAGCGAGATTTTCACTATCGCTGACGACAGCGCCGATCCGCGCATTCTGGCCGCCGATATGCTGGCGCAGGCAGAACACGATATTCATACCCGCGTCGGGCTGGCGACAACCAGCCGGGATATCGCTGAGCGTACCCTGGCGGAGGTTGAGCGTCAGCTTGCCAGCCTGCCAACGGCCGCCACGGCGGGGGAGGCGTGGCGCCGGCAGGGTGAGATTGCGCTTTGCGAAGATGAAGCGCAGCTGATTGCGTTTGCTGACCATATGGCGACGGAGCATTTGCAGGTGCATACCCGCGATCCGCACGCGACGGCGGCGAAGATCCGCAACTATGGCTCGCTGTTTATTGGTCAGAACGCCAGCGTGGTGTTCTCTGATAAATGCTGCGGCACCAACCACACGTTACCGACGATGGCGGCGGCACGCTATACCGGCGGTCTGTGGGTTGGGGCGTACGTCAAAATCTGTACCCATCAGTGGATTGACGAGCAGGGTATCCCGGCAATCGCAGAACCGGCGATCCGCCAGAGCCGTACCGAGGGGATGCAGGGGCACCGACGGGCGGCGGAAATTCGTCTGCGTCCGCAGGACATTGATGCAATTACTACCGGTATGCGGGACTAAAACGTATCCCGGGCAGCCTTCTGCCCGGTTTTCATCACGAGGGAGCCTGAGACTATGAAGCGCCTGATACCGCCAGACGACTGCCCGGAGGAAATTGCCCGCCGTCTCGACGTCATTCAGCAGCACCGGGCGCTCAACGCGATCCTCGGGGTTAACCCTGACGCCATGTCTCAGGCGGAACAGCATCAGCAGCAGCGTCGACGCGGGGAGCCGATCGGCTCCCTGCACGGCGTGCCTTTGATCGTCAAAGATAATATTGCCTGCGCACCGATGCCCATTACTCTTGGCTGCCGGGCGCTGGCCTCACTTAACGCGACGTCGGATGCGCTTGTTATACAGCGGTTGCGTAGGGCAGGAGCGATTATCCTCGCCAGAGCGAATATGTCCGAGTTTGCTTTTGACGTGCGCTCGCGAAGCTCGCTGGGGGGCGATGTGGCAAACCCGCTTCGCCCGTCACTCACCGCCGGAGGTTCCAGCGGAGGATGCGCCGCGGCGGTGGCGGCGGGGATGGCGGATGGCGCATTGGGTACCGATACCGGCGGCTCTATCCGCATTCCCTGTAGCTATACCGGGCTGGTGGGGCTACGGCCTGCTTTTCGCCGTTCACAGCTGGATGGCGTGGCGCCGCTCTCGCCCAGCAAAGATACCGTTGGGCCAATGGTACATAGCGTTGAAGATGCCGCCTTGCTGCATGCGGTGATCCATGGTTTGCCACCGGTTGCGCTTCCTGTGCGTTCGCTGAAAGGCGTTCGCTTTGGTGTGGTAACCGCGTTACAGGGAGAGGATGAGGTACAGCTGGAGGTCTGGCAGTCGGCGCTGCACACGTTGCGCCGTGCCGGAGCGACGCTGGTGGAGGTTTCACTCCCCTTCCTTGAAGAGGTGAGGCAGGCCACCTGCCTCAGTCTGTATGAATTTCGCGTGGCGATTGACGACTGGCTTAGCAAACAGCCTGGCGCTCCCTCCGGACTGACAAGCATTGTGGACTCCGGCGCTTTCCTGCCAGAGTTTGCGCCGTTTCTACGTCAGATGCTGGCGAGTAACACGCTGAAAACCCCGCTCTGGCTGGCGGGGCGTCGCTTTCAGCGCCTGTTGCGGCAGAACCTTTGCCAGGTGGCGGAGGTGCAGCGCATCGACGGATTTGTGTATCCCACCGTACAACGATTACCAGAAAGTATGGCGAAGATGCCGCCAGGCTGCGCGCCGGAACTGGCCGCCATCAGCGGCCTGCCGGCTATAACGTTGCCGTGCGGCGTAAGCCGTATCGGTCTGCCGGTGGGGATGGAGATGTTATCGGTGCAGGAGAATGAGACGGCGCTGATGGTGCTGGCGCTGGCGTGTGAGGGGGCGCTGGGCGAGAAGGGACAGATATAAAAAGCCCGCAGAGCTTGCGCCGTGCGGGCTTTCAGCACTTCATCGGGTGATTCTGGTAATCACCGATGGAGGATTTTTGGACTGGTGGAGTCTGAATAAATTCATTAATAGGCTGTTTTTTTGTTGATAATTTATAAATTCAACTTTCACGGGTATGCCAATGGCGATTTGTTGCAGTGTTTCCTGTGGTTAAGCAAACCTGTTTTTTGAATGGATCACATCAAGAAAAAGCTTTTTTGGATTTAACTGTTCACCCATAACTTATATTTAGAAAGAAAAAGACCGGCTGTTGCCGGTCTGAGGTCAGTTAAGCCGTTACGGGTTTGTCTTCCTGTAGCTACTTCTAAGAAAGGGCAAGTCTGCGCACAGTCATCAGTAAATCGAATGGGGTTGAATCCCACAACTCAGGTGAGAAATCAAATCCATACCGGCTTTTGAATTGCTCATCCAGCCTGTCTTCGTAAAGCTTAAGGAAACAATCGACCTCTTCGGCTAACTCTTTTAACATCCAATCTGGGGCTGTTTTTTTATAGAGTTCAATAGTGCCCTCAATAGTATCCTCTCCCTCATTTATGAGGTCATGATCCTGATTGAAATAACCCTGAATCAGCTGATCAAGATGATAGAAACTTTGCAAAATCCACCTGTCCTATGGGGTCGGGAATGCTGTAAGGATATAGCGACAGAGCTAGTCATCCTTGTACTCGGAGTTTGGTTCAAAAGGCATTGAGTAGTTGCCTATTGCAGAACATCTTTTGCCGATGAACAAGAGGCGTGGCAAGCGGCATATGGGCACTGGATGCAAAAATGTAAAACTGGGGTTACTGAAGTTAGTGCTGGCCAAAGTTTTGCCGAGTGGACGTAATGTGGACATGGGCAAAAAAAGGGGTTACGTTTTCACGTAACCCCTTGTTTTATTTGGTGGAGCTGGCGGGAGTTGAACCCGCGTCCGAAATTTCTACATCCTCGGTACTACATGCTTAGTTTGTCTTTACATTCGCACGCCAGCTGCGGACAAACACGCCACTAACGAACTAGCCTGATTAGTTTTAACGCTTCAACCCCAGGCAGGGTTTCCACGCGATCTCTTTTGGGTTTGACCTCTCTTTGATCCCCGTCTTAAGAGCGGAAGCTAGGGAGAGAGGGCTCTTAGCAGGTTATTAAGCTGCTAAAGCGTAGTTTTCGTCGTTTGCGACTATTTTTTTGCGGCTTTTAACGAGGCAAACCGCCCCTCGGCATGCACCTTGGGTTTCGCAAATCCCGTCGAATCCAGAATCAGCCCCAATAGTGTTGAAATCAGTATACCAGATTTCACTTCCTCGATACCAGCCCGAAACGCTAACTTATTGAATAGTACAATAAGCGCGCAGAATCAACGTCCTGCGTTTTTCATGATACGTGCTTTGTCGAGCTGCCACTCGCGTGCTTTCAGGTCAGTACGCTTGTCGTGCTGTTTCTTACCTTTTGCCACGCCGATTTTCACTTTGCACCAGGCGTTTTTCCAGTACAAAGAGAGCGCAACTACGGTGAAGCCTTCGCGGTTGATGCGTCCGTAGAGGGATTCCAGCTCGCGCTTGTTCAGCAGCAGCTTACGGGTGCGGGTTGGATCGCAAACGTAATGTGAAGAGGCGACGGTCAGCGGCGTAAAGTTCGCGCCGAACAGGAAGGCCTCACCGTCTTTCAGGATCACGTAGCTGTCGCCGATGTTGGCTTTCCCGGCACGCAGCGATTTTACTTCCCAGCCCTGCAACGCAAGGCCGGCCTCGAATTCTTCTTCGATGAAATACTCGTGGCGAGCACGCTTGTTGAGCGCAATGGTCGCCGAACCAGGTTTATGTGCTTTTTTCTTCGTCATAAGTGTCGTAAAGCCGTCGGTAATCTGATTTTAAAAAGTCACCTCATTGCGTCCTGTGAGGTCTAACGCGCTATCTTAGCACGAGATAAGGCTTAGCGTTTTTTTAACAGGTGATAAATGTTATTATTTGTCTGTTGTGTGACCATGGAAAATGCTATGCCTCAGATTAGCCGTACTGCGCTTGTTCCCTACAGCGCGGAACAAATGTATCAGTTAGTGAACGACGTTCAGTCGTATCCGGAATTTATTCCAGGATGCACGGGTAGCCGGGTGCTGGAATCTGGCCCGACGCAGATGACTGCGGCCGTGGATGTCTCCAAAGCGGGGATCAGCAAAACGTTCACCACGCGCAATACCCTGACGAGCAATCAGAGTATTTTGATGCATCTGGTGGATGGTCCGTTTAAAAAACTGATGGGAGGGTGGAAGTTTACGCCACTGAGCGCTGACGCCTGCCGCATTGAGTTTCATCTGGATTTTGAATTTACCAATAAGCTGATCGAACTGGCGTTTGGCCGAATATTTAAAGAGCTGGCCTCGAATATGGTTCAGGCGTTCACCACGCGCGCCAAAGAGGTTTACAGTGTCGCATAAGATTGCTGTTGAGGTGGTGTATGCGCTGCCGGAGAAGCAGTATTTGCAGCGCGTGACGCTTGAAGAGGGCGCCACCGTTGAGGCGGCTATCCGGGCCTCCGGCATCCTTGAACTTCGCCGTGATATTGACCTGGCGAAGAATAAAGTCGGCATTTATAGCCGTCCGGTTAAGCTCGGTGATGTGCTGAAAGAGGGCGACAGGGTTGAAATCTATCGTCCGCTGATTGCCGACCCGAAAGAGTTGCGCCGTCAGCGAGCAGAGAAATCCGGTAAGTAGCCAAATAAACATACACAAAAAAGGTGCTCATTGAGCACCTTTTTTGTGTTGCTGACGCCTGATTATTTGGTCAGGGCAGGCTTGTTGTCGATGTTGGTCAGCACGCCGGCACTGCTGAAGGTCAGCGTCAGGGTTTGCTGGGTCACATCTTCATGACCAGGCTGCTGGCGGAATACATAGAACCAGGTGTTTGTGCCGAACGGATCGGACATCATCGGGGTTCCCAGGGCATAAGCGACCTGCTGTTGTGTCATACCCACGCGGATTTTGGACACATCGTTAGGGGTAAGGTAGTTCCCCTGGTTGATATCAGGACGGTAAACCACTTTCTCCAGAGTGGAACAGCCTGCGGTCAACATCAGAAGAACCGCTGCGGCAGCGGTCAGCGTTTTACAGCGCATAGTGATTTGATTCCTTTTCGGGCCCGAGCAGTACGCGGCTCATATGTAATATGCCGATGATAATAGACCTTGCCCCACTTTGAAACCGGTCTGGCGGCGTTTTTGTTGTTCTGTATGACCCTGAGATCCCGAAAAAGTTTATGCCGCCAGCAGTTCTTTCGCATTCGCAAGCGTATTGCGGGTGACTTCACTGCCGCCGAGCAGGCGTGCCAGCTCCTGCAAGCGTGAGCGTTTATCCAGCGGCTTCATGTGCGTTTCCGTCATTTCGCCATCGGTTTCCTTGCTAACGATAAAGTGGTGATGACCACAGCCGGCGACCTGCGGCAGGTGAGTCACACACATAACCTGCGTCGATTCACCCAACTGACGCAGCAGTTTGCCGACAACGGCCGCGGTCGGGCCGCTGATACCCACATCCACTTCATCGAAAATCAACGCCGGGGTTTCCATTTTACGGGCGGTAATCACCTGAATGGCCAGGGCGATACGCGACAGTTCACCGCCAGAAGCCACTTTCGAAATCGCCTGTAAAGGCTGGCCCGGGTTGGTGGTGACGCGGAATTCTACGCGGTCTGCGCCTTCCGCCGTCAGGTGATGCTCTTCAAAGCGAATATCAATAGTGAACACCCCATGCGGCATCGCCAGCGTATGCATGCTGTCGGTAATATGCTGGCTAAGCTCCAGAGCATAGTGCTGTCGCACGTCGTGCAGCCGTTTCGCCGTTTCCAGCGCCTGCTGATGATGCAGATTAACCGCCAGAGACAAGGTTTCGAGGGAATCGGCCTGATCGTCCAGCTGCTGCTGTTCCTCCAGCAGAGACTGATAGTAATTCGGCAGCTCTTCCGGGGTAACGTGATGCTTACGCGCCAGTGAAATCTGACGGGAGATGCGTTGCTCAAGCTCGAACAGACGGTTCGGGTCGAGATCCAGACGTTCACAGTAGTGGCGCAGCTCATCCCCGGCTTCTGAAATCTGAATCGCGGCTTCTTCCAGCATTTCCAGTACGCCAGAAAGCTTATTGTCCATGCCGGTCAGTTCGGTAACAAGCTGACGCACGGTATACAGCTGGCTCTGCAAATTCACGTCTTCGCCATCCGCCAGCATGTTCAGGGCATTCTGGCTGATGGAAAGCAGCTGACCGCTGTTGGCCAGACGCTTGTACTCCTCGTCGATTTGCTCAAATTCACCCGCCTGAGGGTTAAATTCGTTCAGCTCTTTCAACTGATATTCCAGCAGCTCGGCGCGCGCGGTACGCTCCTGGCTTTGCTGTTGATGCTGCGCAAGTTCGCGGCAGCTTTGATGCCACTGAAGATAGTGCTCCGCCATGAGTTGAGTAAGCGCGTACTCACCCGCGTAGCCATCGAGCAGGGCTTTCTGCTGTTCGGGTTTGATTAGCTGCTGGTGCGCGTGCTGACCATGGATCTGGATGAGCAGCTGGCCCAGCTCGCGAAGCTGGGAAAGGGGAACCGCTGTACCATTGATAAAACCACGGGAGCGGCCGTCACTGCTGATGACGCGACGAAGTAAACACTCACGTCCATCTTCCAGCTGGTTCGCTTCCAGCCAGCGCAGGGCGGCAGGCGTGTCTTTTAACGAGAAGCGGGCGCAGAGATCGGCACGGGCCGCACCTGTGCGCACCATATCACCCTCTGCACGACCGCCGAGGCACAAGCCGAGGGCATCAATGGCAATGGATTTACCTGCACCGGTTTCACCGGTAATCGCCGTCATTCCACTATGGAAGTCGATCTCAAGCTCACGAACAATGGCAAAGTTGCTGATGGTCAGTTGTGCCAGCATAATTGTTTTCCTGTATGAAAAACCATAACTGTGTTTGTATACAGTATAAACTGGTTTTATATACAGTAAAGCGCTGGATGTAAAATCAGAACAATTTTTTTGACCAGCCGAGTTTTGAGCTTAATGTATTGAAATAACTGTAATCTTTTGGATGGATAAGGTTCAGGTGATAATCGCAGCGGCGAATGAGGACATCTTCTCCTTCCTGAATGGGAAGCGCAATCTGGCTGTCGCAGCTGATCTCCAGGTCGCTGCGGCGATGTGAAAAACGCAGGCGGATGGTGCTGTCGCCGTTGATCACCAGCGGACGCGCCGAGAGCGTATGCGGGAACATCGGCACCAGGGTGATCGCATCCAGCGAGGGCGTCAGGATTGGGCCTCCGGCTGAAAGCGAGTAGGCAGTTGACCCCGTCGGGGTTGAAATAATCAGCCCGTCAGAGCGCTGCGAGAAAGCGAAGATTTCGTCGATATAGACTTCGAACTCGATCATGTGCGCCACTTTACCTGGGTGGAGAACCACCTCGTTAATAGCGGTGCTGATGCGCTTCTGGCAATCCTGCTGGCAGACCTGGGCTTCAAGTAAAAACCGCTTTTCACTGATATAGTGACCTTCCAGCACGTCCGCCAGCTGCTGTTGCGCATTGTCCGGGTCGAGGTCGGTCAGGAAACCAAGATTGCCACGGTTAATACCAATAACCTTAATATCATAGCGAGCCAGCGTTCGCGCCGCGCCCAGCATATTGCCGTCGCCGCCGACCACCACGGCGAGATCCGCCTGCTGGCCAATTTCCGCCAGCGTGCCGGTTCTGACGCTTTTAAGCTGCAACTCCTGGGCGATCTGCTGCTCGACCATCACTTCATAGCCTTTACCACACAGCCAGCGATACAACATTTCATGTGTCGTCAATGCGGTAGGGTGACGCGGATGGCCGACGATCCCAATACACCTGAAATGATTATTCATTTTCTGGAGGTCCTTGTGCCTGATGAATGATGACAATCTGCCTTGTTCCCTTGAATCCAGGAAACTGATCCCCATAATAAGCGAAGTTAGCGAGATGAATGCAGAAAAACGCGGAGAAATTCATGAGTAGTAAAGAACAGAAAACGCCTGAGGGGCAAGCCCCTGAAGAAATTATCACGGAACAGCACGATGAAGTTGAGGCAGTAGAGCCAGACACGTCTGCTGAGCAGGTGGACCCGCGCGATGAAAAAATTGCCAATCTGGAAGCTCAGTTGGTAGAAGCGCAGAATCGCGAACGCGATGGCGTACTGCGTATCAAAGCGGAAATGGAAAACCTGCGCCGTCGTACCGAGCTGGACGTTGAAAAGGCGCACAAATTTGCGCTGGAGAAATTTGTCAACGAACTGCTTCCGGTGATCGACAGCCTGGATCGCGCGCTGGAAGTGGCGGATAAAGCTAATCCGGATAATGCGGCGATGATTGAAGGCATCGAGCTGACGCTGAAATCCATGCTGGATGTGGTGCGTAAGTTCGGTGTTGAAGTGATTGCCGATACGGATGTACCGCTGGATCCAAACGTTCACCAGGCCATTGCGATGGTGGAATCCGAAGACGTTGCCGCGGGTAACGTGCTGGGCGTGATGCAGAAAGGGTATACCCTGAACGGTCGTACTATTCGCGCTGCGATGGTGACCGTGGCGAAAGCGAAAGCGTAATTTGCCGACACGTAGTGCCGGGTGGCGGCTTCGCCTTACCCGGCCTACAACATTACTCGGCGATACTTTCGCGTAAAGGTTTAACGGGCAGGACCTTCACCTGCTTAATCATATTGTCCTGAACGTCCAGAATATCAATATCATACTGCTCAATGCGCACGCGCGTGCCTGCCGCCGGGATCTCTTCCAGCGCTTCCAGGATCATTCCGTTCATCGTCCGCGCTTCGTCTTCCGGCAAATGCCAGTTAAACGCTTTATTGATTTCACGAATGTTGGCGCTGCCGTCGATAAGCACTGACCCGTCGTTTTGCGGGGTGACTTCTTCTGCAAGGGAAGGCGACATTGACGTGGTAAAGTCCCCGACAATCTCTTCCAGAATATCTTCGACCGTCACCAGCCCCTGTATGTCGCCGTATTCATCCACCACCAGACCGACTTTCTTCTTGTTTCGCTGGAACTTCACCAGCTGCGTGCTGAGTGGGGTGCCTTCCGGCACGTAGTAAATTTCGTCGGCGGCGCGCAGCATCACCTCTTTGGTGAACTCGTTTTTCTCAGTCATCAGACGATAGGCCTCACGCACACGCAGCATGCTGATGGCATCGTCGAGAGAATCGCGATAGAGGACGATACGCCCGTGCGGGGAGTGCGTCAGCTGGCGGACAATGGCCTTCCAGTCGTCGTTAATATCAATCCCGACGATTTCATTGCGCGGCACCATGATGTCGTCGACGCTGACCTTTTCCAGATCCAGCACCGACAGGAGCATGTCCTGATTGCGACGGGAGATCTGCGAGCGGGATTCGTTCACGATGGTACGCAGTTCGTCTTTGCTGAGCGCGCTGCTGATGGTGACGTCTGCCTTTATACCAACCATGCGCATCAGCACCCGTGTCACCATATTCAGCAGCCAGACCAGCGGCATCATCAGAATAAGCAGCGGTGCTAACAGGAAGCTGCTCGGGTAGGCGACTTTTTCCGGGTAAAGCGCCGCGATGGTTTTGGGTAGCACTTCCGCAAACACCAGTACCACAAACGTGAGCACACCTGTGGCAATCGCCACGCCTGCATTGCCGTACAGACGCATCCCGACGATAGTGCCCAGTGCAGAGGCGAGAATATTGACCAGGTTGTTACCGATAAGCACCAGGCTAATCAGCCGGTCCGGCTTACGCAGAAGCTTTTCGACACGACGCGCGGCACGGTTACCCTGCTTGGCGCGATGACGTAACCGGTAGCGGTTCAGCGTCATCATGCCGGTTTCAGAGCCAGAGAAATAAGCGGAGATGACCACCATGATGACCAGAATGACGATCAGCGTGGTGGTAGAGATGTGTTCCAGGGGGAACTCCTTTTGTTACTTAGCCAGCAAATTGCTGTATGAAGCGGCTACCAAAATAGGCAAGCGTGAGAATGCCCGCACCCGCAACGTTGAACCAGACCACGCGACGTCCGCGCCAGCCTTCATGATAATGGCCCCATAACAGGACAATATAGACAAACCACGCGATGATGGAGAGGACCGCTTTATCGATATTCTCCACGCTGAACAGGTTCTTCATATAAAACAAGCCCGTGCACAGCGTCAGCGTCAGCAAAACCACGCCGACCTGGGTGATGTGGAACATCTTACGCTCAATCACCATCAGCGGCGGCATTTCATGGTTAAACGCCAGCTTTTTATTTTTCAGCTGGTAGTCGATCCAGGCGAGCTGCATGGCGTAAAGGGCGGCGATGATCAGCGTCGCGTAGGAGAATAGAGACAGGCCGATATGCACCAGCATCCCCGGCGTGGCTTCCAGATGGGTAATAAACTCATTGGGCATGAACGTGGCTAACGCCAGGTTGATCAGCGCAAAGGCGTAGACTATCGGCAGCAGCAGCCAGCCACGATTTTTAGACGCGACAATGGTCATGACCGTACAGATCATCAGGCTGACCAGCGAGCCGACGTTCAGCACGCTCAGATTTTGCACGCTGCCGTCGCCGGGAATGATGCGTGATTCCAGCGCAAACGCATGGCTAATCAGTGCGATCACTGCCGAAAGAATAGCCATGCGCCGCCAGCCGCTGTTTTTTTGCAGCAGGCCAGGAATGATCAGCGCGAGGCTGACAGAGTAGGCAACAAGGGCGATCAGTGCGAAAACAGGCATATAGGCGTCGACAGTTGTCTTAATAAGAAAGAGAAGCAGTATAACGTTACGTGACGCCTGCTCCAACCGTTGCATAACAACAAAGGCGCCTTCATGTTATACTCCGGCAAAATTCTGTGTATGTGTCGCCCAGGCGACCTAACGTTTCTACCCCAGGCGAGAGACAATGTTTGATAATTTAACCGATCGTTTGTCGCGCACGCTGCGCAACATCAGCGGCCGTGGACGCCTCACCGAAGAGAACATCAAGGAAACGCTGCGCGAAGTGCGCATGGCGCTGCTGGAAGCAGACGTTGCGTTGCCGGTCGTGCGTGATTTTATCAACCGCGTGAAAGAGAAAGCGGTTGGTCATGAAGTTAACAAGAGCCTGACTCCGGGTCAGGAGTTCGTCAAAATCGTCCGTAACGAGCTGGTTTCGGCGATGGGCGAAGAGAATCAGGTGCTTAACCTGGCGGCTCAGCCACCGGCCGTCGTGCTGATGGCGGGTCTGCAAGGTGCGGGTAAAACCACCAGCGTCGGTAAGCTGGGGAAATTCCTGCGCGAAAAGCACAAGAAAAAAGTGCTGGTGGTTTCGGCGGACGTGTATCGCCCGGCGGCGATCAAACAGCTGGAAACGCTGGCCGAGCAGGTTGGCGTAGACTTCTTCCCGTCCGACGTGGCGCAGAAGCCTGTTGACATCGTTAACGCGGCGCTGAAAGAGGCGAAGCTGAAATTCTACGACGTGCTGCTGGTGGATACCGCCGGGCGACTGCACGTTGACGAAGCGATGATGGACGAAATCAAGCAGGTTCATGCTTCTATCAATCCGGTAGAGACCCTGTTTGTTGTCGACGCCATGACCGGTCAGGATGCGGCGAACACCGCGAAAGCGTTTAACGAAGCCCTGCCGTTAACCGGCGTGGTGCTGACCAAAGTCGACGGTGACGCTCGCGGCGGTGCGGCGCTGTCTATACGTCATATCACTGGTAAGCCAATTAAGTTCCTCGGCGTGGGCGAGAAAACCGAAGCGCTGGAGCCGTTCCACCCGGATCGTATTGCCTCCCGTATCCTCGGCATGGGCGACGTGCTGTCGCTGATCGAAGATATCGAAAGCAAGGTTGACCGCGCGCAGGCTGAAAAACTCGCCAGCAAGCTGAAAAAAGGTGACGGCTTCGATCTGACCGACTTCCTTGAGCAACTGCGTCAGATGAAAAACATGGGGGGTATGGCAAGCCTGATGGGGAAACTGCCGGGTATGGGGCAGATCCCGGACAACGTCAAATCCCAGATGGATGACAAAGTGCTGGTGCGTATGGAGGCAATCATCAACTCGATGACGCTGAAAGAGCGCGCGAAGCCAGAAATCATCAAAGGTTCCCGCAAGCGCCGTATCGCAGCCGGTTGCGGCATGCAGGTCCAGGACGTTAACCGCCTTCTGAAACAGTTCGACGACATGCAGCGCATGATGAAGAAAATGAAGAAAGGCGGCATGGCGAAGATGATGCGCGGCATGAAAGGCATGATGCCGCCCGGTTTTCCTGGGCGATAATCGCTTTTGAGATTGCTTTTTGCCCGAAAATGAGTAAAATTTTCGGGCTTTTAATATGACACCCGGGCTCCGTTCCTCGATGGGGCCCGGTTGTTTTATTCACACAAGAGGATGTTATGGTAACTATTCGTTTAGCACGTCACGGCGCTAAAAAGCGTCCGTTCTACCAGGTTGTTGTGACTGACAGCCGTAATGCACGCAACGGTCGCTTCATTGAGCGCGTTGGTTTCTTCAACCCACTGGCCTCTGGCGCAGAAGAAGAAACTCGTCTGGATCTGGATCGTATCGCTCACTGGGTTGGCCAGGGCGCTACTGTTTCCGATCGCGTTGCTACGCTGATCAAAGCAGCAAACAAAGCAGCTTAATCTGTCACGGTGGTCATGATGAGCAATAAAGCACCTGTTGAACCGATCGTATTGGGAAAAATGGGTTCTTGCTACGGTATCCGTGGTTGGCTCAGAGTGTTTTCCTCCACTGAAGACGCTGATAGCATTTTTGATTACCAGCCCTGGTTTATCCAGAAAGCCGGTAAGTGGGAAGAGGTCGAGCTGGAAAGCTGGCGTCACCACAATCAGGACATCATCATCAAGCTGAAAGGCATTGACGATCGAGATGCCGCGAATGCGCTGACTAATTGTGAAATTGTCGTGGATTCGTCGCAGTTGCCGCAACTGGAAGAGGGTGACTACTACTGGAAAGACCTTATGGGTTGCCAGGTAGTGACCACTGAAGGCTACAGCCTGGGGAAAGTCATCGACATGATGGAAACCGGGTCAAATGACGTTCTCGTCATTAAGGCAAACCTGAAAGATGCATTTGGCATCAAGGAGCGGTTGGTCCCGTTCCTCGATGGACAGGTTATCAAGAAAGTCGATCTCACTACTCAAACCATTGAAGTAGATTGGGATCCTGGTTTTTAAATTCTCCGGATAAACGGTAAAAGACGGCGCTATGTGGATTGGCATAATTAGCCTGTTTCCTGAAATGTTCCGCGCGATTACCGATTACGGGGTAACTGGCCGGGCAGTAAAGAATGGCCTGCTGAGCATCCAGAGCTGGAGTCCTCGTGACTTCACGCATGACCGGCACCGTACCGTGGACGATCGTCCTTACGGCGGCGGACCGGGGATGTTGATGATGGTGCAACCCTTACGGGACGCCATTCACACAGCAAAAGCCGCGGCAGGTGAAGGCGCGAAGGTGATTTATCTGTCACCTCAGGGACGCAAGCTTGATCAAGCGGGCGTGAGCGAACTGGCGACGAATCAAAAGCTGATTCTGGTCTGTGGTCGCTACGAAGGGATAGATGAGCGCGTAATTCAAACCGAGATTGACGAAGAATGGTCTATCGGCGATTACGTTCTCAGCGGTGGTGAGCTACCAGCAATGACGCTGATTGACTCCGTCGCCCGGTTTATTCCGGGGGTTCTGGGCCATGAAGCTTCGGCAACGGAAGATTCCTTTGCCGATGGATTGCTGGACTGTCCACACTATACTCGTCCTGAAGTGTTAGAAGGGATGGAAGTCCCGGCAGTGTTACTGTCTGGAAACCATGCCGAGATACGTCGCTGGCGTTTGAAGCAGTCGCTGGGCCGGACCTGGCTTAGAAGACCTGAACTTCTGGAAAACCTGGCTCTGACTGAAGAGCAAGCAAAGTTGCTGGCCGAGTTCAAAACCGAACACGCGCACCAGCAGCATGAACATGATGGGAAAGCGTAATACGCTCCCGAATATCAGTTTACCCAGGATAAGAGATTAAATTATGAGCAACATTATTAAGCAACTTGAACAAGAGCAGATGAAGCAGGACGTACCTTCCTTCCGTCCAGGTGACACCGTGGAAGTGAAAGTATGGGTTGTTGAAGGTTCCAAAAAACGTCTGCAGGCATTCGAGGGCGTGGTTATCGCTATTCGTAACCGCGGTCTGCACTCTGCATTCACTGTTCGTAAAATTTCCAACGGCGAAGGCGTTGAGCGTGTCTTCCAGACTCACTCTCCGGTAGTTGACAGCATTGCTGTTAAACGTCGTGGTGCTGTACGTAAAGCTAAACTGTACTACCTGCGTGAGCGTACTGGTAAGTCTGCTCGTATTAAAGAGCGTCTGAACTAAGATTCGCTTAAGCGACATCCTGTCAGAAAGGGCTGGCCGAAAGGCTGGCCCTTTTTTTATCTCATAGCAACTCTCGCGTTAACCCTTCCGTCATAAATCATTTACAATGTTCGCCTCTTGGGTGGAGGGTAAGTGGATAACGTACTGCATCAGCATAGCTGGAAACGCGCAGCGGCATTGACCGCGCTGTTTGCGATCCTGCTGATCGTCGTGGCGCCGCTGATCTCCGTCTCGCTGCAAAAAGATCCCATGAGCGCCATGCCGGGCATGCACCATGACATGAGCATGATGTCGATGGACGAGCATCATGGGGATATGCCGCATTCCATGCCAGTTGACCATGCGGAAGCCTGCGGTTACTGCGTGCTGTTAGCGCATGTGCCGGGCGTGATGCTGGCGCTTATCGTTCTGCTCAGCGTGGTGTTGCAGCGGTTGCGCATGAAGCCGCCTCGTCAGGCGGTCAGCCACTGGCACTTTTTCCCCTGGCTTTACCCCGTTACCCGCGCGCCGCCGCGTCGGTCTGCTTTCTCCCTTTAAAACAAAATCACTCACTTTTTGCCTTAAAAAGGAAAAGTATGACTACCTGCACTCCGCGCGCGGCATGGGGAAACCTGCTGCGTCGCCTCCATTTCTATATCGGGCTGTTTGTTGGTCCGTTTATTTTCTTCGCAGCGCTGACCGGTACGCTGTATGTCGCCACGCCGCAGCTTGAAAATGCGCTGTACCATCATGCACTCCACACGGATGCCGTGGGTGAGGCGCAGCCTCTTGCTGCACAAATTGCCGCGGCCGAAAAGGCCGTAGAATCAGATCTGCGTCTACATACCGTTCGTCCGGGGCTGGAAGAGGGCGAAACGACCCGCGTGATGTTTGCCGACCCGGCGCTGGGTCCCTCCGAGCATCGGGCTATTTTTATTGATCCCGCCAGCCTTGAGGTTCGAGGGGATATGACCGTATACGGCACCAGCGGGATTTTACCGCTGCGTCAGACTATCGATTATCTGCATACCTCGCTGATGCTGGGCAACCTCGGGCGCCTCTATAGCGAGTTAGCCGCCTCGTGGATGTGGGTTGCTGCCTTGGGCGGGATCGCGCTGTGGTTCTATACCCGACCGAAGCGCCGTATTAACAATCGTTTCCAGAATCGTCGTCGCCTGCATGTGATCTTAGGCTGGACGTTACTGGCGGGAATGCTGCTGTTCTCAGTCACCGGGTTAACCTGGTCACAATGGGCCGGTGGCAACGTCGATAAGCTGCGTGCAGAGATGAACTGGCTGACGCCGCAGGTAAACACCACCCTTTCCGGTGCGCCGGAAATGATGGATGAACACGCCGAACATCGTGGTCATCACGGCGGAATGTCGATGCCTGAACTGCCTGTTGAACTGTCGCTTTTTGACAGCGTATTGCAGGCCGCCCGCCAGTCAGGAATTGATGCTAACAACGTTGAGATCCGTCCGGCAAGCAGGGTCGACCAGGCCTGGACGGTGACGGAAATCGATCGCCGCTGGCCGACGCAGGTTGATGCCGTTGCCGTGGACCCCCACTCTCTGAAGGTGCTGGACAGGACTCGCTTTGGGGATTTCCCGCTGATGGCTAAACTCACCCGCTGGGGCGTGGATTTCCATATGGGGATCCTGTTTGGTCTGGCAAATCAGCTGCTGCTCATCGCGTTTGGCGTTGCGCTGTGCGTGCTGATTATCTGGGGATACCGGATGTGGTGGATGCGTCGTCCTGCGACGTCAGCCGCGAACCCGGTACAGACGCTCTGTCAAAGCTGGCTGGCATTGCCGCTGTGGGGAAGAGGAGTGACGTTCATGATAAGCCTCCTGCTGGGGCTGGCGTTGCCGGTAATGGGCGTCAGTCTGGCGGTATTTATCGTGATTGACTGGCTGCGCTGGCGAGCGGCTTCAGGCGTGTCGCTCGCCGGCACATCCGCTAAATAGCCTTAAGGCGTGCTGATAACTACCGCAACACGGCGGTTTTCAGCGCGCCCTTGCGCAGTACGGTTGCTGCTGAGAGGGTATTTTTTGCCTAAACCCCGCGTAGTGAGGTTGCTGCGCGGGATGTTCGCGCCCTTCGCCCAGGCATCCGCTACAACATTGGCACGTTTTAACGAAAGCGCTTCGTTGTAGCTCTCTTCGCCATAGTTATCCGTATGGCCGTCCATCCGGGCGTGATTCAGACCGATTGCCGCCAGACGTGAGGCCATAGTCTGGATCTGCGTTTCACTTTCCGGACGCAGTCTGGCGTCATTTTTATCAAACAGGATCTTATCCGACAGGCCCAGGGACCAGTCGCCATTCAGTTCGTTAAAGCCGTAGGACTTCATGACCGCGATTTGCTCTGGTGTGAATTTACCCTCCGGCGTCTGGCACCCGGACATAACCAGAGATGCCAGTAACAACGGCGCGAAGTATCGCTTCAACATATCGTCTTCCTTTCAGGGTATTGTTTTCGAACGCTGGTTTTTGACCAGGTACATATTGCGATCGGCTTGCTCCAGTAATGCCTCGACGGAGGCATTTTCCCACGCCAGAGCAAAGCCAATGCTGAGTGACATTGATGCTGTGTGTCCGTTATGCAGATCAAACGGACGGATAAATTGCTGCGACAGCGCAGCGCAAATATATTCGACCTCACGCGCGGTGTGGACGCCATAAAGGATCATGGCAAACTCGTCGCCGCCAAGACGGTAAGACTGATGACGTTTTTCGCCAAATTCGACCATCCTTTTTGCGGCTTCGATCAGTACGCAGTCGCCCGCGGCATGGCCCCAGGTGTCGTTAATAAACTTGAAGTTATCACCGTCCAGGAAGAGCAGGGCAGAATTGGTCTTTGCCGAAGCGTCATTCATTAAGGCCGCAATGTTGTTGCGAAACGCGGCGCGGTTTGCAAGCCCCGTGAGCGGATCGTGCATGGCGGTACGCAACAGTTGAGCGTTTTTCGCCTGTAGCTTGAGCTGCCACTCTTCCATTTCATCCAGCAGGCTGTTGAAGTCTTCACCAAACTGGTGGAACTCTTCAATGCGGCCTTCCGTTACCCGGCGAGAGAAGTTGCGGTTGGTACGGACGTCATGCACAACGTCAGTGATGTTTTGCATTTCAACAACCATGCCATGATGTAGCGAGC
Organism: Enterobacter cloacae complex sp. I1M; assembly: GCF_014982425.1. Classification (NCBI taxonomy): domain Bacteria; kingdom Pseudomonadati; phylum Pseudomonadota; class Gammaproteobacteria; order Enterobacterales; family Enterobacteriaceae; genus Enterobacter; species Enterobacter cloacae complex sp. I1M. Next base: position 14,892 of record NZ_JADCLG010000031.1, on the reverse strand, counting down.
GGGTGATGGTCAATGCGACGGCAGAGGCAAAAAGAATGCAGCCGGTGAGGACCGCAAATGAGAGCCAGATAAAGTGGCTAATCAGGCTGTCTCGTGCGGTCAGACGAATTTCGCCAATCACATTACCGTTATGTATGATGGGCTGTGCGACAGGAACAGGGAACAACCACCGGTTGACCAGCGCGCCCAGCGTGTCGGTATTATCCGCCGGGTTCCACGACCACCAGGCAAACCGTTTATGATATGCATTTAGCACTTCCGCCACGGCAAATTGCCCCTGCTTGCCGAGGGTCGCCAGCGTTTCATTTGCCGCCACGGCATCGTTGAACACCAGAGAGGCCTCAAGGCTGTGGCTCATGGTGGCGCCGGTGAGTTCGAGGTTTTTTTGCGCGTATTGCTTTAATGTCACCACGGAAGCGAAACACAGCAGCAACCATATAAACGTCATCGTTATAATGACGCTTATCATGCTGATTCGCCGCAACGTTCTTTTAAACGTCGGACGCGGTGTTGGTGTGACTTCCTTATTCATGCTTCTTATTCCGTGCGAGCATTAATACATCCGGATTGACTCTTACGCCACTGCGCGCCAGCGCATCCAGATTTACGGAAAACCTGACCTTGTTGTGCTCTATTATCAGACAAAATGCGCTGCCAATAACGCATTCAGGATTTTGCTCTGACATTAATAGCAACGCCTGGCCCTGATATTGATTTATTATTTCCTGTTGTTTTGCCGGTGATTCGCTCCCGAAATAGAGGGCATCACACCTTGCTGCGAGTGCTTCCCGATCGCTATGCACAATGACAGGACTATAGGGCAACGGGTTGTGTTCATCTTCACTGCTGAGCGCCTGTCTGTAATGGGAAGAGGCATAAATACAGAGCTTAGGCTGGCCGGTCAGTGCTGGCCATCGGGTGTAGCTCACAATGCCAGAAACAATCGAACGTACTGATTTATCCGTTTCCGTGAACGAGCCTGCCCTTGCAGGGCTCACCAAAATGAACAGCATTAGCGCCAGGGGGAGGTGAAGCAAAGCGATCAAGAATGTATTTCTCATCAGAATCCGCCAAACCGCCCCGGAAATAGATGCCCTTATGAATTTCCGGCAGAATACCATTCTTTCTCAAAGCCGTCATTATGTCAGAAATATCCCTGTCTTGACCTAAGCTAAATCTTACAGAGCACGATATTCAAAGTAATTTAGGCAGGCTCAATTAAGTCTGCTGGAATTCATACTTTTATTCATTTTTTGTTGCCAGGATTTATGTAGCCACGCAACTTTCCCTCAATTCACCCGAGGATAATTAAGCTAACGGCCAGCGCCGGGATAGCGTGCCTGGTGTGAGCGTAGACTGGCGTTAAAAGCGTATGTGTAATTTTATGTTTACGATTTTAACCTGTGATTTGGCATTTAAATGGCTGATGTAAAATAATCTGTACGTATTTTGGATTGAAATCTTTACTTTATGTGTTATCGTTGTGTCACCTCTTCGAGGAAAACCACTATCGCAAACGAGTTTTACAGGATCGCAATCATGCAAAAAGACGCGCTGAACAACGTACATATCACTGACGAACAGGTGTTAATCACCCCGGATCAACTGAAGGCGGAATTCCCGCTGAGCGTCGCGCAGGAAGCTCAGATTGAGCACTCTCGCCAGACCATTTCTGACATTATCGCAGGCCGCGATCCGCGCCTGCTGGTGGTATGTGGTCCTTGCTCCATTCACGATCCTGAAACCGCCATTGAGTACGCTCGTCGATTTAAAGCATTAGCGGAGGAGGTCAGCGATAGCCTCTATCTGGTGATGCGCGTCTATTTTGAAAAGCCACGTACAACGGTTGGCTGGAAAGGGTTGATTAACGATCCGCACATGGATGGCTCGTTTGATGTGGAAGCGGGCCTGAAGATTGCGCGTCGCCTGCTGGTGGAGCTGGTCAGCATGGGGCTGCCGCTGGCAACCGAAGCGCTGGATCCGAACAGCCCGCAGTACCTCGGCGATCTGTTTAGCTGGTCTGCGATTGGGGCGCGCACCACCGAGTCACAAACCCACCGCGAGATGGCGTCTGGCCTGTCTATGCCGGTTGGTTTTAAAAACGGTACCGACGGCAGCCTGGCCACGGCGATTAACGCCATGCGCGCCGCCGCTATGCCCCATCGTTTTGTCGGGATCAACCAGGCGGGCCAGGTATGCCTGCTGCAAACGCAGGGCAATCCGGACGGGCATGTGATCCTGCGCGGTGGTAAAGCGCCAAACTACAGCCCGGCGGATGTCGCGCAGTGTGAAAAAGAGATGGAACAGGCGGGACTGCGTCCGGCGCTGATGGTAGATTGCAGTCATGGTAATTCGAATAAAGATTACCGTCGCCAGCCTGCGGTTGCAGAATCTGTGATTGCACAGATTAAAGATGGTAACCGTTCAATTATCGGCCTGATGATTGAAAGTAATATTCATGAAGGCAATCAGTCATCGGAACAGCCGCGTAGCGCGATGAAGCCCGGCGTCTCGGTCACGGATGCTTGCATCAGCTGGGAAACCACTGATGCGCTACTGCGTGAGATCCACAAAGATTTGAACGGCCAGCTGGCGACGCGTCTGGCATAAGAGGATAGTTATGGTTGCTGAATTGACCGCATTACGCGATCAAATTGATGAAGTGGATAAGGCGTTGCTGGACCTGCTGGCGCGCCGCATGGCACTGGTTGCTGAGGTCGGCGAAGTTAAAAGCAAATACGGCCTGCCAATTTACGTTCCGGAGCGTGAGGCCTCTATGCTCGCCTCCCGCCGTAAAGAGGCACAGGCGCTGGGCGTTTCACCGGACTTAATTGAAGATGTCCTGCGTCGTGTGATGCGGGAATCCTATTCCAGCGAAAACGACAAGGGCTTCAAAACTCTCTGTCCGTCGCTGCGTCCGGTGGTGATTGTCGGTGGCGGCGGCCAGATGGGGCGTCTGTTTGAAAAAATGCTGACGCTTTCTGGCTATCAGGTGCGCATCCTGGAAAAAGAGGACTGGCCGCATGCGCCGGAGCTCATTAAGGATGCCGGAATGGTTATCGTCAGCGTACCGATTCATGTGACGGAGCAGATTATCGCGAAACTTCCTCCGCTGCCGGAAGATTGCATTCTGGTGGATCTGGCGTCCGTTAAAAATGGCCCTCTACAGGCAATGCTGGCGGCGCACACCGGGCCCGTGCTTGGGTTACACCCGATGTTTGGCCCGGACAGCGGCAGCCTGGCGAAGCAGGTAGTGGTTTACTGCGACGGTCGTCAGCCGGAAGCGTATCAGTGGTTCCTGGAACAGATTCAGGTCTGGGGGGCACGTTTGCACCGTATCAGTGCGGTTGAGCACGATCAGAACATGGCGTTTATTCAGGCGCTGCGCCACTTTGCAACCTTCGCCTATGGTCTGCACCTGGCGGAAGAGAACGTTCAGCTTGAACAATTGCTGGCGCTTTCCTCGCCAATTTATCGTCTGGAGCTGGCGATGGTCGGGCGACTGTTTGCCCAGGATCCACAGCTTTACGCCGACATCATCATGTCGTCTGAAAATAACCTGGCGCTGATCAAGCGCTACTATCAGCGTTTTGGCGAAGCGATCACCTTGCTGGAACACGGCGATAAACAAGCGTTTATCGACAGTTTCCGTAAAGTGGAGCACTGGTTCGGTGATTACGCCACGCGATTCCAGAGTGAAAGCCGCACGCTGTTGCGCCAGGCAAATGACAGTCGCCAGTAATCTGATGATGTATATACTGAAAGCCAGCAATGCTGGCTTTTTTCATATAATGGGTGGATGTGGTTTATCAACCATTTAAATTATCACTAATAAAAACAGTAATTTAAAAAAGCTGTAACCATCTGGAACCGTTTCTAATACCCCGAAGTGTGGACGCAATGTGGACACTCCGGGGGGAGCAGAACCTACAGCGATATCCCTCCTGAAAGCGGATTCAATGCCACGGCATTTTGCAGGTACTCCGGTGACAAATGCGCATAAGTCATCGTCTGCTGGATGTTTGCATTACCCAGTATTTGCTGTAATGAAATGATGTTACCCCCGTTCACCATGAAATGACTTGCGAAGGTATGACGCAAAATATGCGTTGCCTGATTTGCAGGAATATCAGGTTTAACCATCTTCAGCACTTTGCAAAAACTCACGTAATCGATGTTGAACAGATTCCCGCTGGTATTCTTCTTTATCAGCGATTCAAGCTCAGAAGAAATCGGTACAGTGCGCTTTTTTGCGTTTTTGATTTTCAGGAATGTCACGCGCCCGTTTACTATTTGTGCCGGTTTGAGTGTTGCCAGCTCTGACCACCGCCCGCCGGTACTAATCCCCAGCAGGGCAACCAGCAGATCCTCACCTGTAAATGACTTAAGCAGCAGCGCACTTTCTGCTTTGTTAAGGAAAGCCATTTCAGGGTTAGCCTCTGCCAATGGTGGCAAACCATGAACGGGGTGCACCCCAGCAAACTCTTAAAGTTGAATCAGCTTCGTGAACATGCCTGATACAAGAAAGAGGGTATACCGAAAACGCGTGTCAGTGAGGGTAACGAATGTTATCGATTTAACTGAGTGGGTAGCAAATTATGTAATGTTGAGTTTCCAGTTGATGCTGGATGACGCCGACTGCGGTATGACAATCATGAACTGGAAAGAACTAAGCGAGAAGGGGCTGGTTTTCAGAATTAATCACGAAATTTTACACCCGCCAGGGCTGGCTGTTGGATATGAAATGACTAACGGTGTTTCGGCTGGGGCTTCGTGGCTGATAACGGAGCCTGGCAATATTCAGACGAGCTTGTTGATGATGCTAAAAAAATGGGTGGTTAAAATGAGCCATACGCGAATAATGCCAGCACCGCCGGTGCTGAAATTTGCTTTCAGCGCCGGTGGTGTTGAACAACGAGCGCGGCGAGGCGTTAGCCTCTAAGTCGATAAAATCAGAGTCAGGAAAGTAGATTGAAGTAAAAACGTCCATTATGATGACCCCAAAGGTTAGCCCAAAAGGAAATTAGGACAATGAGCGTTGGATTAATTACGGACGAGCCAGGACGTTTCTACACCTTCCAGTCAACATTACCAGCCGGTGAATACTTCGAATTTCGCCCCCGCAATCCTCCACTGAATTCAAAACCCATTGTTGATGACGAAACTGGGATGTGTATTGGCTATTCAGTCTCTCAGGCTCCCGGTTTATGGCAGATTTATGATACCGACGGCATGTTTGTCAGGCTGGAAGAAGCGCCACTAGAAGCCCCCCTGATTGACCCAACAGACATCGTATTAATTGCCTTGGGTGCATTTCGTCTTTTTCGGGCTGGTAAAGCGTTACTGGAGAGTGGAGTTAAAACCGCTGTAACTGTGAGGCTCAGTGAGGCTACTATCAGTCTCTTACGTGGTCGGCTGAAAATGGGGTTATCTGCACGAACCCTTAAAATGACCGCAACTCCTGCTAAACATATGCTTAATCCCGCGCGATATGTGCCCTTGCAACTTCAGGAAAAAGTTATTCGCTACGGCAAAAGAACGCCAGATCCTCAAAAGGCTCAAGGTCTTTTTCGTTACGAATCTGAGATATATAAACTTGTTGAGAATCGGGCGAAAAAAGGAACCTATTATTATAAAAAATATATGATAGAAGTATTGGTGCGTGAGAAAGACTGGACAATAACTCATTTTTTATACAAGTGATGGGGGGAATATGATTGAGATAATGAGCGAAAGGAAAATTTTACGGATTTCCCCCTTTGGGCGTGATAATACCCCTGACATACCAGAGTATGACTGGATACATACCTATGTGGAGTACGAACTACCCGAGCTTAAAACACAATATCAGGCATCCTTTAATGTTGGAGAGCTTAATGCTCTCAAAGCTAAACTCAAGGAGTTACATAGAAGTTTAGTTGATGGCACGAAGGCTCGTGAGGTGATTTTTGATAGCACAGAAAATCAGTTAAATCTTGTGTTTTCACCATCATCAACAGGGCGTGGGGTGCTTTTAACATTAACGCTAAGGCCGGAAAATCCTGCTGAAAGCGTCGTAGTCAGTGATAGTCTTGGAATGGATGAAAGTTATTTTCCTGCAATACTTTCCGGGCTGGACGAAATCATTAATTGGACGAGTTGATTCACAATTTTAGATGTGCATGCATCAGTGGATGAGTTTGCATTCATTTTTTATTCCAGTTTTTGCCAGCCAGTGACAGCGCTGGTGCGGCTCAAAGGCGCAGGCCATGCGCGCCGCACAGGCAAGGAGCTGTATCATCAGTGCACAAACATCATTTGCAGTTGCACGTTCATCACCACTGAGACGGTCGAGAGCTTTATCGTTTCGCCGGGTGAAGTAGTACCAGCGCCGCCGCACCCGACGCAATCAGGCCAGCAACAAATCCACTGGATGTGACCAAAAGAAAGCCCTGCACATGGCAGGGCTTTTTCGATGCGTGGACGACGTGTGGACATCGTCAGAAACAAATCCTTTTGTTTCAGCCTTTTGCGTCTAAAATTAGAACAGCAATGCTGGCTTTTTTCATTTTGGGGAATTGTCATGGCTGAACCGCAGCTGCTGTTGAACTATACCGGGCATCTGCCCGAATGCCCGACGTGGAGTGCTGAAGAGAAGGCGCTCTACTGGGCGGATATTCTGGAAGGGGAGATTCATCGGTACCATCTGCCCACCGCGGAACACTCGGTGCTCTCATTCCATGAAGAAGTTGGGTGTTTTGCCCTGCGTGAACGCGGCGGATTTATCGTCGCGATGCGAAACGCCATCTGGCTGACCGATAAACACGGCCTGCTCCAGCGTAAGGTTTGCGATAACCCGTCCAACCCGCAGCTTGCACGCTTTAACGATGGAGGCACCGACCATCAGGGACGGTTTTATGCGGGCACGTTCTGGGGGCCGGGAGATTATAACGGCGCCATGCTGATGCGTATCGACAACGACCTGACGCCGAAAGTGATCCAGTGCGATATTCACGGGCATAACGGTTTAGCGTTTAGTCCTGACAAACGATGGATGTTTACTTCTGATACGCCGAACGGTGTGATCTACCGTACGCCGCTTGATGAGCAGGGGGAACCCGGTAAGCGCGAAGAGTTTCGCCGTTTTAGCGAGGGAGAGGGTATACCCGACGGAGCGGCAATGGATGAGGAAGGCTGCTACTGGAGCGCACTGTTTGACGGCTGGCGTATCGCACGGTTTTCACCGCAAGGCGTACAGCTGGAAGAATACCGGCTGCCGGTACGCTGCCCGACAATGGTCTGCTTTGGCGGCGACGAGATGAAAACGCTGTTTATCACCACCACGCGGGAAAATATGGAGGCGGAGGAGCTGGCGAAATACCCGCTTTCCGGTGCCATCTTCACCCTGCCTGTAAATGTGGCAGGGATGAAGAAAAGCCGCTTTATCGAACATTAAGCCGGATCGACCGGGACCACGTTTTCGCTCGGATAGCAGCCCAGTACTTTCATGGAGCGTGTGATCTCGCCCAGTTCGCGCAGGGCTTTCTGCATGGATGCAGACTCCAGGTTGGCCTGAACGTCGAGATAGAACATCTCTTCCCACGGGTTGCCATGTATTGGGCGGGATTCCAGCTTCGTCATGATCAGGTTGTGATTACGCAGCACCAGCAGCGCTTCAACCAGCGCACCCGCCTGCTGGCCGGTCGCCATCAGCAGGGTGGTTTTCGCCGGGACCTGGTCCGACACGTTGATGGCCTTGCGGGCAAGAACCACGAAACGGGTGATATTTTGCGTCTGGTTGGCCAGATTGCGTTCCAGCACCTGTAAGCCATACAGCGCGCCGCCCGCTTCGCTACCGAGTGCCGCGACGGCAGGAGAGTTTGCCTGCGCCACTTTTTCCATCGCCGCCGAGGTGCTTTCGGTGTACTCAATTTTCCAGTGCGGATAACGGTTCAGGAACTGGCTGCACTGCTGGAACGGCTGCGGGTGGCTGTACACCGTTTCGATCTGACTCAGATCGGTTGAGCCAGAGACCAGCACGCAGTGATCGATAGGAATAGTCAGCTCACCGACCAGCGACAGGCTGGTGTGCTGGAGCAGATCGTAAACATCGTTGATGGCGCCGGAACTGGTGTTCTCAATAGGCACCACGGCGTAATCTGCCTGGCCGGTTTCGACCTGGTTGAAGATGTCTGCAAATTTTGCACAACCGCTCTCAATGAACTCTTCGAAATGACGGGCTGCGTACTGGCGAGCCGCCAGGTGAGAATAAGAACCTTTCGGGCCGAGGAAAGCGATCCGAGCAGAGTGCGGGTTGGTTTTGTTCAGATGCTGCTGGAGCAGGGCCTGTTGCGTCAGAACGGAATCTTCAATGATGAGCTGGAACAGGCGGGTGATGTAGTGGGCATCAAGATGATGCGCTTTGCCGAGCTGTATCAACCGTTCCAGTAAATCACGCTCGCGATCGATATCGCGCACCGGCCGATGAGAATCCAGCTTGGCTTTGCCCACTTCAATGGCGAGCGCGCGGCGTTCTGCCAGCAGGGCCAGTAACTTTTCGTCGAGTGCACTGATTTTTACGCGTAAATCCAGGAGCGGGTTTTCCGGTGTCATAGTGTTGTCTGTCTCATTTTATCGTTATCAATAAAAAAGGCCTCCCGGTGTGGGAGGCCTTGTTGTTCGTCTTCGCATTCTTTATCACACGACGAAACGCCTCCCGGTCAGGGGAAGGTAAAAAAGAATGCGAAGAAAAACGGCGTCTGTTTCATTAGGTCATCCTGAAATTAATAGGGTTAAAGTACCTGTACTGTTTTGATCCTGTCAATAAAAAACGCGCCCGAAGGCGCGTTGTCGGTACACTCAATTTAAAGGATTACTCTTCTTCAACTTCTTCCGCGAAGCTGGCGTCTTTCACCGATGTTGTGGCGCGACGGGCTTCACCTTTGTGTTGCACTTTATTGAGCTGCCGTTCCAGCTTGTTGATCAAATCGTTAATTGCAGTGTACATATCCTCGTGTTTAGCGCTGGCGACCAGATGGCCGTTTGGAGTATTGATAGTTGCATCAGCGACGAAACCCTGCGGCTCCTTGGACAGGATGATATGTGGATTAATCAAATGTGTTTGCCATTTATCCAGTTTGGCGAGACGGTCTGCGACGTGCTGGCGGATTGCCGGAGTAATTTCCATTTGTTTACTGGTAATGTTCATTGTCATAAATTTTACCTCTTGTCTTTCCGTCTTGGTGATTCCAGCATACCCGACCTAATGTCAAAATGTGTGATTTAGATCACGTTATTTTGTCGGTTTTTGTCAGGGAATCTTTTTTGTGAGGCAGGGCAGGAAGAGGTGAGATTTACCTTGTCGAAGCCAGCAATTGCGGTCATAGTTGACTGGATGTGTTGAAGCTAAACCGCTTCAGCGTAAGTCTGAAAGAATAAAAAAACGGCAGCCTGCGGGCTGCCGTTATGCGTTGTAGCGGTATCAGGTATTGCTGCTGTTCGCGGCAATGATTTTCGCCACTTTGTCAGCCTGAGCCGTCATCTGCATCTGGCGATACGCATTCTCCATCAGCTTCAGGCCATCACGCGTGGCCTGCGTATCCGGATAATCACGCAGCATGCCTTCTACACGGTTAACCACGGCAACCCATGCGCCACGGCGAGTGTAGTATTCCGCGACGGAGTACTCGTATTTCGCCAGACGATCTTTCAGGAACACCAGACGCTTAGTGGCATCGGTAATGTACTGGCTGTTCGGGTAGCTACGCACCAGTTTGGAGAAGTCATTGAAAGCATCACGCGCATGTTGCGGGTCACGGTCAGAACGATCCACCCCGAAGAAGCCCTGCAATGCACTGTCATCCAGCGCCATGTTAGTCAGGCCGCGCATGTACATCACGTAATCGATGTTAGGATGGGTAGGGTTCAGACGCATGAAACGATCGATCGTTGCCTGAGCCAGCGGCAGATCGGCATTTTTATAGTAGGCGTAGATCAGATCTAACTGTACCTGCTGTGAATACGGACCAAACGGATAGCGATTATCCAACGCTTCCAGTTGCGTTATCGCCTGTTTCCAGTTACCGTCCTGCAACTTTTGTTGTGCAGTCGCATAGATTTCATTCGGCGGATTGTCAGGGACCTGTTCATTCGAACCGGAGCAGCCCACCAAAGCCAGGCTCAACGTGGCCGCTGCCACCAGATATTTCATGCGCGTCATGACGTTTTGACTTTCCTCAAATGTTTGTCCGGGAGAAACTCAGTTCCTGCTCCCGATTAAGACCAGCTACAATAGCACACTATATTAAACGGCAAAGCCGTAAAACCCAACGTTAAACGAAGAAGCAGTTTATGGCACAACGAGTAGAACTCACCGCAACAGTCTCCGAAAATCAGCTCGGTCAACGCTTAGATCAGGCTTTGGCCGAATTGTTCCCTGATTATTCGCGTTCACGTATAAAAGAATGGATCCTTGACCAGCGCGTGCTGGTAAACGGCAAGATCTGGGACAAACCAAAAGAGAAAGTGTTTGGTGGGGAAGCTGTCGCCATCAATGCTGAAATCGAAGAGGAAGTCCGCTTCGAGCCGCAGGATATCCCGCTGGATATCGTCTACGAAGATGACGATATTCTGGTCATCAACAAACCGCGTGACTTTGTCGTCCATCCGGGCGCGGGTAATCCTGACGGTACGGTACTTAACGCACTCCTTCATTATTACCCGCCGATAGCTGACGTACCGCGTGCCGGTATCGTTCACCGTCTGGATAAAGACACCACGGGTCTGATGGTGGTGGCGAAGACGATCCCCGCCCAGACTCGACTAGTGGAATCTTTGCAGCTGCGCGAAATCACCCGTGAGTATGAAGCGGTGGCGATTGGTCATATGACCTCTGGCGGCACGGTGGAAGAGCCGATTAGTCGTCATCCAACCAAGCGTACGCATATGTCCGTGCACCCGATGGGTAAACCGGCGGTAACCCATTACCGCATCATGGAACATTTCCGTATTCATACGCGCCTGCGTCTGCGTCTGGAAACCGGGCGTACTCACCAGATCCGCGTGCACATGGCGCATATTACCCATCCGCTGGTGGGTGACCCTGTTTACGGCGGTCGTCCGCGTCCACCAAAGGGCGCATCGGATGAATTCATCTCCGTGCTGCGTAAATTCGATCGCCAGGCGCTGCATGCGACGATGCTACGTCTTTACCACCCAATCACCGGAATTCAGATGGAATGGCATGCGCCTATCCCACAGGATATGGTGGAACTTATCGACGCGATGCGCGCAGATTTCGAAGAACATAAGGATCACGTGGACTGGTTATGACCAAACTGATTGTCCCGGCGTGGCCACTGCCTGAAGGCGTGGCCGCCTGTAGTTCAACCCGTATCGGTGGCGTGAGCCAGGGCGCGTGGGAGTCTCTGAACCTCGGTGCGCACTGTGGCGATAACCTGGAGCACGTTGAAGAGAACCGTAAACGCCTCTTTGCTGCGGGAAACCTTCCTTCAAAACCGGTCTGGCTTGAGCAGGTGCACGGTAAAGCGGTGCTGAAGCTGACGGGGGAGCCCTATGCGTCTAAGCGCGCCGATGCTTCGTACAGCAATACGCCGGGAACGGTTTGCGCGGTGATGACTGCTGATTGCCTGCCGGTGTTGTTCTGCAATAAGGCAGGAACTGAAGTGGCTGCTGCCCACGCCGGATGGCGAGGCCTGTGCGAAGGCGTGCTGGAAGAGACCGTTGCCTGCTTCCATGACGATTCTGCAAATCTCATCGCCTGGCTTGGCCCGGCGATTGGCCCGCAGGCATTTGAAGTGGGGCCTGAGGTTCGGCAAGCTTTTATGGAAAAAGATCCTCAGGCGGTTAATGCGTTTGTGGCATCCGGCGATAAATATCTGGCCGATATTTATCAGCTTGCCCGCCAGCGCCTTAATAATGTCGGCGTGACCCAGATCTTTGGCGGAGATCGCTGTACATTCACCGAAAAGGGTGATTTTTTCTCCTGGCGCCGTGACAAGACGACAGGCCGTATGGCAAGTTTCATTTGGCTGATATAACCTAAAGAATCAAGACGATCCGGTACGCGCCGTTTTCTTTTCACATAATTCAGGTTATTAACCTTGAATAATTGAGGGATGACCTCATTTAATCTCCAGTAGCAAATTTGACCTGTTATGGGAGGAGTTATGCGTCTGGATCGTCTTACTAATAAATTCCAGCTTGCTCTCGCCGATGCCCAGTCCCTCGCACTGGGGCACGACAACCAATTTATCGAACCTCTTCATTTAATGAGCGCCTTGCTGAATCAGGAAGGGGGATCGGTACGTCCTTTGTTAACGTCCGCTGGCATTAATGCCGGCCAGTTACGCACCGCCATCGATCAGGCGCTGAGTCGTTTACCGCAGGTAGAAGGTACCGGTGGCGACGTACAGCCGTCACAGGATCTGGTGCGTGTACTGAACCTTTGCGACAAGCTGGCGCAAAAACGTGGGGACAACTTTATTTCGTCAGAGCTGTTTGTTCTGGCGGCGCTTGAATCACGCGGTACCTTAACCGACCTGCTGAAATCCGCCGGTGCAACCACCGCTAATGTGACCCAGGCGATTGAGAAAATGCGCGGAGGTGAAAGCGTGAACGACCAGGGAGCCGAAGACCAACGTCAGGCTTTGAAGAAATTTACGGTCGACCTGACCGAACGTGCCGAGCAGGGCAAACTTGACCCGGTAATCGGTCGTGACGAAGAAATTCGTCGGACTATCCAGGTACTGCAACGTCGTACCAAAAACAACCCGGTGCTGATTGGTGAGCCTGGCGTCGGTAAAACCGCCATCGTTGAAGGGCTGGCGCAGCGTATCGTTAATGGCGAAGTGCCCGAAGGGCTGAAAGGCCGTCGCGTACTGGCGCTGGATATGGGCGCGCTGGTGGCCGGGGCGAAATACCGCGGTGAATTTGAAGAGCGTCTGAAAGGCGTGCTGAACGATCTGGCGAAACAGGAAGGTAACGTCATCCTGTTTATCGACGAACTGCACACCATGGTGGGCGCGGGTAAAGCTGACGGCGCAATGGATGCCGGGAACATGCTGAAACCTGCGCTGGCACGTGGTGAACTTCACTGCGTCGGCGCCACTACGCTGGACGAGTATCGTCAGTACATTGAAAAAGATGCCGCGCTGGAGCGTCGCTTCCAGAAGGTGTTTGTCGCTGAACCAAGCGTTGAAGATACCATCGCCATTTTGCGTGGTCTGAAAGAGCGTTATGAGCTGCACCATCACGTGCAGATCACTGACCCGGCCATCGTTGCGGCGGCGACGCTTTCGCATCGTTACATTGCCGACCGTCAGTTGCCGGATAAAGCCATCGACCTTATCGATGAAGCGGCGTCCAGCATCCGTATGCAGATTGACTCGAAACCGGAAGAGCTGGACCGACTCGATCGCCGCATTATCCAGCTCAAGCTGGAACAGCAGGCGCTGAACAAAGAGTCTGACGAAGCGAGTAAGAAACGCCTCGATATGCTTAACGAAGAACTGGACGAGAAAGAGCGTCAGTATTCTGAGCTGGAAGAAGAGTGGAAAGCTGAGAAAGCCTCCCTCTCTGGCACCCAGACAATCAAGGCGGAGCTGGAGCAGGCGAAAATTGCCATTGAGCAGGCCCGTCGCGTAGGAGATCTGGCGCGGATGTCCGAGCTACAGTACGGCAAGATCCCTGAGCTGGAAAAACAGCTTGAGATCGCCACGCAGTCGGAAGGCAAAACCATGCGTCTGTTGCGTAATAAAGTGACGGATGCCGAGATTGCCGAAGTGCTGGCGCGCTGGACGGGTATTCCTGTGGCTCGCATGATGGAAAGCGAACGTGAGAAACTGCTGCGTATGGAGCAGGATCTGCATCAGCGCGTCATTGGACAGAACGAAGCGGTCGAAGCGGTATCTAACGCCATTCGTCGTAGCCGTGCGGGGCTGTCCGATCCGAATCGTCCAATCGGCTCGTTCCTTTTCCTGGGGCCAACCGGTGTCGGTAAAACCGAGCTGTGTAAAGCGCTGGCTAACTTTATGTTCGACAGCGATGACGCGATGGTGCGTATCGATATGTCCGAGTTTATGGAGAAACACTCCGTCTCGCGTCTGGTCGGTGCGCCTCCGGGATATGTCGGTTATGAAGAGGGCGGTTACCTGACGGAAGCGGTTCGTCGTCGTCCTTATTCCGTCATCCTGCTGGATGAAGTGGAAAAGGCTCATCCTGACGTGTTTAACATTCTGTTGCAGGTGCTGGATGATGGGCGTCTGACGGACGGGCAGGGAAGAACGGTCGACTTCCGTAACACGGTGGTGATCATGACCTCGAACCTGGGTTCCGATTTGATTCAGGAACGCTTCGGTGAGCTGGATTACAGCCATATGAAAGATCTGGTGCTGGGTGTGGTCAGCCAAAACTTCCGTCCGGAGTTCATCAACCGTATTGATGAAGTAGTCGTGTTCCATCCGCTGGGTGAGAAACACATTGCGTCGATTGCGCAGATCCAGTTGCAGCGTCTGTACAAGCGTCTGGAAGAGCGTGGGTATGAAATCCACATCTCGGATGATGCGCTGAAACTGCTGAGCGAGAATGGTTACGATCCTGTTTATGGCGCGCGTCCGTTAAAACGTGCAATCCAGCAGCAGATCGAAAACCCGCTGGCGCAGCAAATCCTTTCCGGGGAGCTGGTTCCGGGCAAAGTTATCCGTCTGGAAGCCAACGAAGACCGAATTGTGGCAGTGCAGTAAGTCACAAAACGCAAAAACGGGCCGCTTGCGGCTCGTTTTTGTTTAAAAACCAGGCAAGAATTAAGGTCTGAGATGTATTTTGCCTGGAAAGTGAGCAGTCAGTAAATAATTTTCACTTTGCACTTGCAGCCTCAGAAGAACTCCCTATAAT
>NZ_JADCLG010000030.1:0-47749 GCF_014982425.1 Enterobacter cloacae complex sp. I1M | reverse complement strand
TCTGTGAAGTGATTCACATCCGCCGTGTCGATGGAGGCGCATTATAGGGAGCCGCCGAGGAATGACAAGCGGAAAAATGCATTTTTATTTCAACCGCTCACCTTTTCACCAAAACGTCTATTTTTGGTGCTTTTTAATCTCTTTTGGCAGATCTGCCAGACTAGTTATCACCCAGTCAGCTGCATTTTCTGCTTCTGGGGTGACTGGTTTACCGGTCCGCACTAATACTTTGGTTCCCACACCTGCCGCCGCCGCTGCCTGCATATCCTCCAGTTTATCGCCCACCATAAAAGACGCGGCCATATCAATGTGCAGGAATTCCTGTGCAGAGATAAACATGCCCGGGTGTGGCTTACGGCAATCACATGTCTGACGATACGCTTCTACTGTTCCCTGTGGATGATGCGGACAATAATAGATGCCATCAAGATCGACGCCACGATCGGCCAGAGACCAGTCCATCCATTCCGTCAGCGTCTCGAACTGCGCTTCGGAGAATTTACCCCGGGCGATACCGGACTGATTAGTTACCACCACCAGCGCATAGCCCATCTCTTTCAGCTGGCGCATGGCATCTATTACGCCCTCGATAAATTCGAACTCATCAATCTCATGGACGTAACCGTGATCCACATTAATTGTGCCGTCACGATCGAGAAAAATTGCGGGTACAGATTTTGCCACCGGTTTGCTCCTGAAAAAGGCTTGTTCAGCTAGTATCTCATGAATCGCAGCGCAATAAAGTGCTCATCGCACAGAGGTGGATTGATTTAGACGTCTGGATGCCTTAACATCCATTTTGTTTACGGTCATTCCCCGTATCTGGCAGAAGAAAATGCCACGGCTAACTTACATACGATAAAAATAATCTAATGATTAAACTTTCCAATATCACCAAAGTGTTCCAGCAGGGGAACCGAACCATTCAGGCGCTGAACAACGTCAGCCTGCATGTGCCTGCTGGTCAGATTTATGGCGTCATTGGCGCATCGGGTGCGGGTAAAAGTACGCTGATCCGGTGTGTTAACCTGCTTGAGCGCCCGACCCAGGGCAGCGTAGAAGTTGGCGGCCAGGAGCTTACCGCTCTCTCAGAAAAAGAACTCACCAAAGCGCGTCGCCAGATTGGCATGATTTTCCAGCACTTTAACCTGCTGGCCTCACGCACGGTTTTTGGAAACGTGGCGTTACCGCTGGAGCTGGATAGCACACCAAAAGAAGAGGTTACGCGACGCGTCACCGAACTGCTGGATCTGGTTGGGCTGGGTGATAAGCATGACAGCTACCCGGCCAACCTCTCAGGCGGGCAAAAGCAGCGTGTAGCAATCGCTCGCGCGCTGGCAAGCAACCCAAAAGTGCTGCTGTGTGATGAAGCCACCAGCGCGTTAGATCCGGCCACCACGCGTTCTATCCTGGAACTGCTGAAAGACATTAACCGTCGTCTGGGCCTGACTATCCTCCTTATCACGCACGAAATGGACGTGGTGAAGCGTATCTGTGACTGCGTCGCCGTCATCAGCAACGGTGAGCTGATTGAGCAGGACACGGTCAGCGAAGTCTTCTCGCACCCGAAAACGCCTCTGGCTCAGCAGTTCATTCAGTCCACACTGCATCTGGATATTCCGGAAGATTATCTGGAACGTTTAAAAGCAGACGCAACGCCTGATAGCGTCCCGATGCTGCGCATGGAGTTCACGGGCCAGTCCGTTGACGCACCGCTGCTGTCCGAAACCGCGCGTCGCTTTAACGTGAATAACAACATTATTAGCGCGCAGATGGACTACGCCGGTGGCGTGAAGTTCGGCATTATGCTGACGGAAATGCACGGCACACAGGAAGAAACCCAGGCGGCAATTGCCTGGCTGCAAGAACATCACGTAAAAGTAGAGGTGCTGGGTTATGTCTGAGCCGATGATGTGGCTACTGGTTCGCGGCGTTTGGGAAACGCTGGCAATGACCTTCGTATCGGGCTTTTTTGGTTTTGTGATTGGGCTGCCGGTCGGCGTACTGCTGTACGTCACGCGCCCGGGTCAAATTATTGAAAACGCGAAGCTGTATCGCACGCTCTCTGCGCTGGTGAACATTTTCCGTTCTATACCGTTTATTATCCTGCTGGTGTGGATGATTCCGTTTACACGCGTTATTGTCGGGACGTCGATTGGTTTGCAGGCAGCTATTGTCCCGCTAACCGTAGGCGCCGCACCGTTTATCGCCCGTATGGTGGAAAACGCCCTGCTGGAAATCCCAACAGGCCTGATTGAAGCTTCCCGCGCTATGGGTGCGACGCCAATGCAGATCGTTCGCAAAGTTCTGCTGCCTGAGGCGCTGCCTGGGCTGGTGAATGCAGCAACCATCACGCTTATCACCCTGGTCGGTTATTCCGCGATGGGCGGCGCCGTGGGTGCTGGCGGTTTAGGACAGATTGGATATCAGTACGGCTATATTGGCTATAACGCTACCGTAATGAATACCGTTCTGGTATTGCTGGTTGTGCTGGTTTACTTAATCCAATTCTCTGGCGATCGTATCGTCCGGGCTGTTACGCATAAATAACGTTACAAACAACACAAACTCGACGAGTTAAGGATATAACATGGCGTTTAAATTTAAGACCTTTGCAGCAGTAGGCGCACTGATTGGTTCGCTGGCACTGGTGGGTTGCGGTCAGGACGAAAAAGATCCGAACCACATCAAAGTAGGCGTTATCGTCGGTGCAGAGCAGCAGGTTGCTGAGGCCGCGCAGAAAATCGCGAAAGAAAAATATGGCCTGGACGTTGAGCTGGTGACCTTCAACGATTACGTTCTGCCGAACGAAGCGCTGAGCAAAGGCGACATTGACGCTAACGCCTTCCAGCATAAACCGTACCTGGATCAACAGATCAAAGATCGCGGCTACAAGCTGGTTGCTGTCGGTAACACCTTCGTTTACCCGATTGCCGGTTATTCCAAGAAAATTAAATCTCTGGATGAACTCCAGCCGGGTTCACAGGTTGCCGTCCCTAACGACCCAACCAACCTTGGCCGTTCGCTGCTTCTGCTCCAGAAAGTGGGCCTGATTAAACTGAAAGAAGGTGTTGGCCTGTTGCCGACCGTTCTGGACGTGACCGAAAACCCGAAAAATCTGAAAATTGTTGAGCTGGAAGCCCCTCAGCTGCCACGTTCTCTGGACGATGCACAGATCGCGCTGGCCGTTATCAACACCACTTACGCCAGCCAGATCGGTTTGACCCCTGCGAAAGATGGCATCTTTGTTGAAGACAAAGATTCCCCGTACGTCAACCTGATCGTGACTCGCGAAGACAACAAGGACGCGGAAAACGTGAAGAAATTCCTGCAGGCATATCAGTCTGAAGAAGTTTACCAGGAAGCCAATAAGGTGTTTAACGGCGGCGCGGTTAAAGGCTGGTAATCTCACCTCAGTGTAATATCATCAAGACGGGCATTTGCCCGTCTTGTCATTTGTGCGGTCAACTGCTTCAATATCTGACGTTTTGATTATCCACTGAGGAACTATTATGCGTGCTTTACCGATCTGTCTTTTAGCACTGATGCTGAGCGGCTGTTCTATGCTAAGCAGATCTCCTGTTGAACCCGTTCAAAGCACTGCAACCCCGCCAAAAGCGGAGCCAGCAAAACCGAAAGCGCCTCGCGCTGCGCCGGTACGTATTATTACTAAAGCCGACGAGCTGGTCGGTAAGCCATTCCGTGAACTGGGCGAAGTGAGCGGCGAATCCTGCCAGGCAACGAATCAGGACTCCCCTCCAAATATCCCAACAGCCCGCAAGCGTATGCAAATCAACGCGTCGAAAATGAAAGCCAACGCGGTGCTGCTGCACAGTTGCGAGGTCACCAGTGGTACGCCGGGCTGCTACCGTCAGGCGGTATGTATCGGTTCTGCGCTTAACATCACGGCGAAATGAGTTCATTTCAGTTCGAGCCGATAGGCGTTATCCGCTCCCCTTATAAAGAAAAGTTCGCCGTGCCGCGTCAGCCGGGACTGGTCCTTAACGGCGGCGGCGAGCTGCATCTTGTCGCGCCGTATAATCAGGCCGACGCAGTGCGCGGGCTTGAGGCATTCAGCCATTTATGGGTGGTGTTTGTGTTTCACCAGACCATGGAAGGCGGCTGGCGTCCTACCGTGCGTCCTCCTCGTCTGGGCGGAAATGCCAGAATGGGAGTTTTTGCCACCCGCTCAACGTTCCGACCGAATCCAGTCGGGATGTCGCTGGTCGAACTGAAAGGGATACGCTGTCAGAAAGATCGGGTGATCCTGGAGTTAGGTAGCCTTGACCTGGTTGATGGTACGCCGGTCATCGATATTAAACCTTACCTGCCCTTCGCCGAAGCGCTGCCGGATGCCCGTGCAAGCTATGCTCAGGACGCCCCACAGGCAGAGATGCCGGTTTACTTCACATCTGAAATAACGACGCAAATCAGCCAGCTGGAAAAGCGCTATCCTCGTCTGCGTGACTTTATCGTCGAAGTCCTGGCGCAGGACCCTCGTCCCGCCTACCGCAAAGAGGAAGACGCAGGAAAAACGTACGCCGTCTGGCTGCTGGACTTTAACGTGCGCTGGCGCGTAACTGATGCAGGTTTTGAAGTGTTTGCCCTGGAACCCAGGTAATTTTGTTCTCCTCTCTTTTGGCATCTTTGCCACACTGGTAAACTAAACCACTTTTTTTGTGTCAGGCTGGTGTTTCAGCCTGTTCCAATCGTCGAAATGGAACCGTAACAACATGCGTACTAGCCAATATCTGCTCTCCACTCTGAAGGAGACACCTGCCGACGCCGAGGTGATCAGCCACCAGCTGATGCTGCGCGCCGGGATGATCCGCAAGCTGGCCTCCGGGTTATACACCTGGCTGCCGACCGGCGTGCGCGTCCTGAAAAAAGTCGAAAACATCGTGCGTGAAGAGATGAACAACGCCGGTGCTATCGAGGTGTTAATGCCGGTCGTTCAGCCCTCTGAACTGTGGCAGGAGAGCGGTCGCTGGGAGCAGTACGGTCCTGAACTGCTGCGTATTGCCGATCGTGGCGATCGTCCATTCGTCCTCGGCCCAACGCATGAAGAAGTGATCACCGATCTGATCCGTAACGAGCTGAGCTCTTACAAACAGCTGCCGCTGAACTTCTTCCAGATCCAGACCAAGTTCCGTGACGAAGTGCGCCCACGCTTTGGCGTGATGCGCTCTCGCGAATTCCTGATGAAAGATGCCTACTCTTTCCATACTTCTCAGGAATCACTGCAAGAGACCTACGACAAAATGTACGTGGCCTACAGCAAAATCTTCTCCCGCATGGGGCTGGATTTCCGTGCTGTACAGGCTGATACCGGTTCAATCGGCGGTAGCGCCTCTCATGAATTCCAGGTTCTGGCGCAGAGCGGCGAAGACGATGTAATTTTCTCTGACTCCTCTGATTACGCCGCCAACATTGAATTCGCAGAAGCGCTGGCACCAAAAGAACCACGCGGCGCGGCAACACAAGAGATGACGCTGGTTGATACGCCAAACGCGAAAACCATCGCCGAGCTGGTTGAACAGTTTAATCTGCCGATCGAAAAAACCGTGAAAACCCTGCTGGTGAAATCGGCTGAAGGCAGCGCTTACCCGCTGGTAGCCCTGCTGGTCCGTGGCGATCACGAGCTGAACGAAGTGAAAGCCGAGAAGCTGCCGCAGGTTGCCAGCCCGCTGACCTTCGCGACGGAAGCCGAAATCCGCGCCGTGGTGAACGCAGGCCCAGGTTCTCTGGGTCCGGTGAATATGCCTGTTCCTGTAGTGATTGACCGCACCGTTGCGGCGATGAGCGACTTCGCTGCGGGCGCAAACATCGACGGTAAACACTACTTCGGCATCAACTGGGATCGTGACGTGGCGACGCCGGAAGTGGCTGACATCCGTAACGTGGTCGCAGGCGATCCAAGCCCGGACGGCAAGGGTACCCTGATGATTAAACGCGGTATCGAAGTAGGCCACATCTTCCAGCTGGGCGATAAGTACTCGCGCGCAATGAACGCTGCCGTTCAGGGCGAAGATGGTCGTAACCAGGTTCTGACCATGGGCTGCTACGGCATTGGGGTAACGCGCGTTGTTGCGGCCGCTATCGAGCAGAACTATGACGAACGCGGAATCGTCTGGCCGGATAACATCGCGCCGTTCCAGGTGGCGATCCTGCCAATGAACATGCACAAGTCTTACCGCGTGCAGGAGCTGGCAGAGAAACTCTACGCTGAGCTGAGCGCGAAAGGTATCGACGTGCTGATGGATGACCGTAAAGAGCGTCCTGGCGTGATGTTTGCTGATATGGAACTGATCGGTATTCCACACACCGTCGTCATCGGCGACCGTAACCTCGACAGCGATGAGATTGAATACAAGTACCGTCGCAACGGCGAAAAACAGATGATCAAGACGGGCGACATTCTTGATTACCTGGTGAAAGCCATCAAAGGCTAAGAAACAAAAAAACCCCGCCAGTGCGGGGTTTTTTAATGGCTATAACTTATTTGCTTTCGCAGTCTTTACCCGCAGCAAACTTCGCGTCTTTATCTGCCACCAGCGTTTTCACCAGCTCACCGCTATCGGGGTTTGGCTCCAGCGTAAAATGCCCTTCAACCGTCAGCAACACTGGTTTGCTGTCGTTACCGCGCGCGACGGCATAGTCACGCTCCAGCTGGGCATTGTTCGCCACGCTGACTTTCTTCCCGGTTGCACAGTCCGTGAAGATCGCCGCATCCGCCATGTAGAAATACATCCCTCGCATCGCCATTGGGGTTGCAGGCAGGGTCGCTTTTACCGGGGCCAGCGTGTAGTTGAACTGGGATTCAATCGGATTGCCTTCGCGATCGAGCATCTCCATCCCCTCGCCTTTGGCGCGGAAATACGTTTTATCGCCCGTGGTATCAGTCAATACCAGCTTTTCAGCCGTACGCGCCCATGTTCCGTATGTTGCAAAAGAAGACGGCTCTTTCGCCCCCTGATAGCGCTGGTTCATCACCCAGGTGCCATCTTTTTGCAGGAACAGAGAGGTTTCGATGCCTTCACAATCTGCACATGGCAATACGCCGCGCCAGCTCTGCTGCATCGGCTTCAATTCTTCGTTTTGCGTTGGCTGTAGTACCTGTGTTTCTGAACGGTTGTTACAGCCAAAAAGCGCGAACAGGCTTGTCACGGCCAGCGCTGATAATAATGCTTTTTTCACAATACATTCCTTATGAAAAAGTGTGTCCCTTTCGTCACATTACGGATGACGGACTTTGCCACGCAGTGACTTTACGGTGGATTTCTGCGCCTTCGATGACAACCGACGTTCTTTCGATGCCCGCGTTGGACGTGTTGCCCGGCGACTTTTTTGTACAGCCGTCAGCTCTTTTATGACCGCCGCCAGTCTGGAAAGTGCCGCTTCCCGGTTCATTTCCTGGCTGCGATATTCCTGCGCTTTAATCACAATCACACCTTCACTGGTGATCAGATGATGGCTGGCGGCAAGCAGACTTTCTTTATAATACTCTGGCAGGCTGGAGGCCCGGATGTCAAAGCGCAAATGGATAGCCGTTGAGGCCTTGTTAACGTGCTGCCCCCCTGCGCCCTGAGCACGGATGGCGGTGATCTCCAGCTCGTGATCAGGGATGCTGACGTTTCGGGACAACTCAATCATGATACGGGCTGCCAGGCCGTGAGATGAATTTCCAGATTATTCTGAGAATCGGAAAGCCAGATGGCGCCGTCCTGAATCGTTGCCTGAAGCGCCATTGTCCGGCTGGCGAATGCGCTCAGCTGTGCCAGTTGTTCATCATCCAGATACCAGACGGTAAGATTTTTGAACTGCGCACATTTATTTTTGTTTTGCTGCCACCAGATCTCCGCCGCGCGCTGGTTATAGGCAAACAACGCCACTTCAGCTGACTGGGTGCACGCCTTTTTGATCCGGCGTTCATCCGGCAGGCCAAGCTCAATCCATAAATCGATACC
Organism: Enterobacter cloacae complex sp. I1M; assembly: GCF_014982425.1. Lineage (NCBI taxonomy): Bacteria > Pseudomonadati > Pseudomonadota > Gammaproteobacteria > Enterobacterales > Enterobacteriaceae > Enterobacter > Enterobacter cloacae complex sp. I1M. The sequence goes on along the minus strand of NZ_JADCLG010000030.1, from coordinate 39,782 downwards.
CAGATGATCGTTGCGCAGCCAGGCTTCCGGTTCATCTTCCGCGCTTAAACCACGGGTAAATTGCAGACGCTCGTCGGCATACTTAATCCACGCCAGCAGGCGCAGCATCATGCGCTCCTGGGTTTCAGAAGGGTGACGCGCCAGCGTCAATGACGCATCCAGAAACTGGTTACGGTCAAGATCCGCCACATTGACCACAGCTTTATAAATTGTCGCTTTCAGCGCCATGAGAGAACTCCTTTCGAATCAGGCGTACATTGTAGCGAAAACCGCAGCAAAAGGCTGTTACGAGGTGGTGGCACCCCGTTATCAAGGCGCTGATATTGCTTAAATGAGTATGGTATAGTCACCTTGCTAAACCGAGTTTAACTTCGTAGGCTTAATGATATCTCACAGTAAGTCAGTACGCTGGCAGGAGGTGATGTGAATAATTATTGTGAGTTGATTCGCAGACGGTATGCGGAAATTGCCAGCGGAGATCTGGGGTACATCCCGGATGCGTTGGGCTGTGTATTGAACGTGCTGAATGAAGTGGCCTCTGATGAGAGCCTTTCTGAATCGGTCAGGGAAAAAGCAGCGTATGCTGCGGCGAATTTACTGGTGAGCGATTATGTCGATGAATGATACCTATCAACCCATCAATTGTGATGACTATGACAACCTCGAACTCGCCTGCCAGCATCATTTAATACTGACGCTGGAGCTAAAAGATGGCGAAGTGCTAAAGGCAAAGGCCAGCGATCTGGTTTCCCGTAAAAATGTGGAATACCTGGTTGTGGAAGATGCAGGTGCAACGCGTGAGTTACGCCTCGACAAAATTGCCAGTTTCAGCCATCCGGAAATCGGCACCGTCGTGGTGAGCGAATCCTGATAACCAACGGGCAGCCAGGCTGCCCGTTACGCTTTCCATTCAAAATTAACACCCGCTTCAGCCCACCCTTCCTGAGTAATAAACACACCTGCCGCCGCGATGAGCGTGTCGCCGTAAAACAGAAGCGGCGTGGTATCACGTCGCCAGGGCGGAACGTTCTGTTCCTGCCAGATTTTCTTCAGTTTACGCCCGCCGTTACGCCCAACGATATGCAGCATGCCGCTGGCCCTGAAGCGTATGGTGACGTTCTCGTCCGGCTCAGGTAGACGCACATTGCCCGAATGGCTTAACGCAACGACACCGGCATTCAACGGTAGCGTTAGTGCTTTTTCCGGCGACGGCCAGTCGAGCACAACGTCAGCCAGCGACGGCACAGATTTCACCCACCAGAGTTGCTCTTTATAGCGCCTGACGTCATAACCATTCAGGTGTATACACGGAGCGGCATCTTCCCGCGCCTGTGCAACTTCTTCCCAGATACGGTTGAGCATCGCCCGGGACGGCATAACCGCACGGTGGGAAGCCAGCCAGCGACGAATCAGAGCAGCCCGACGCACGGGGCTCATCACTTTCAACGGCGCAATGTTAAGGGCACCGTCAGCGGTAGTCAGCGTATTCAGCTCCCCGCTCAGCAACTCATCCAGCAAGCTTTCCTGTTCAGCACAAAGCATGGCACTTCTGGCCACCGCTTCGGAAAAATGGGCCCAGCGCTCACTCAGCAGCGGTAAGACGCGCAGGCGCAGGAAGTTACGGTCGTAACTGTCGTCCTGATTGCTTTCGTCTTCAATCCAGCGCAGATGATGTTGCTGCGCCCAGGCTTCCAGTGATGCGCGCGTCTCACCCAGTAGCGGGCGGATGAGCTCTGTTTCAGCAAAACCAGCACGCTCAGGCATGGCGGATAAACCCGCAGGCCCGCTGCCCCGCTTGAGCGCCAGTAAAAACGTCTCGCACTGGTCGTCCAGATGCTGCGCGGTGACCAACGCTTCTCCAGGCTGTAACGCGCCGGAAAACGCGGCGTAGCGGGCTTTGCGCGCCTGCGCCTCAATACCCAGCCCTTCATCCTCAAGCGTGACGCGTTCAACGATTAGCGGGATCGCCCACCCTGAGCACACCGCTTCGCAGTGCGCCACCCAGTCGTCGGCATGGGGGCTTAAGCCGTGATGGATATGCATCGCCCGCAGCTGGACGTCAGGCTCACGGTCGCGCCAGAGCTTAAGACGGTGCAGCAAAACGGTGGAATCCAGGCCACCGCTGAACCCCACCAGCAGCTGGCGGTAGGGTGAAACGGCGTGCGCGATAGCGGGTAAGGTCATAGGAAATTACACATAAAAAATGCCCGAACTGAACGGGCATTATCACACATGACGGCGATTACTGCTGATAAAGCTCCAGCGGCAGACCGTCCGGATCGTTGAAAAAAGTGAAACGTTTATCGGTGAAGGGATCGATGCGAATTGCTTCACAGGCCACGCCGTGGGCTTCCAGATGCTTTACCGCGCTGTCCAGGTTATCGACGCTGAAGGCCAGGTGGCGCAGGCCGCAGGCTTCCGGGCGCGAAGGACGCGCTGGCGGGAAAGGAAAAGAGAACAGTTCAATCACATATTGTCCGTTTAACGCCAGATCGCCTTTCCAGGAATCGCGCTCCTCGCGGTAGGCCTCGCTCAACAGCGTAAAGCCGAGAATGTCGCAGTAAAAGGCCTTACTTTTCGCGTAATCGGTGGCAATGATCGCAATATGATGAACAGCTTTTAAACCCAGCATAGTTTCTCCTTTTTATGATGTCCTGAACGTTACAACCGACAACCCGCCCCTGGCAAGCGGCCCCTTTTATTTTAGGACTCTCACCCAGTACACACCGTTATCATCGCGTTTCGCACCGTGAATATCCGTCTCAAAGCCCGGATAGTGGCGCCCTATCGAACAGAGCATCAGCAGAAAATCGAGCACCGCCCGGCTCTCCTCGGTGATCATCTCGCCCGGCATCAGCAGCGGTACGCCCGGCGGATAAGGCAGGATCATGTTGGCTGATACCCGCCCGACCAGGTTCTCCAGTTCAATGGTTTCAACCTCCCCTTTCACCTGGCGTTGCCACGCCCTGTGCGGCGTGAGCTTCATTTCAGGCAGAACATCAAATGCCTGCAGCATCAGGCGCGGCAGATCGTGCTGGCGGATCAGCCTGTGGATCCCCTGGGCCAGATCCTGAATACGCATATTGCGGTAGAAGTCAGGATCTTCCGCGTAGAGATCCGGCAGCATGTTCTTCACCCGCAGGTTAAGATCGTACGCGCGCTTAAACTCCATAAGCCCGCGCAGCAGGCCCATCGCGCGGGTTTTATCGATCCCGATACTGAACAGGAACAGCAAATTATAGGGGCCGGTTTTCTCCACCACCACGCCGCGCTCATCAAGGAACTTCGCCACCAGCGCAGCCGGGATCCCTTCCTCACCCATCACACCCTGCTCATCCATGCCCGGCGTCAGGATCGTCACCTTAACCGGATCAAGGAACATGTGGTCTGCATCAGCATCCCGAAAACCGTGCCAGCTCTCCCCCGGCGCGACGGGCCAGCATTCTGCTTCATCAATCTCTTCCGGCTGCCAGATATCAAAGAACCAGCCGTCCGCTTCATCTTTAAGTCGCTGAACCTCTTTTCGGAAATGCAGCGCCCGCTCCACCGAACGATTAATAAGGCGTTTCCCGGGATTGCCGCGCAGCATCGCCGCCGCCGTTTCGATGGACGCCACCAGCGGGTAGCTGGGCGACGTGGTCGTGTGCATCATGAAGGCTTCGTTGAAGGTGTCCTCGTCGTACTCACCCTTGATGTGAATGAGAGACGCCTGGGAAAACGCGGCCAGCATTTTGTGCGTCGACTGCGTCTCGAAGAACACCTTACCCGGCACCCGCTCGCCGCTCATCCCACTTTTACCCGAGTAAATCGGGTGGAAATTGGTGTAAGGCACCCACGCGGAGTCAAAGTGAATCGACGGCACGTCCAGCGTCTGCTTGATCCAGTTCGTGTTGTAAAGCAGCCCGTCATAGGTGGAGTTGGTGATCACCGCATGCACAGGCCAGCTTGCCTCGGGGATCGCCGCGATCTTATTTTCAATGGCTTCATGCGCGAACTCACGGCGAGGAATGCCGCCGAGGATCCCCAGCGCATTACGCGTGGGAGACAGCCAGAGCGGCACGACGTCACTCATCATCAGCAAATGCGCCAGTGATTTATGGCAGTTTCGGTCAATCAGCAACGTGCTACCGGCAGGCGAGGCGTACATGCCGACGATCTTGTTCGACGTTGAGGTTCCGTTGGTCACCATGTAGCTCTGCTCGGCACCAAAGGTCCGGGCGATGTACTCTTCGGCTTCCAGATGCGGGCCGGTATGATCCAGCAGAGAGCCTAACTCGGTGACCGAAATCGACACGTCCGCCTTCAGCGTGTTACCGCCAAAGAAATCATAGAACAGGCATCCCACCGGGCTTTTTTGATAGGCCGTTCCCGCCATGTGGCCTGGCGTACAGAAGGTGTACTTCCCTTCATTCACATAGGTGAACAGCGCACGCGTAAACGGCGGGGTGATGTTATCCAGATATTCGCCGGTGTACTGCTGAATGCGGGTCGCAATGTCCTCGGCAACGCCGAGTGAGTATTCGAAGAACCACAGCGCCATACGCATATCGTGGGCGCTGACGTCCATGGTCGAGTGAGTGTTGATAAAGGCGTACAGCGGAAGATATTCGTTGAGCTTATTGATCTCGCTGCACAACTCCATGTCGTATTCGTCCCAGTCGAATATCACGCCACAGATGCGCGGATTGTGTTCGATGAATTTCAGCAGGTCGGCGCTGTTTTGCGGCCAGATTAGCTGATATCCGCGTGCTTTAAGGGCCTGCTCAAGCTCCTTGATGGGTTCGTCTTTATAAAAGACGCCGTGTGGCCCCATGATGGCAATGATGTTCATGGTTTACCTCCTTGAAAAACATCAGATAAGCATAGTTAAGGTAAACGGCAGGTATAAAAAAAGCCGCAACAATGTGCGGCTTTTAGGATAATTGTGAGGCTTACGCGTAACCGTAGGTCATCAGGCGCTGATAACGACGGTTGAGCAGATCTTCTGTGCTCAGCACGTCCAGATCCGCCAGATCTGCCAGCAGCTGCGCTTTCAGGGAAGCAGCCATCACTTCCGGCTTACGGTGCGCGCCACCCAGCGGTTCAGGGATAACGGTGTCGATCAGCTTCAGCTCTTTCAGACGTGGGGCAATGATGCCCATCGCTTCCGCAGCCAGCGGCGCTTTATCGGCACTTTTCCACAGAATGGAGGCACAGCCTTCCGGAGAGATAACGGAATAGGTGCTGTACTGCAGCATATTCACTTTATCGCCCACGCCAATTGCCAGCGCACCGCCGGAACCACCTTCACCGATAACGGTACAGATGACCGGCACTTTCAGGCGAGACATCTCACGCAGGTTGCGTGCGATGGCTTCAGACTGACCGCGCTCTTCTGCGCCAACACCCGGGTAAGCACCCGGTGTGTCGATGAAGGTGATGATTGGCATATTGAAACGCTCAGCCATCTCCATCAGACGCAGGGCCTTACGGTAGCCTTCTGGTGCTGGCATACCGAAGTTACGACGGATCTTCTCTTTGGTTTCACGGCCTTTCTGGTGACCAATGATCATCACCGGACGTCCATCAAGACGCGCGATACCGCCGACGATAGCTTTATCGTCAGCGTATGCGCGGTCGCCTGCCAGTTCGTCAAATTCGTCAAACGCCAGGCGGACATAATCCAGGGTGTACGGACGCTGTGGATGACGCGCCAGCTGGGCGATCTGCCATGCGCCGAGATCGGCAAAGATTTTGCGCGTCAGTTCTACGCTTTTTTCACGCAGACGATGCACTTCTTCGTCGATGTTAATATCCAGTTTTTCATCCTGACGGCTTACGGCTGTCAGAGAATCGATTTTCGCTTCCAGCTCTGCAATCGGCTGTTCGAAATCAAGGAAATTCAGACTCATAGTATTCCTGTATTAGTCAAACTCCAGTTCCACCTGCTCCGAACCAATGAGGCCACGGAGATCGTTCAGTAAACGATCGCTCGGAGAGACACGCCACGTTGCACCAAAGCGCAACCGCGCACGTGCATCCGCCCTCTGATAGTAGAGATGTACTGGAATGGTCCCCGAGCGGTGGGGTTCCAGAGACTGACGGAGTCGGTTTAAAAGCTGGTCATCAATTTGCCTGTCCGTCAGCGAGATAGCAAGCCCGCGAGCATATTTTTCCCGGGCTTCGTCAATGTCCATCACTTCGCGGGCGGTCATTTTAAGCCCCCCGCTGAAGTCATCAAAGCTGACCTGTCCGCTGACGATAAGTATGCGGTCTTTTTCCAGCAATTGCTGGTATTTATCCAGCGCGTCGGTGAACAACATCACCTCCAGACGCCCGGAACGGTCATCCAGGGTACAGATGCCGATACGATTGCCGCGCTTGGTGACCATTACCCTTGCAGCAATCACGAGCCCCGCAGCCGTGGTGATTTTACCACGTTCTGTCGGATGCATGTCTTTAAGCCTGTGGCCGCCGACATAGCGCTCAATTTCTTTCAGATACTGGTTGATCGGGTGTCCCGTCAGGTACAGGCCTAACGTCTCACGCTCCCCATCCAGCACCACCTGTTCTGGCCAGGGCTGGCAGTTGGAATAGGACTGCTCGATCTGCTCTGGTTCTTCCGCCAGCACACCGAACATATCCGCCTGACCAATGGCTTCCGCTTTAGCATGCTGATCGGCCGCTTTCAGCGCATCGCCGAGCGAGTTCATCAGCGCGGCGCGGTGTGGCCCCAGCCGGTCAAACGCACCGGACATGATCAGTTTTTCCAGCACGCGGCGGTTCAGTTTTTTGGTATCGGTGCGGGCGCACAGGTCGAACAGCTCGCGGAAATAGCCGCCGTTGTTACGCGCTTCGATGATCGCCTCGATCGGCCCCTCACCCACGCCCTTGATCGCGCCGATCCCATAGACGATTTCCCCGTCATCGTTGACGTGGAAATGGTACAGGCCAGAGTTAATATCCGGCGGCAGGATCTTCAGCCCCATGCGCCAGCACTCGTCCACCAGGCCAACCACCTTTTCGGTGTTGTCCATATCGGCGGTCATTACCGCCGCCATAAACTCAGCGGGATAGTGGGCCTTGAGCCACAGCGTTTGATACGACACCAAAGCATAAGCGGCGGAGTGGGATTTGTTAAATCCGTACCCGGCGAATTTCTCCACCAGGTCGAAGATTTTCATCGCCAGTTCGCCATCGACGCCGTTTTTCTTCGCCCCATCTTCAAAGATGGAACGCTGCTTGGCCATCTCTTCCGGCTTTTTCTTACCCATCGCACGACGCAACATATCTGCGCCGCCAAGGGTGTAACCAGAAAGCACCTGGGCGATCTGCATGACCTGTTCCTGATACAGGATGATGCCGTAGGTTGGCTCCAGTACCGGCTTCAGGCTTTCATGCTGCCACTGCACATCCGGATAGGAAATCTCTTCGCGCCCGTGCTTACGGTCGATAAAGTTATCTACCATCCCCGACTGCAACGGGCCCGGACGGAACAGGGCCACCAGCGCGATCATATCTTCGAAGCAGTCTGGTTGCAGACGCTTAATCAAATCTTTCATGCCGCGGGATTCAAGCTGGAAGACGGCTGTCGTCTCGGAGCGTTGCAGCATGTCGAAACTTTTCTTGTCATCAAGCGGGATAGCCGCGATATCCAGCGGCGGCTCGCCGTTCTTCTCACGGCGGGCGTTGATCATCTCCAGCGCCCAGTTGATGATGGTCAGCGTACGCAAACCAAGGAAGTCGAACTTCACCAGCCCGGCGTATTCAACGTCGTTCTTGTCGAACTGGGTGACCGGATGCTGGCCCGCTTCATCGCAGTACAACGGCGCGAAGTCAGTGATTTTGGTCGGGGCGATAACCACGCCCCCCGCATGCTTACCGGCGTTACGCGTGACGCCCTCCAGCTTGCGCGCCATGTCGATCAGCGCTTTCACCTCTTCGTCGGCTTCGTAGATTTCCGGCAACTGAGGTTCAGCTTCAAAGGCTTTCGCCAGGGTCATGCCCGGATCGGGCGGCACCAGCTTAGAGATTCGATCGACAAAACCGTAGGGGTGGCCCAGAACGCGGCCCACGTCGCGGATAACCGCTTTCGCCGCCATCGTACCGAAGGTAATGATCTGTGAAACCGCATCACGACCGTACATATCGGCCACGTGCTCAATCACCTGGTCGCGTTTTTCCATGCAGAAGTCGACGTCGAAGTCGGGCATGGAGACACGTTCCGGGTTGAGGAAACGTTCGAACAGCAGGTCGAATTCCAGCGGATCGAGGTCGGTGATTTTCAATGCGTACGCCACCAGCGAGCCGGCACCTGAACCACGGCCCGGGCCAACCGGTACGCCGTTATCCTTCGACCACTGGATGAACTCCATTACGATCAGGAAGTAGCCAGGGAACCCCATCTGATTGATCACCTGGAGTTCAATATCCAGACGCTCGTCATATTCAGGACGCTTCTCTTTACGGACCGCTTCATCCGGGAAGAGGAATTCCAGACGCTCTTCAAGGCCCTCTTTCGATTTCATGACCAGGAAATCTTCCGTGGTCATGTCGCCCGTCGGGAACTGCGGCAGGAAGTATTCGCCGAGACGCACGGTGACGTTGCAGCGCTTGGCAATCTCTACGCTGTTTTCCAGCGCTTCCGGGATGTCGGAGAAGAGCTCACACATTTCCTCTTCGCTGCGCATGTACTGCTGCGATGAGTAGTTGCGAGGACGTTTCGGATCGTCGAGGGTGAAGCCGTCGTGGATAGCGACGCGAATTTCATGCGCGTCAAAATCGCCCGGCTCAAGGAAGCGCACATCGTTGGTGGCCACTACAGGCAGGCCACGCGCTTCCGCCAGGGCGACGGCCGCATGCAGATAGCTCTCTTCATCCGCACGCCCGGTACGGATTAGCTCCAGGTAATAGCGATCCGGGAAATACTCTTCGTAGAACGAGACGCACTGATCCACCAGCACGTTGTTCCCGCGCAGCAGACATTTGCCGACATCACCCATACGGCCACCGGAGATCAGCAGCAGACCTTCGTTCAGCTCCGCCAGCCAGTCGCGGTCAATCCATGGACCCAGCGCGCCGTAGCCGCGCTGGTAGGCTTTTGAGATCAGCAGAGTGAGGTTCTGATAGCCCGTGTTATTCATGGCTAACACGGAAATTTGCGTCATCTCATCGCCGAGCAGGTCGCTCTGCACGTGGAAATCCGCGCCGACGATGGGCTTTAATCCTGCGCCATGCGCCGTTCCGTAGAACTTCACCAGGCCACACAGGTTGGTAAAATCGGTGATCGCCAGCGCAGGCATGCCAAGCGAGGCCGCCTTCTTTACCAGCGGCCCGGTCTTTGCCAGCCCATCGATCATGGAGTAGTCGCTATGCACCCGCAGGTGTACGAAACGTGGTTCAGCCATCTTCAGATCCCGCGTTACTTAATTGCTTGCGTCTTGATTCAGGACACCAGTCCCAGCGCGCGTTTCACCGGGCCAAAGCTGCGCCGATGATGTTCAGTTGCGCCATGTTCAGCCAGCTTTTCCAGATGGAAAGCCGTTGGATATCCCTTGTGCTGGGCGAAACCATACGCGGGATAAGTGAGGTCCAGCGCGGCCATTTCGGCATCGCGCGTCACTTTGGCAATGATTGACGCCGCACTGATTTCTGCGACGCGGCTATCGCCTTTAACAACAGCCATTGAAGGCATCGGCAGCGTCGGGCAACGGTTACCGTCGATCAGCACATACTCAGGCACAATTTTCAGGCCCGCAACGGCACGCTGCATCGCCAGCATGGTGGCGTGCAGAATGTTCAGATCGTCGATCTCATCCGGCTCTGCGCGCCCGAGACTCCAGGCCAGCGCCTTCTCTTTAATTTCATCGAACAGCGCCAGGCGGCGCTTTTCGCTCAGTTTTTTCGAGTCGTTCAGGCCAGGGATCGGGCGGGCTGGATCGAGGATCACCGCCGCGGTCACAACGGCACCCACTAACGGACCACGACCGACTTCATCCACACCGGCAACGAGGTGGGTATGGGGATAAATAAATTCCATCATTGTGCTAACTCCAGCACCGCATCGGCCGCCTGCTCATCAGCATTACAGCGGATCAGTTGATGCAGTTCACGGAAAGTATCATGCATCTGGTGGCTGGTTTTACCGTTGGCCAGCAGCGGCAGTAATGCATCAGCCAGTGCCTGCGGCTGGCATTCATCCTGCAAGAGTTCTTTCACCAGCTCGCGACCTGCAAGCAGGTTTGGCAGGGATACGTAGTCTGTTTTTACCAGACGTTTTGCCAGCCAGAAGGTAAACGGTTTCATGCGATAACCGACCACCATTGGGCATTTTGCCAGCATACACTCCAGCGCAGCCGTGCCGGAAGCCAGCAGTGCGGCATCGCTCGCATACATGGCTTGCCGCCCTTTCCCGTCCAGCAGGCGGACGTGAAGATCCGGGGCAACCTCGGCTTTGATACGCTCAAACTGCTCGCGGCGTTTGGCATTCACCAGCGGCACGACCACTTCAAGGTCTGGGTACGTCTTGCGGAGAATTTGCGCCGTTTTCAGGAAATCGGCACTTAGCATTTCAACTTCCGCACCCCGGCTCCCTGGCAGCAGCGCCAGACAGTGCACATCATGCGGGATGCCCAGTTCGTCACGCGCCGCATTTTTATCAGGGTCCAGCGGCATGGCATCCGCCATGGTATGACCGATAAAATGGCACGGGACATTAAACCTGTCGTAAAACGCTTTTTCGAAAGGCAGAAAAGCCAGCACCAGATTGGTGGACCGTCCGATTTTGAAAACGCGTTTCTGTCGCCACGCCCACACGGACGGGCTGACGTAATGGATAGTTTTGATCCCCTGCTTTTTCAGGTTCCCTTCAAGGGTAATATTGAAATCAGGTGCATCAATGCCGACAAAGACATCGGGCTTGAGGTCGGTAAAGCGGCGGGTAAGATCGGCGCGAATATGCAGCAGGCGACGCAGGCGGCCCAGCACCTCGACGATGCCCATCACAGCCAGCTCTTCCATTTCATACCAGGCTTCACAGCCTTCGGCCTGCATCAGCGGCCCAGCCACGCCCACAAAGCGGGCATTGGGTACACGGGCTTTAAGCGCGCGGATAAGACCTGCACCAAGAATATCGCCGGAGGTTTCTCCGGCGACCAGGGCGATAGTAAGCGGACGACTGTCGACCATTAACGAATCAGACCACGGGTTGAACGTTCAAAGAATTCCATGAACGTTTTCACTTCAGGATGCTTATTCGCCAGCTCGGCAATTTCCGGCTTCGCCTCTTCCAGCGTTTTACCGCTACGGTACAGCAATTTGTACGCGTTGCGGATCGCGGTAATCGCTTCGCGGCTAAAGCCACGACGCTTAAGGCCTTCAATGTTCACGCCAAACGGCGTGGCATGGTTGCCCTGCGCAATCACAAACGGTGGGACGTCCTGCGCCACACCGGAGCACCCGCCGACCATCACGTGTGCACCGATGATGCAGAACTGATGGACTGCGGTCATGCCGCCAATAATTGCGAAATCATCGACCGATACGTGCCCCGCCAGCGTTGCGTTGTTGGCGAGAATACAGCGGCTACCCACGGTACAGTCGTGCGCAATATGCGCATTAACCATAAACAGGTTGTCGCTGCCCACCTTCGTCAATCCACCGCCTTGCGTTGTACCACGATGAATGGTGACGCTTTCGCGAATGCGGTTACGATCGCCGATTTCCACGCGGGTCGGTTCGCCAGCATACTTAAGATCCTGGTTAACTTCGCCGATGGAGGCGAACTGATAGATCTCATTGTTGCAGCCAATGGTGGTATGACCATTCACGACAACGTGAGATTTCAGTACTGTACCCTCACCAATTTCGACATGGGGTCCAACAATACAAAACGGGCCAATGTGGACGTTTGCGCCAATGATGGCACCCGTTTCCACAATGGCGGTAGGATGAATAAAGGCGGATTTATCAATCACGTATCAGGCCTCCCGGCTACGCGCACACATCATTGTCGCTTCGCAAACAACTTTGCCGTCAACCATAGCTACGCCTTTGAAGCGAGTCAGGCCGCGACGCGTTTTTTCAAAAGTGACTTCCATGATCATTTGATCACCAGGCACGACCGGACGCTTGAAGCGCGCTTCATCGATACCCGCGAAGTAATAGAGTTCACCCGGCTCCAGTTTACCTACGCTTTTAAACGCCAGAATACCGGTAGCCTGTGCCATCGCTTCCAGGATCAACACACCCGGGAAGATAGGTTTACCAGGGAAGTGCCCCTGGAAGAATGGCTCGTTAACGGAGACATTTTTCACTGCGCGCAGAAAACGACCTTCTTCAAAATCCAGCACACGGTCTACCAGTAAAAACGGGTAGCGGTGCGGCAGAAGTTCTAAAATCTCTTCAATATGCAGAGTATGAGTGTCAGTAGTCAAAATACTCTTCCTGTCAAATGTACTAAGTAGCAATAATAACACGGCCTGCCGGTTTATAAACAAAGCCGACAGGCCGGGAAATTTAGCGTTAAACGGATGAACGCTTAGTCTTGTTGATCGATTTTGCGCTCAATCGCTTTGAGTCGCTTGCTCATATCATCAATATTCATCACCAGTGCAGCTGTTTTACGCCATACCTTGTTCGGTTGCAGCGGGATACCGGAGGAATAAACGCCGGGCTCAGTGATGGGACGCATCACCATACCCATCCCCGTCACCGTGACTTTGTCGCATATTTCCATATGGCCATTGATCACGCTGGCACCGCCTATCATGCAGTAACGGCCTATTTTCAGGCTGCCTGCCATGATAACACCACCCGCAACTGCGGTATTGTCGCCAATCACAACGTTATGTGCAATCTGGCACTGGTTGTCTATGATAACACCGTTACCAATAATGGTGTCGTCAAGTGCACCACGGTCAATGGTTGTGCAAGCGCCGATCTCAACGCGATCGCCGATAATCACGCGACCCAGCTGCGGGATCTTAACCCAGTTACCCCGATCGTTGGCGTAACCGAATCCGTCAGAACCAATCACCGTGCTGGACTGTACGAGGCAATTCTCGCCAATCTCAACCTCATGGTAGACAGAAACATTGGCCCACAGACGAGTCCCTGCGCCAATTTTCGTATTTTTTCCAACAAAGCAGCCTGGCCCAATCACCACGTTATCACCCAGCACAACGCCGGATTCGATAACGGCGTTTGCGCCGACTGCCACGTTGTTACCCAGCTGAGCCGTTGGATCAATCGCAGCGCTGGCTGCAATGTTCTGCGCCGGCTGCGGCGTGGTATCAAGAATTTGGGCCATGCGTGCATAGGTCAGGTAGGGATTTTTCACTACCAGTGCAGCGTTAGTGGCAAACGGAAGATCGTCCTGCGTCAGAACAACGGCAGACGCCTGGCACTGAGCCAGGTGTTCACGGTACTTAGGGCTTACCATGAAGGTAATAGTGCCTGCTTTAGCAGATTGCATGGACGCAACAGCGGTGATGACGATATCGCCATCACCGTGTAATTCTGCATCCAACTGCTGAGCTAAATCAGCCAGTCGAATTGAAGGCATTACTTATTTAACCTGTTTCAGAACATCAGCGGTGATGTCTTTAACATCGCTGCTGTTGAATGCAACGGCGTTCGCATCAACAACCAGATCGATGCTCTGATCGGCTGCTACTGCTTTAACGGCAGACTGAATACGCGTCACCAGCTTGCCACGCTCTTCGTTAGAACGACGCTGACGATCCTGCTCGAAAGCCTGCGCTTTCTGAGAGAAGGTCTGGCGCTGAGACATGACATCTTTTTCCAGTTTGCTGCGCTCGCTCGCTTTCATGGTAGAACCATCACGCTGTAAACGCTGCATCTTGGACTGAAGATCACCTTCCATACGTTGCAGTTCGCTCGCACGGCCTTTGAATTCGTTTTCCAGCGTTGCAGAAACGCCCGTTTTCTGTGCAACCTGCTGGAACAAATTACCCATGTTGACGATTGCAATTTTGTCCGCTGCCTGAGCAGAAGTTGCCATCGCTAAACCGAGACCTGCAGCTAATAACCACTTTTTCACAATTAACTCCTTACCATCCCATTGGCACCCGAGGGGTGCCGTTCTTTGCGTGGCAAGGCGACCGTTTTACCGATCGCCGGTTGTCAGCGCTACACTGCCAACGCATTCCATTGCAGCGGATTATTACCAGGTTTTACCAATGTTAAACTGGAACTGCTCCGCTTTGTCTCCATCGTATTTCTTGAACGGCTGGGCGTAGGAGAAGACCAACGGCCCCAGCGGTGACATCCATTGTAATGCGATACCTGCGGACATGCGAATGTTGCCCGGATCGCTGTAGTCCGGAACGCCCGCTGCACGCATCTGGGCGGTATTCTCCCAGTTGGTATCCCACACCGTACCTGCATCCATAAAGAAGGAGGTACGGACAGAGTTCGCGTACTTATCACTGATAAACGGCGTCGGCGTGATGAACTCGAGGCTCGCCACGGCCATGGCGTTACCGCCTACCGCATCATCAGAGCTACAGACTTGTTTTGAATCGCGGCTTGCGCAGTTATCTTCGTCATTACCGCCGTAGTAAACCGCTTTCGGACCAATGTTATTGGACTGGAAGCCACGAACGGTGCTTGAACCACCGGCGTAGAAGTTCTCATAGAACGGCAGCTCTTTGCTTCCGATACCGTCACCATAGCCCCAGCGGGTACGACCCAGTACGACCCACTTGTGGTCGTCATCAATTGGGAAGTAGGACGCCGTATCCAGCGTGACCTTGTAGAACTCGTTATCCGAGCCAGGGATCGTCACCTTACCGTTCAGGTTAACGCGTGAACCTTCCGTCGGGAAGTAGCCACGGTCAAGACGGTTGTAGGTCCAACCGTAGTTGAAGGTGAAGTCATCCGCGGCGAAACCGTTGTCATCGCTGGACGTACTTGCAGACTGACCGATGGAGTCCAGGTAACGCCACATCGCCACCTGCGGTTGCATGTTAGACAGGTCGTTATGCACGTACCCTAAACCTGCACGCAGGGTGTTGTATTCGTTAACCGGGAAGCCGAGCGTACCATCCAGACCGTAACTCTTGTTGGTATACGAGGAGAGGTCCGCGTCGTCCGCTTTAAAGTCGTTATAGAAGATACGACCACCCAGGCTTACACCGTCCACGGTGAAGTATGGGTTGGTAACGGAGAACTCAGAGTAGGTCTGGTAGTCGTTTTTCGTCCCGTTGATACCGACAGAGTAACCCGTACCCAGCCAGTTATCCTGCTGAACGCCGACCTGGAAGCTCACGCCACTTTCAGTACCGTAACCAATACCGAAGTTGAAACTACCGGTATTACGTTCTTTAACTTTATAAACAACATCCACCTGATCCGGACGACCTGGTACACGCTGAGTATCGGTATCGACCGTTTCGAAGTAGCCCAGACGGTTCAGACGCTCTTTACCCTGGTCGACCAGATCGCTTCCCAGCCATGCCCCTTCCATCTGGCGCATTTCACGGCGCAGAACGGAGTCTTTAGAGGTATCGTTACCTTCGAAGCGGATTTTACGCACGTAGAAACGGTTGCCCGCATCAACGTTAACGTGAAGCTTAACAGTCTTATCCGCGTCGTTAATTTCCGGCTGCGTTTGCACACGCGGATACGCATAACCATAACGGCCGAGCAGCTTCTTAATGCTGTCTTCCATTTTGGTGACTTTAGATCCGCTATACAGATCGCCCGGCTGAATTTTGGTCAGAGATTCAATTTCAGCAGAATGTCCTGCCAGGTTGCCGCTGACTTCAACACCTGAAAGCGTGTATTTATCGCCTTCTGTGATGTTAACGGTAATGTAGATACCTTTCTTGTCCGGAGTCAGACTCACCTGAGTTGAATCGATGTTGAAACGGGCGTAACCGCGATCCAGATAGTAGCTGCGCAGGGTTTCAAGGTCACCCGCCAGTTTCTGTTTCTGGTATTTACGATCGCCTACCACGTTCCACCACGGCACTTCGTCACGCAGCTGGAAGTTGGAGATCAATTCGTCGGTGCTGAACGCGTGGTTACCCACGATGTTGATCTGCTGGATCTTCGCAGAAACACCTTCCTGGAAGACCAGTTTCAGGTCAACACGGTTACGTGGCAGCGGTGTAACAACCGCTTTAACGCTCGCGCTGTATTTACCGACGCTGTAATAGAAATCTTCCAGACCTTTTTCAATGTCTGCAAGGGTTGTGCGGTCCAGAGATTCCCCCACACGAACACCCGATGCCTCAAGGTTCTGCTTGAGCATGTCATCTTTCACCGACTTGTTGCCGGAGAAAGTGATGCTGGCAATCGTTGGACGTTCTTTTACCTGAACCACCAGCGTATCACCATCGCGCAGGACGCGGACGTCCTCAAAGTTGCCAGTGGCAAACAGAGCACGGATGGTGTTACTGATATCTTCATCATTAACCGTATCGCCGGGGCGCACAGGCATACTGAGGAGGGCCGCACCAACGGCGACACGCTGAAGGCCTTCGAAATGAATATCTTTCACTACGAACCCGTCAGCACCGTATACGGTCGCGCTGCTAAACAGCAGCGACGCTATGAGCAACTTTTTCATCGCCATCGTTATTATGCGTTCTTCCTAACTAACTCTCTTACAACCGAGAGAAATCATTGAAAAGTGCAAGCCCCATTAACAGCACCAGCAAAATCGAGCCAATGCGATAACTAAAGTCTTGAACTCGCTCGGATACCGGTCCGCCTTTTAGCTTTTCAATCGCTAAAAACAGCAGATGGCCCCCATCTAATACGGGAAGCGGGAACAGGTTGATTATCCCCAGGTTCACGCTAATCAGCGCAAGGAACATGAGATAGTAAATCACCCCGAACTCCGCTGACATCCCAGCCCCCTGAGCAATCGAAATTGGCCCACTGAGGTTGTTCAGTTTCACATCACCGGTTATCAATTTCCCCAACATGTTGACCGTAAGCTTCATCAGCTGCCATGTTTTATCCGTGGCCTCAACGATGGCGCTAAACGGCCCATACTGGCGTATTGTCTTGTACTCATCTGGCAGTGGGATCACTTTCGGCACAACGCCGGCAAACCCTTCCGCCTTACCGCCGCCCGATTTAGTATCCGGGGTGAGGGTCAGTGAGAGCGAACTCCCCTGCCTTTCCACTTCCAGCGCGAGCGGCTTGCCTGGATTATCGCGCACCAGAGTAACAAAGGTCATCCATTGTGTTAATGGCTGACCATCGACTTTAACGATCCTGTCACCCGCTTGTAAACCTGCTTTACTCGCTGCCGAATTAGACTGTACTTCGGCTAACACCGGCTCGATCTGCGCGCTGCGCGGGCGAATCCCCAGTGTAGCGACTGGATCCTCTTTGTCTGGCTCAAAGCGCCAGTGGCGTAAATCCAGCACTTTTTCCTGCCGCTGGTCGGAACCAAAAGGCGATACGCTGACGGTTGTCTGCTCATCACCGATTTTCGCAACCAGTTGTAACCTCACGGCATCCCAATCAGGGGTTTCGATACCATCAATCGCTTTAAGTTCCATTCCCGGTGTAATTTGCGCCGTTGCCGCAATGGAACCCGTGGTGATTTCACCCACAACCGGGCGTACGCCAGGCACGCCGATAATAAACACCAGCCAGTAGGCGAAGATAGCGAAGATGAAATTGGCTACCGGTCCGGCAGCGATGATGGCAGCACGTTGGCCAACAGTTTTATTGTTGAACGCGCTATGTCGAAGTTCCGGGGCGACAGGCTCAACGCGTTCGTCGAGCATTTTGACATAGCCGCCCAAGGGGATCAGAGCAATGACAAACTCGGTGCCATGCTTATCGGTGCGCTTCCAGAGCGATTTGCCAAAGCCAATCGAGAATCGCTCTACCCGCACACCACAGCGCCGGGCAACCCAGAAATGGCCAAATTCATGCACGGTAATCAGTACACCCAATGCAACAATGAACGCCGCCAGATTCCAGAGAATGCTCAGCATAAAACCTTCCGTTATATCGTCCCAAACACCAGTAAAAGCAGGCAAGCAAATACGGGAACAGCCGCGGTAAGGCTGTCAATGCGATCCAGTATTCCGCCATGTCCTGGAATCAGGTGACCACTGTCCTTAATCCCTGCTTCACGCTTAAACATGCTCTCGGTTAAATCACCCAGTACCGATGCCAGCGCCGCGAAAATCGAACATATCAGCAGCGTGGAGGGGGCAACCTCAAGATTCGCCCAGACGCCATAGCCCCAGGAGATAATCGCTGCCGTAAACAGGCCGCCGATGAAACCTTGCCAGGTTTTGCCCGGAGAAACCTTTGGCGCCAGTTTATGTTTGCCAAACAGTTTACCAAACATATAGGCTCCGGAGTCAGCCCCCCAGACGAGAATCATCACATAAAGCAGCCATATTGCGCCGCTGTAGTGGTTTTCGTCATAGTGCCAGGCGCGCAGCGCAACCATACCCCAGAAGAACGGAACAATCGTGAGCAGACCAAAAATAAGGCGCAACACTTTAGAGTTACGCCAGATCGCCGCAGAGCCCGGGTAGAAAAGCACTAAAACAAGCGCAGCAATCCACCAGGCCAGCGATATCCATAAGGATCCGGCAACCAGCGGCTGGTGAACATCGTGATGATATTCAGGCAAGGTATACAGCATCAGGGCCAGTAAAAAACCACAGAGTACCGCCAGCCATACCCGCTGAGTGCGCGAGGTAAAGCCGCTAAGCTGCCCCCATTCCCACGCGGCGAGCATACACACCACCAGCGTAACAATAGCGAATCCCACCGGAGGCAGTAAAAACAGCGCTGCGATAACGACGGGTATTAATACAAAAGCGGAAATCAGGCGATACTTCAGCAAAAGCTACCCCCATCAGGCGTTATCGCCACCAGGCTCGGTGCCGCCGAAACGACGCTCTCGATTGGCAAAGGCATGCAGCGCACCTTCAAAGTCTTGTTCATCAAAATCTGGCCAAAGAACATCCGTAAAGTAAAGTTCAGCGTAGGCAATTTGCCACAGCAAAAAGTTACTTATGCGATGCTCCCCCCCTGTCCTTATAACCAAATCCACGGGAGCCAGTTCATTCATGCAGATTTGCTGACTCAGCGCCTCTTCATCAATCTGGTCGGGTCTTAACAGCCCTTCCTGAACCTGCTCAGCCAAATGCCGAACCCCCTGGATAATATCCCAGCGTCCGCCGTAATTCGCCGCGATATTGAGCGTCAGGCCGGTATTATTTTCCGTCAGCGCTTCAGCTTTGCGAATCCGTTCCTGCAAACGTGAGTTAAAACGACTGGTTTCGCCAATAATACGCAAGCGGACGTTGTGGCGGTGCAGGCTTTTTACTTCACTATCGAGCGCCCACACGAACAGTTCCATCAACGCAGTCACTTCTTGCGCAGGTCGATTCCAGTTTTCACTGCTAAAAGCATAGAGCGTTAACGCATCAATGCCGTTATTGGCGGCAAAAGAAACGGCGCGGCGAACAGATTTCGCCCCGGCTTTATGCCCAAAGGCTCGTATCTTCCCTTGTCTTTTCGCCCAGCGGCCATTGCCATCCATGATGATTGCAACATGGCGACAGCCATGTGCTGGCAAGTTTTCGCTTATTGGTTGATTCGCAGACAACATAACGCGTTTTTAGTCCCTGAAAGGATTTAACGGTACACAGGAATACTGAAGCCTATACATAAAAAAGCCGTGTCATACCACGGCTTACCTGACCACTTAAAGCCAAATACCTGCGATCAGGTGGCGCAGACTATATCACTGAAGCCCAACGCTAACAAATAGCACGACGACTAGTGCTTGCTTTATCACCAGCTTGCGAGACGTGTCACCTGTTTACGCGCAACAATACGTGCCTGTTCATCCACGGCCAGCACCTCTTCCACACTCTGCGGCTCACGCAAATCCATCATCTCCAGCACGGATAAATTCAACGCGGCGATATCAGTAAAGCGGATCTGCTGATTCAGGAATGCTTCAACGGTCACTTCATTGGCTGCATTAAGCGCCGTTGTCGCCGCCTGCCCCTGATCGAAGGCCGTCATCGCCAGTTTCAGGCAGGGATAACGGTCGTAATCAGGCTCGCTAAACGTCAGTGAACTCAGCTTGCAAAAATCGAGAGGCTTAACGCCCGATTTTACGCGGTTTGGCCACGCCATCGTATGAGCAATAGGCGTACGCATATCCGGCTCGCCCAACTGGGCCAGCACGCTGCCGTCCTGATAGCGCACCATAGAGTGAATCACCGACTGCGGGTGGATCAGCACTTCCATCTGTTTCGCCGACGCATTGAACAGCCAGCGAGCTTCAATGTATTCCAGACCTTTATTCATCATGGTGGCCGAATCGACGGAGATCTTACGCCCCATTGACCAATTCGGATGACGACACGCCTGATCCGGCGTCATTGCGCTCAATTCAGACAGTGGCGTTTCACGGAACGGGCCACCAGACCCGGTAAGCAGAATCGACACAACGCCATTCTGCTCCAGGTCAGCGTACCCCAGGTTTTGTTGAAAAGGTTGGGGTAAACTCTGAAAAATCGCGTTGTGCTCGCTATCGACCGGCAAAAGACGCGCCCCACGCTGTTTTACCGCCTCCATAAAAAGGCGTCCGCAGGTGACCAGCGACTCTTTATTTGCAAGCAGAACATCTTTTCCCGCATCAATAGCGGCAAGCGTCGGCAGAAGACCCGCCGCCCCGACGATTGCCGCCATTACCTGATCAACTTCATCAAGCGAGGCCATATCGCAAGCCGCCTGTTGCCCGCTGAGCACTTCGGTACGACAGCCCTTCTCCTGCAACAGCGTTTTCACCTGGCGGGCGCTCTCTTCATCATCCATCACCGCAAAACGAGGGGTAAACTCCATGCACTGTTCGACCATTCGCTGCACGTTTTTTCCGGCCACAAGTGCGGTCACGGTGTAGCTGTCGGGATTATGACGTACGACGTCGAGAGTGCTGCAACCGATAGAGCCGGTCGAGCCGAGGAGAGTGAGATGCTTCATGAGATGCCCAAAAGTTAGACCAGATAAAAGCAAAACGCCGCCAGCAAGACTCAATGTCCTTCTGAACGGCGTTTATCAGTGTATAGCGAAAATCAGAACTGCATCAGTTCCGCTTCTTTTTCTGCCAGCGCCGCATCAATTTTCTTGATCGCCGCGTCGGTCATTTTCTGAATGTCGTCCTGAGAACGACGATCGTCGTCTTCGCTGATCTCTTTTTCTTTCAGCAGGGCTTTCACTTTATCGTTCGCATCGCGACGCACGTTACGCACGGAAACGCGACCCTGCTCTGCTTCACCACGTACGACTTTGATCAGGTCTTTACGACGCTCTTCCGTCAGCGGAGGCAGTGGAACACGAATATCCGCGCCCGCTGAGCTTGGGTTCAGGCCCAGGTCAGATGCCATGATCGCTTTTTCAACGGCCGGGCTCATTGAGCGATCGAACACGTTGATTTTCAGGGTACGGGTATCTTCTACCGTCACGCTCGCCAGTTGACGCAGTGGCGTAGGCGTACCGTAGTATTCTACGATGATGCCATCCAGCAGGCTTGGGGAAGCACGGCCAGTACGGATTTTGCTGATTTGGTTTTTGAACGCTTCTACGCATTTGTCCATGCGTACTTCAGCATCTTTTCTGATGTCGTTAATCACGATACGAATCCTTGAAAACTTGTCTCAGGCAGACTATCCGCCAGCACAGCGCTACAGGTGTGCTAAGTATAGTCGCGTTTAATTCATGACAGCGCCAAAGGCGCGTCCAGGTAAGATACCACTACAAAGTAAAGCGGAATCTTACCTGTATTTATCGCCGACGGAAATTATTCCGTGATCAAAGTGCCTTCTTTTTCGCCCATCACGACGCGACGCAGCGCGCCAGGCTTGTTCATGTTGAAAACACGGATCGGCAGTTTATGGTCGCGAGCCAGCGTGAAGGCGGCAAGATCCATCACTTTCAGCTCTTTATCCAGCACTTCGCTGTAGCTCAGCTGATCGTACATGGTCGCGGAAGGATCTTTTGCCGGGTCGGCAGTAAACACGCCATCTACTTTGGTCGCTTTCAGCACCACATCGGCTTCGATTTCGATACCGCGCAGGCAGGCTGCGGAATCGGTGGTAAAGAACGGGTTACCCGTACCGGCGGAGAGGATCACCACGCGGTTGTTGCGCAGCAGGCTGATAGCCTCTGCCCAGCTGTAGTTATCGCATACGCCATTCAAAGGAATAGCGGACATCAGGCGAGCGTTCACATAGGCGCGATGAAGCGCATCACGCATCGCCAGGCCATTCATCACGGTTGCCAGCATCCCCATGTGGTCGCCCACTACGCGGTTCATCCCCGCTTTCGCCAGACCAGCACCACGGAAAAGGTTGCCACCGCCAATGACCACGCCAACCTGAATACCCAGTTCGACCAGTTCTTTGATTTCCTGTGCCATGCGATCAAGGATGCTTGCGTCAATACCGAAGCCTTCCGATCCTTGCAGCGCTTCGCCACTCAGCTTAAGCAGAATGCGTTTGTACACGGGTTTTGCATTGGTAGCCATGTTTCTTTCCTGAGACTGTCAACGATTAAGATGGGGTTAATTCTGGCGACATGATATGTCGCAAATCAGCACAGCGATACTGGAGCCTGTCTGATTTCGTGAGACGGGTGACAAAAAGAAGCCGCCCTCAGGCGGCTCCTTTTCAATCATTAAGACTGCTTGGACATGGCAGCAACTTCTGCTGCGAAGTCAGTCTCAACTTTCTCGATGCCTTCGCCCACTTCGAAGCGGATGAAGCCAGTCACGTCAGCGTTGTGCTCTTTCAGCAGCTGAGCAACAGACTTGCTTGGATCCATTACGAAAGGCTGGCCAGTCAGAGAAACTTCGCCGGTGAATTTCTTCATGCGGCCTTCAACCATTTTCTCTGCGATTTCTTTTGGCTTACCAGACTGCATCGCGATGTCCAGCTGAACCTGGTACTCTTTCTCTACCACTTCAGCAGACACGTCTTCTGGCTTAACGAATTCTGGTTTGCTTGCAGCGATGTGCATTGCCAGCTGTTTAACCAGCTCTTCGTCAGCGCCTTTAGCCGCAACCAGAACACCGATACGCGCGCCGTGCTGGTAAGAGCCCAGAACATCGCCTTCCAGGGAAGATACGCGACGGATGTTGATGTTCTCACCGATTTTAGCAACCAGCGCAACACGCTCTTCTTCGAACTGTGCTTTCAGCACTTCAACGTCAGTGATTTTGCCTGCAACCGCTGCGTCCAGAACTTTGTTAGCAAATGCCTGGAAACCAGCATCTTTAGCAACGAAGTCAGTCTGGCAGTTAACTTCCAGAATGATGCCGTAGTTGCCGTCGATTTTGGTGATGATCACGCCGTCAGCAGCAACGTTGCCTGCTTTCTTAGCTGCTTTGATCGCACCGGATTTACGCATGTTTTCGATTGCCAGCTCGATGTCGCCGTTCGCTTCGGTCAGCGCTTTTTTGCAATCCATCATGCCTGCGCCAGTACGCTCACGCAGCTCTTTTACCAGGGATGCGGTAATTTCAGCCATTCTTAAATCCTCGGGAGATGTGAACTGCCCGGCCGGGAGCCAAACAGTATAAATTGAAAAAAGGGGCCGATAATGGGCCCCTATTCATACACGGTACTAATAAGGGGTAAAACCTTATTATTCAGCTTCTACGAAGCTTTCTTCCGCCTGAGAAGCCAGATCCTGGGAACGGCCTTCACGAACGGTAGCAGCTACAGCGCTCAGGTACAGGCTAACAGCACGGATTGCGTCGTCGTTACCCGGGATAACGAAGTCAACACCGTCCGGATCGGAGTTGGTATCAACGATAGCGAATACCGGGATACCCAGGTTGTTAGCTTCTTTGATTGCGATGTGCTCGTGGTCTGCATCGATTACGAACAGCGCGTCTGGCAGGCCGCCCATATCTTTGATACCGCCCAGGCTGTTTTCCAGCTTGTCCAGTTCACGAGTGCGCATCAGCGCTTCTTTTTTAGTCAGCTTATCGAAAGTACCGTCCTGAGACTGGGTTTCCAGATCTTTCAGGCGCTTGATGGACTGACGAACAGTTTTCCAGTTGGTCAGCATGCCGCCCAACCAGCGATGGTTCACGAAGAACTGGTCGCAGCTGTTAGCAGCATCTTTCACAGCTTCGCTTGCAGCGCGCTTAGTACCAACGAACAGAATCTTACCTTTACGGGAAGAGATCTTGCTCAGCTCAGCCAGGGCTTCGTTGAACATTGGTACAGTCTTCTCAAGGTTGATGATGTGAACTTTGTTACGTGCGCCGAAGATGAAAGGCTTCATTTTCGGGTTCCAGTAACGGGTCTGGTGACCGAAGTGAACACCAGCCTTGAGCATGTCGCGCATGGAAACAGTTGCCATGTTTAAAACCTCTATATTGAAAGTTGGGGTTATGCCTCCACGTATCCCATATTACCGACCCCGAAGGGCACCCCGGAATATGTGCCGATACGTGTGTGTTGTTACACAAAGTGAGATTTGTCGCTCCCGTCCAGCCTGTGTATCTGAGATGGATCGGAAGTCCGGCGCGCTTTATATCACAAAACACGGTCAGAAACCAATAATTGTTGGCGGAGTGTGCTGTTAATGATTCTCAATTTGGCACGGGGTGCGCCTGACTGATACCATTGACAACACTTACACTAGTATTGTCGAAAAAATCGACACCGATGGACAGATTACATGGCTATCTCTATTAAGACACCTGAAGAAATTGAAAAGATGCGCGTCGCCGGTCGTCTGGCCGCTGACGTGCTGGAAATGATCGAACCGTTTGTGAAACCGGGCGTCAGCACCGGCGAACTGGATCGCATCTGTAACGACTATATCGTCAACGAGCAGCACGCGGTCTCCGCCTGCCTTGGCTATCACGGTTTTCCAAAATCCGTCTGCATCTCTATTAATGAAGTGGTTTGCCACGGCATTCCGGATGACGAGAAGCTGCTGAAAGATGGCGATATCGTCAACATCGACGTGACCGTCATTAAAGATGACTACCACGGTGACACCTCTAAGATGTTCATCGTTGGCAAGCCAACGATTCTGGGCGAGCGCCTGTGTAAAGTCACCCAGGACAGCCTCTACCTGGCGCTGAAAATGGTGAAGCCAGGCATCCGCCTGCGCACCATCGGCGCCGCAATCCAGAAGTTTGTGGAAGCGGAAGGTTTCTCCGTGGTGCGTGAATATTGCGGTCACGGTATTGGTCGTGTGTTCCATGAAGAACCGCAAGTTCTGCACTATGATGCAGACGACGGTGGCGTAGTGCTGCAAAAGGGCATGACCTTTACTATTGAGCCAATGGTCAACGCGGGCGATTACCGCATCCGTACCATGAAAGATGGCTGGACGGTAAAAACCAAAGACAGAAGCTTGTCTGCCCAGTACGAGCATACTATTGTGGTTACAGACAACGGCTGCGAAATTATGACGTTGCGCAAGGATGACACCATCCCGGCGATACTGACGAACATTGAGTGATAAGAAGCCGGCGAATGCCGGCTTTTTTAATGGCGATAGCTTTTTCTTATGGGTGGCGCACGATGAGTAATCTCTTACCCGAACAGTATGCTAACACAGCACTTCCCACCCTCCCCGACCAGCCTGACAACCCGGGCGTCTGGCCACCGCATGAGCTGACCTGCGCGCATATCAAATCCCATATGGCGGTTTTCCATCGCTGGCTGGGTAGCGCATTTGATGCAGGCGTCTCAGCCGAACAGCTCATTGAAGCGCGCACCGAATTTATCGACCAGCTCCTGCAACGTCTGTGGATCGACTACGGTTTCGGGCAGGTGAGCGACGTCGCGCTGGTTGCTGTCGGCGGATATGGCCGGGGTGAACTGCACCCGCTCTCTGATATCGACCTGCTAATCTTAAGCCGTAAAAAACTGCCGGACGATCGGGCGCAGAAAATCGGTGAGCTGTTGACCCTGCTCTGGGACGTGAAGCTGGAAGTGGGTCACAGCGTGCGCACGCTGGAAGAGTGTCTGCTGGAAGGGTTATCTGACCTGACCGTCGCTACCAATTTAATTGAAACCCGCCTGCTGATTGGCGACGTGGCGCTGTTCCTCGAACTGCAAAAGCACATCTTTAGCGACGGCTTCTGGCCTTCAGAAAAATTCTTCGCCGCGAAAGTCGAAGAACAAAACCAGCGCCACCAGCGCTATCACGGCACCAGCTATAATCTCGAACCGGATATTAAAAGCAGCCCCGGTGGCCTGCGCGATATCCACACGCTGCAATGGGTCGCCCGTCGCCATTTTGGGGCCACCTCGCTGGACGAAATGGTCGGTTTTGGTTTTCTGACCGAAGCCGAACGTAACGAACTCAACGAGTGCCTGCATCTGCTCTGGCGCATCCGTTTTGCGCTGCACCTGGAGGTCACCCGCTACGATAACCGCCTGCTGTTTGACCGGCAGCTTAGCGTGGCGCAGCGCCTGAATTACCAGGGCGAGGGCAACGAGCCGGTCGAGCAAATGATGAAGGATTTCTTCCGCGTCACTCGCCGCGTCTCTGAGCTGAACCAGATGCTGCTACAGCTGTTCGATGAGGCGATCCTCGCGCTGACGGCAGACGAAAAACCGCGTCCGATTGATGACGAATTTCAGCTGCGCGGCACGCTGATCGATCTTCGCGACGAAACGCTGTTCATCCGCGAACCGGAAGCGATCCTGCGAATGTTCTATACCATGGTGCGCAACAGCACGATCACCGGGATCTACTCCACCACCCTTCGCCATTTACGCCATGCGCGGCGTCATCTGAAGCAGCCGCTGTGTTACATCCCGGAGGCGCGCTCGCTATTCCTGAGCATGCTTCGTCATCCGGGCGCCGTCAGCCGCGGTCTGCTGCCGATGCACCGACATAGTGTATTGTGGGCCTATATGCCACAGTGGTCGCATATTGTCGGGCAGATGCAGTTCGACCTGTTTCACGCCTATACGGTGGATGAGCACACGATCCGCGTCATGCTGAAGCTGGAAAGTTTTGCCAGAGAAGAGACGCGATCCCGCCATCCGCTGTGCGTTGATTTGTGGCCGCGCCTCTCTCACCCGGAACTGATCCTGATCGCCGCCCTGTTCCATGATATCGCCAAAGGTCGCGGCGGCGACCACTCCGTACTCGGTGCCCAGGACGTGCTGAAATTTGCCGAGCTGCACGGCCTGAACTCACGTGAGACGCAGCTTATTGCCTGGCTGGTTCGCCATCATCTGCTGATGTCGGTTACCGCTCAGCGTCGTGATATTCAGGATCCGGAAGTGATCAAGCAGTTCGCCGAGGAAGTGCAAACGGAGAACCGCCTGCGCTACCTGGTCTGCCTGACGGTAGCCGATATCTGCGCTACCAACGAAACCCTGTGGAACAGCTGGAAGCAGAGCCTGCTGCGCGAACTGTACTTCGCCACCGAAAAACAGCTGCGTCGCGGGATGCAGAACACCCCGGATATGCGCGAGCGCGTGCGCCACCACCAGTTGCAGGCGCTTGCCCTGTTGCGCATGGATAACATTAACGAAGAGGCACTACATCAGATTTGGGCGCGCTGTCGCGCCAACTACTTTGTGCGCCACAGCCCAAACCAGCTTGCCTGGCACGCCCGGCATCTGCTGAAGCACGACCTGACGAAACCAATGATTCTGCTCAGCCCGCAGGCCACGCGTGGCGGAACGGAGATCTTTATCTGGAGCCCGGACCGGCCTTATTTGTTTGCGGCGGTCTGCGCCGAACTGGACAGGCGTAACCTGAGCGTTCACGACGCGCAGATTTTTACCACCCGCGACGGCATGGCGATGGACACCTTTATTGTACTGGAGCCGGATGGCAGCCCGCTGTCGTCGGACAGGCATGAGGGGATACGCTTTGGCCTCGAGCAGGCGATTACGCAGCGCAGCTGGCAACCTCCGCAGCCGCGACGTCAGCCAGCAAAACTGCGCCACTTTACCGTCGATACCGAGGTCAATTTCCTGCCGACCCATACCGACCGTAAATCGTTCCTTGAGCTGATTGCGCTCGACCAGCCAGGGCTGCTCGCCCGCGTCGGCCAGGTATTTGCCGATCTGGGAATTTCGCTTCACGGCGCCCGAATTACAACCATTGGCGAACGAGTAGAAGATTTATTTATAATCGCGACGGCCGACCGGCGTGCCCTTAATAATGACCTGCAACTTGAAGTGCAACAACGGTTGACAGCAGCCCTCAATCCAAACGATAAAGGGTGACGTGTTTTTTAGTGAAATGGAAAGAGTAAACAATGCAGCAGTTACAGAACGTTATTGAGTCCGCTTTTGAGCGTCGCGCCGACATCACTCCGGCAAATGTGGATACCGTGACCCGTGAAGCGGTAAACCAGGTTATTTCCCTGCTGGATTCCGGCGCGCTGCGCGTGGCAGAAAAAATCGACGGTCAGTGGGTTACTCATCAATGGCTGAAGAAAGCTGTGCTGCTCTCTTTCCGTATCAACGATAACCAGGTTATCGACGGAGCAGAAAGCCGCTACTTCGATAAAGTGCCAATGAAATTTGCGGATTACGACGAAGCGCGCTTTCAGAAAGAGGGCTTCCGCGTAGTACCACCGGCAGCCGTTCGTCAGGGGGCATTCATCGCACGCAACACCGTGCTGATGCCATCCTACGTGAACATCGGCGCCTACGTTGACGAAGGCACCATGGTGGACACCTGGGCTACCGTCGGCTCCTGCGCGCAGATCGGTAAAAATGTTCACCTGTCCGGCGGCGTCGGCATTGGTGGCGTTCTGGAGCCACTTCAGGCTAACCCAACCATCATCGAAGACAACTGCTTCATCGGCGCACGTTCCGAAGTGGTTGAAGGCGTGATCGTCGAAGAAGGTTCTGTGATCTCCATGGGCGTGTACATTGGCCAGAGCACCCGTATTTACGATCGCGAAACCGGTGAAATTCACTACGGCCGCGTTCCAGCCGGTTCCGTTGTGGTTTCCGGCAACCTGCCGTCTAAAGATGGCAAATACAGCCTGTACTGCGCGGTCATCGTGAAAAAAGTGGATGCGAAAACGCGCGGTAAAGTGGGCATCAATGAACTGCTGCGCACCATCGATTAATCGGGTATAAAAAAAGCGGGGGCAACCCCGCTTTTTTTATATCCGAAGGTGGCGAAAATAGATTTTTTCGTTAATTATTCATAGGTTATGTTGAGATCAAGGGTACCGCTATGTACGATAATCTGAAAAGTCTGGGCATTACCAATCCTGATGAAATTGATCGTTATAGTCTCCGCCAGGAAGCCAATAACGATATTTTGAAAATCTATTTTCACAAGGACAAAGGAGAGTTCTTCGCCAAAAGCGTGAAATTTAAATACCCACGCCAGCGTAAGACCGTTGTCGCTGACGGTATCGGTCAGGGATATAAAGAAGTACAGGAAATCAGCCCTAACCTGCGCTACGTTATCGACGAACTCGATCAAATCTGCCAGCGCGATCGCAGCGAAGTCGATCTGAAACGTAAGATCCTTGACGACCTGCGTCACCTGGAAAGTGTTGTTACCCATAAGATCAGCGAAATTGAAGCTGATCTTGAGAAATTGACGCGTAACAAATGAGCCGTTTTATTGCCCGGTGGCGCTTCGCTTACCGGGCCTACGAACGCATGTAGTCAGGGTAAAGCGAAGCCGCCACCCGGCAAACAGCATCATCTTTGTTCATCCAGCTGCAACGCCACATACAGCAGTAGCCGGTCGTCAAAATTCCCTAAATCCAGCCCCGTCAGTTCCGAGATCCGGTTTAACCTATACTCCAGCGTATTACGGTGAATAAACAGCGCTTTTGACGTTGCCAGCGGCTGCACGTTATGCCGGAACCACGCCTGCAACGTGCGGCGCAGCAGCCCGTTGTTGTCCATCGCTTTCAGACGCACAAGCGGGCGCGCCAGCTCGTTGGCCTGCCAGCCACCGCGCAAACTGTCGAGCAGGACCGGCAGCATCAGATCCTGATAGAAATAACTGCGGCTCTCCGGCATGCGCTGTTTACCCACCATCATGGTGGTGCGCGCCGTTCGCCATGAACGGGCGATACTTCCCGGCCCGGTAAAATAATTTCCCAGCGCGACGCGAAAACGGAGCTGTCCGTTCTCCTTCATGCGCTCGATGAGCAGCTCAACGCGGCGACGATGATCTTCCGCGTCCCAGCGGCCAAACTGATTAAGCGCAGGCTTGAGCACCACCATTTCCGTCAAAGAGACGATTGCCACCAGGTTGTTACGCTCCGGCGTCGCCAGCATATTTTGCAGCTGCTGTAGCTCCACCATGGCGCTGTCCACGCCAAGCTGGCCGCTATCCACCTCAATCACGGCGACCACGCGCGGCTGATTCAGGTCGATACCCAGACGCTGCGCCCACTCGCTCAGGGCAGGCGTGTGCTCCTCCGCCTGGATCAAATTCATCACCAGCTCTTCACGCAGGCGGCTGTCCTGGGCGAGCAGGTGCATCAGACGCGACTGCTCCAGCATCATCTCCGCCGTCATGCAGACCAGCTCGCCGTATTTACGCAGCGATTCAGGATCGCCGGTCAGACCGATAACGCCAACAATCTCTCCTTCCAGACGCAGCGGCAGGTTGATCCCCTGACGGACCCCGTGCAGATGTTTCGCCACGGCGTCATCAATGTCGACCACGCGCCCCTGAGAGAGCACCAGCAACGCCCCTTCGTGCAATTCACCAATACGCTCACGATCGCCGCTGCCGATAATGCGCCCTCGGGCGTCCATTACGTTGATATTGGTATCGATGATTCGCATGGTGCGCGCCACGATATCCTGCGCCATTTTGGTATCAAGATGCCAGCCAGCCATATAACCCTCCCGTGAGCAGAGCTCAAGCATAGGGAAGTTCAGCTAAGGCCGCATTGTGCAAATGCCCAAAGGCAGAGCGAGATGTATGGAGTTGTGGGAAAGGTCACAGAAAAGAGAAAGCCCCTGCGAACAGGGGCTTAAGAAGATTACTGCATCAGGAGATAAATAGAGGTATCACCACGCTGAATATTCAGTGCCAGCACGGACGGCTTGCTGTCGAGAATTTTGCGCAGTTCAGCGATGTTTTTCACCGGCTGCTGGTTAGCGCCCATGATCACATCACCTTTTTTCAGGCCGATACGGGCAGCAGGTGAGTTCGCTTTCACGTTGTTCACCACCACGCCTTTATCTGCCCCTTTGTTGCTCATCTCAGCACCTTCAATACCGCTGAAGATGGTGCTGGAATCCACCTGATTCTGACTGCTCTGTTGCAGTTCCAGGCTCACGTTAACTGGCTTACCTTCACGCAGCAGGCCGAGGGTCACTTTACTGCCGATTGGCATAGAACCCACTTCCGCACGCAGGGCGGCAAAGCTGCTGATCGGTTTACCATTCAGAGAGGTGATCACGTCACCCGCTTTAATGCCGGCTTTCGCCGCTGAAGAGTTCGGCATGACCTGGCTTACGAATGCGCCGCGCTGAGCGTCCACTTTCATCGCTTTCGCCAGCTCGGAGTTCAGCTCGGTCCCCATGATCCCCAGCTCACCACGTTTCACCTGTCCATATTGCACCATCTGAGCAGTCAGGTTTTTCACCATGTTGCTCGGGATAGCAAAGCCGATACCGATGTTGCCACCGTCCGGTGCCAGGATAGCGGTGTTGATACCGATCAGTTCACCGTTCAGGTTAACCAGTGCACCGCCGGAGTTACCGCGGTTAATGGCCGCATCCGTCTGGATGAAGTTTTCATAGTTTTCCGCATTCAGGCCGCTACGTCCCAGCGCGGAGACGATACCCGAGGTCACGGTTTCGCCCAGACCAAACGGGTTACCGATGGCGACAGTGTAGTCACCCACGCGCAGCGCGTCAGAGTCGGCAAGCTTAATCGCCGTCAGGTTCTTCGGATCCTGAATTTGAATCAGTGCGATATCGGAGCGCGGGTCTTTACCGACCACTTTGGCATCGAATTTACGGCCATCGCTCATCTGAACCTTAATGGTGTTAGCATTATCTACCACGTGGTTATTGGTCACCACGTAGCCTTTCGCTGCATCAATAATAACGCCCGAGCCGAGTGCCATGAATTTCTGCTGCTGGCCGCCGCCCTGACCGTCATCCCCTGCGCCGCCGCCCTGACAGAACGGGGAGCTCTGGAATGGCGAACCGTCCTGGCAGAATGGCGAATTGTCGCCGAAGAACTGCTGGAAATTACGCGGCATACGCGGCGTATTGACGGTTGTGCTGCCCTCAACGTTAATACTCACCACCGATGGCATCACTTTTTCGAGCATCGGGGCCAGGCTTGGCATCTGCTGTGCAGTCGCTGCCGAGGAAGCTGTCTCGGCCGCCGTCGCCAGAGGGGACAACGCTAAACCTAAACTCAGAGCCAGTGCACTCATTGCTAATGTGGTTTTTTTCATGTTTCTCAATCTCGATTTACCAGATAACGCAAAATTGCTGTGTAACTCAGATTCGTTTTATACCGCTTAGTTCCGGGATTAAGTTTATGGAAAAAGTAAAAATTTATTGGTCGTCTTTACAAAACTCATGGCTTATTCAACGGCCATAAGCTTGCGGTATTCATCCCAGGCATACAAATCTGTCATCCCGCTGATATAGTCCTGGATAAGACGACAGCGATAATAATATTCCATGACTGGCCATTGGGAAGAATGACGATCTATTTTACTGACGGCCTCAATGTATGCCAGCCGGTGACGGGTTGAAAGCTTCTGATAGAGACGAGATTCAATCGGCAGGCGGCGAACACGTTCATTTTCGACCAGCTCGCAAAACTCATCGACCGTCAGCTGGAGCAGCGGGCCATAAATTTCCAGCAAACCGCTGATAACCCGGTATCCTTGCAGCTCCAGCTGTTCGACATCCGGGTGGCTGAAAACATGGCGAACAGCCACGTTTTTATATAATTCAAGCAGCTGACTAAAACTGCTCTCATCTTCCAGCAGGGCGTGATTAAATTCCCCGCTAAATATCATCGGCAAATTATCAATGAAACGGGCGGCCGCATACGGCACCAGTTTATTCAGCGTATTGACCCGCAAATACATAAAGAACTGATCTTCGGTACTGCGGCTCAGCGAATTTGAACGCGATTTATCCCAGGCATTCTCGACGACCTGTGCAAACAGAGAACCTTTTTCATGCTCTCCCCAGGCATCGTGAAGATGCTGATACAGCTCCTCGACGCTGAATATTCTTTTTTCCACTGCGTCTTCCAGATCGGCCACGCAATAAGAAATGTCATCAGCCGCTTCCATAATCCACGTCAATGGAAAACGGCCATTCGGCGTTAGCGAAAGTTCTTTACGCAACCGTTCAATGTACGCTTCTTCCGACAGGTAATAGCCCGGTTTTTTCATCAGGTAGCTATGGGTGGCAGGCGTTTCCCCCATCCACCACGCGGGACGCGTGTATTTGAGAATACAGCCCACCTGCGCCCAGGTCAGATTCATGCGCATCAGGGAGTGCACCAGACGGATCCCCTGCGCGTTACCTTCGAAATGACACAGATCCTGACGCACCTTGCGGCGCAGATCGTTCAGGCTATCTTCGCCCTCACGCAGGCGTAAATCGCGTACCACACAGCGGTCATCGCTGAGCGGCTGGCTTATGGCGTCAGAGGGAAAAAGCCGCTGTTTAAACCAGTCATTGATGGCGGCCTCGCCGAAATGACCAAAGGGAGGATTGCCGATATCGTGCATCAGGCAGGCCATCTCAACGATGCTTTCGAACGGCCCGGTCAGTTCATCCAGCCCGTAGGTTTCCAGCAGACGTTGCTCTTTAAGACGGCTGAGGATCTCTTTTGCAATGTAGCGCCCCACCTGCTGCACTTCCATGGAGTGCGTTAACCGCGTACGCACCGCGGCGTTACGCTCCAGCGGGAACACCTGGGTTTTTTGCTGTAACCGGCGGATGGCGGGCGAATTGATGATGCGTCCGCGATCGCTTTCAAAAATGCGCAGGATCTCATGTTCGCTCTTATCGCCCTGTGGCGAACGGAAACGTCGGTGCCAGTTAATTTTGGTGCGAAAATCGATTGGTGCCATGTGCTCCCCCGCGTGAGAATGCGTTTCCCCTTAACCGCATGATAGACTATGCATCTTAACAAGGCACATCGCGAGTAAATCTATGAAAATCGGCATTATTGGTGCAATGGAAGAAGAAGTTACGCTGCTGCGTGACAAAATTGAGAACCGTCAGACCCTCTCCCTTGGTGGCTGTGAGATCTACACCGGCCAGCTGAACGGCGTTGACGTGGCTCTGCTGAAATCAGGCATCGGTAAAGTTGCAGCGGCACTGGGCGCGACCCTGCTGCTTGAGCGCTGCAAGCCTGACGTTATCATTAATACAGGTTCGGCGGGCGGTCTGGCGCCGACGCTGAAAGTGGGCGATATCGTGGTTTCCGACGAAGCGCGTTACCACGATGCAGATGTCACCGCATTCGGCTACGAATATGGTCAGCTTCCGGGCTGCCCGGCCGGGTTTAAAGCGGATGATAAGCTGATTGCCGCCGCTGAAAGCTGCATTAACGAGCTGAACCTCAATGCGGTGCGTGGCCTGATCGTCAGCGGCGATGCCTTTATCAACGGTTCTGTTGGTCTGGCGAAAATCCGTCATAACTTCCCGCAGGCTGTGGCCGTTGAGATGGAAGCCACGGCCATTGCGCACGTGTGCCATAACTTCAGCGTGCCGTTCGTGGTCGTTCGCGCGATCTCTGACGTGGCGGACCAGCAGTCCCACATCAGCTTCGACGAGTTCCTGGCCGTTGCGGCCAAACAGTCCACCGTGATGGTGGAAACCCTGGTGCAGAAACTGGCGCGTGGGTAAGGTGTCATTCAGGGCGCTGGTCGCCCTGCTTCTGCTCGCCCCGGCCTGGCTCATCGCCGCGCCGCGGGTGATCACACTCTCCCCTGCCAATACGGAACTGGCGTTTGCCGCCGGGATTACGCCCGTTGCGGTGAGCAGCTTTTCCGATTATCCACCGCAGGCCGCCCAAATCGAACAGGTTGCCACCTGGCAGGGAATGAACCTGGAACGCATCGTGGCGCTGAAGCCCGATCTGGTTCTTGCCTGGCGCGGTGGTAATGCCGAACGACAGGTGAACCAGCTCTCTTCGCTGGGAATAACGGTAAAATGGGTAGATGCGGTGAGTATCGAACAGGTGGCGCAAACCCTCCGTGACCTCGCGCCCTTCAGCCCTACCCCCCAACGCGCCGAGCACGCTGCACAGCAGATGCTCAACGACTATGCTGCGCTAAAAACCCGATACGGCACGCAACCGAAACAACGCGTTTTTCTGCAATTTGGCAGCCAGCCGCTGTTCACTACCGGGAAAGGTTCGATCCAGAACCAGGTGCTTGAGATCTGTGGAGGTGAAAATATCTTTGCCGAAAGCCGGGTCCCCTGGCCGCAGGTCAGTCGTGAGCAGGTTCTGGCGCGACAACCGCAGGCCATTGTGGTGGTCGGAAATGCGAGCGAGATTCCTAAAATAGAACAATTCTGGCATCGGCAGCTTAAAATTCCGGTCATCGCACTCAACAGCGACTGGTTTGAACGCGCCAGCCCGCGTATTATCCTCGCCGCAAAACAACTCTGCGCCGAACTGGCAGAGAGTCACTCAAACAGATAAATACCCTATTCGAGGATTTAACGATGCTCGTGTATTGGCTGGATATTCTTGGCACAGCCGTTTTTGCTATCTCCGGCGTTTTGCTTGCCGGAAAACTACGCATGGATCCTTTTGGCGTACTGGTGCTCGGCGTCGTTACGGCGGTAGGCGGCGGAACGATTCGCGATATGGCGCTGGCAAACGGCCCGGTATTCTGGGTAAAAGATCCAACGGATCTGGTGGTGGCGATGGTCACCTGCCTGTTAACCATCGTGCTGGTTCGTCAGCCTCGCAGACTACCAAAATGGATATTGCCGGTGCTGGATGCCGTCGGTCTGGCGGTCTTTGTGGGAATAGGCGTGAATAAAGCCTTTATTGCCGGGACTGGCCCGCTGGTGGCGATCTGTATGGGCGTGTTGACCGGCGTGGGCGGAGGGATTATTCGCGACATTCTGGCGCGAGAAGTCCCGATGATCCTGCGAACGGAAATCTACGCGACGGCCTGTATCGTCGGGGGGATTGTTCACGCCACGGCATTTTACACCTTTGCTGTCCCACTGGAAAACGCGGCGATGCTGGGGATGGTGGTAACGCTGGTGATCCGTTTAGCGGCGATACGCTGGCACCTGAAGCTGCCGACGTTTGCACTGGATGAAAATTCAAGATAGGTATCGTTTATAAGCCCGGTGGCGCTTCGCTTACCGGGCCTACAATTTGCATTCAGGTTAAATACTGAATGAAGAACCACACCCGCAGGTGCTGGTCGCATTCGGGTTAGTCACCACAAAGCGCGAACCTTCCAGACCTTCAGTGTAGTCCACTGAACCGCCCACCAGATATTGCAGGCTCATCGGATCAACCACCAGCGCGACGCCCTGTTTCTCGATAGTCATATCACCATCGTTAACCTGGTCGTCAAAGGTAAAACCATACTGGAAGCCACTACAGCCGCCGCCGGTAATATAAACACGCAGTTTCAGATCCGGATTGTCCTCGTCGGCAATCAGGGTTTTCACTTTTTTCGCTGCTGCTTCGGTAAATTCCAGCGGCAACGCTACGTCATCACTCATCTTATGCTCCCATGAATACTGCGACTGCTATTGGGTAAAAATCACCCAATTCTTTTTGTCATTATCTAATACCCTGGTAATTCATTCAAGTATTCTGCTTCAGGGCCTGTTCAGCTTCCTGTTTCGCCAGGGTACGGGCAAGAATGGTGGAGTATAGCGGTTTTCCACCCAGGAATTGGGCTAATAGTGTCGCGCCGAGGCAGGTAATGATCATTGGCAAAATGAGCTGGTAATTGTCGGTCATTTCCAGCACCAGCACGATCCCGGTCAGCGGCGCACGCAGGGAGGCCGCCAGCAGCGCCCCCATTCCCGCAACCGCAAACGTTCCCGCATCCAGATGGTAGGCCGGGAAGCCTGCCGCCGCCGCCATCCCGAACGCCGTACCCAGCAGCGTCCCCAGCGCCAGCATCGGGGCGAAAATGCCGCCCGGGGCACCAGAGGAGAAGCACAATACCGTGGTGATGACGCGTGAAATAAACATAAACAGCAGCAGGCCTACGCTGAAATTCCCCGCCGCGGCAATGGGAATCAGACCGAAACCGCCGCCCGCCGCATTCGGTTCGATAAAACCGAGGATCCCGCACACGCCACCAAGCAGGCCCCCCACCAGCACCCATTTCGTGGTATTTCCGCCATGGATGCGCTGAAACATATCCTGAGCCCGTAAAATCAGGGTGTTAAAAAGCGGGCCAACGACGCCAAAAATCATCCCAAGAATCAGATACAGCCACAAAGTATTGACCGGCGCATTGGTTAGCTTGCCAACTTCAATCACCGCCCCTTCGCCGTTAAAGACGCGAAAGACAATGCTCGACATAATCACGCCGGTAAACACCGCTTTAATGGAGATCAGGTTGTAGCGGAACTGGGCGCGCATCTCTTCAATGATAAACAGGATACCCGCCAGCGGCGCGTTAAACGCGGCAGACAGCCCGGCCGCCGCCCCCGTCGCCAGCAGCGTATGGCGCGCTTCAGCGCTGCGCATACGGAACAGATCGCCGACCATGCGCCCGACGTTACCGCCCAGCTGTACCGTTGGCCCTTCCCGACCGAGCACCATGCCCGCTCCGAGCGTTCCCATCCCGCCGATAAATTTCACAGGAAGCACGCGCCACCAGCGAACCGGGCGTAGCTCTTCTAGCGCCCCCTCAATTTCAGGGATCCCCGAGCCACCTGCTTCAGGTGCGAATTTACGCACCAGAAAATAGCCCACCATGGCAAACAGGGCCGAAAGGCCAAAGGCCCACACCCAGACCAGCCATTCACGATCCGCGAAGCTGGCGACGGTGCCTATGCGCCAGTTGAGCACCGCATTGACGGCTTTCTCAAACGCGACGCCTACCAGCCCGGCCAGCGTGCCCACAACGGCGGCTGCCACCAGAATGGCTAACGGGGTTTTGTCACGGTTGAGCAGCCGCCGGATACTGACCCGGTGCTTCGCGCGCGTAAACTGTTGTTGTTCAAAAGAAGGCGTGTTCTCGTTCATTACCTGTTCTGTTTCGTCATACAAAAGGCCGCAGGGATTCTACCAGAGACAATCCCCTCGTCCCCTGAAAAATACTTAACAATTGTTAAGCCTTCTATGGGGCAAAAATTTTATAACCTCTTCCGAATCACTTAGAATAGTTGCCTTAACTCATTTCTACGAACCAGGAACGACGCCATGAGCAAGTCTGAAAACCTCTACAGCGCAGCCCGCGAGCTAATCCCAGGCGGCGTGAACTCACCCGTGCGCGCCTTTACCGGCGTGGGTGGCACCCCGCTGTTTATCGAGCGTGCGGATGGCGCATATCTGTATGATGTGGATGGTAAAGCCTATGTCGATTACGTCGGCTCCTGGGGCCCGATGGTACTGGGGCATAACCACCCGGCGATCCGCAACGCGGTGATTGAAGCCGCTCAGCGCGGCCTGAGCTTCGGCGCGCCAACCGAGATGGAAGTCAAAATGGCGGAGCTGGTCACCGAACTGGTGCCAACGATGGACATGGTGCGTATGGTGAACTCCGGTACCGAAGCGACCATGAGCGCTATCCGTCTGGCACGCGGTTTTACCGGCCGTGACAAGATCATCAAGTTCGAAGGTTGTTATCACGGCCATGCAGACTGTCTGCTGGTGAAAGCCGGTTCCGGCGCGCTGACCCTCGGCCAGCCAAACTCTCCGGGGGTGCCGGCTGATTTCGCGAAACACACGTTGACCTGCACCTATAACGACCTGAGCACCGTTCGCGCCGCGTTCGAGCAGTATCCGCAGGAGATCGCCTGCATCATCGTTGAGCCAGTTGCGGGCAACATGAACTGTATCCCACCGCAGCCGGATTTCCTGCCGGGCCTGCGCGCCCTGTGCGATGAGTTCGGCGCGCTGCTGATCATCGACGAAGTGATGACCGGCTTCCGCGTGGCGCTGGCGGGTGCCCAGTCTTATTATGGCGTGGAGCCGGATCTGACCTGCCTCGGCAAAATCATTGGCGGCGGCATGCCTGTCGGCGCGTTTGGCGGCCGTAAGGACGTCATGGACGTGCTGGCGCCAACCGGTCCGGTTTACCAGGCGGGTACGCTCTCCGGTAACCCGATTGCGATGGCGGCGGGCTTTGCCTGTCTGACCGAAGTGGCGCAGCCGGGTATCCACGAAACCTTGACGGACCGGACGACGCAACTGGCAAACGGTTTGCTGGAAGCCGCAGAAGATGCGGGTATTCCACTGGTGGTGAACCACGTGGGCGGGATGTTCGGGATTTTCTTCACCGATGCGAAAACCGTGACCTGCTATCAGGACGTGGTGAAATGCGACGTGGAACGCTTCAAACGCTTCTTCCACCTGATGCTGGGAGAAGGCGTGTATCTTGCCCCGTCAGCGTTTGAAGCGGGCTTTATGTCCGTGGCGCACAGCGAAGAAGATATCAATAACACCATCGACGCAGCGCGTAAGGTATTTGCGAAGCTGTAAAATGTGCGGCTTGATGCCCTCACCCCAACCCTCTCCCACAGGGCTGAGGGTTCCCCACAAATTAATGCGAGCACTGAGCAATCCCCTCGCCCCTCCGGGGAGAGGGTTAGGGTGAGGGGAACATACGGCGGTGGAGGTCATTC
>NZ_JADCLG010000003.1:0-116402 GCF_014982425.1 Enterobacter cloacae complex sp. I1M | reverse complement strand
TCTCCCCAGGGGGGAGAGGGTGTTTTAGTCCCCTCTCCCCCCTGGGGAGAGGGTTAGGGTGAGGGGTCCGGGCTTTACCTCCCCGCCCCGCAGCGCTACAATGCCCGCCCTTAAAGTGGGGGATCTCCCCTTACCGCTGCACCTGGTGCACGCGGATCTGACCTGTCATCAGAACGAGAACAAACATGTTTAAACCGGAACTCCTTTCCCCGGCGGGAACGCTGCAAAATATGCGTTACGCTTTCGCCTATGGCGCCGACGCCGTCTACGCGGGCCAGCCGCGCTATTCGCTGCGCGTGCGTAACAACGAATTCAACCACGAGAATCTTCAGCTCGGCATCAATGAAGCGCATGCCCTGGGCAAAAAATTCTACGTGGTGGTGAACATCGCGCCGCACAACGCCAAGCTGAAAACGTTCATTCGTGACCTTAAGCCGGTCGTGGAGATGGGGCCGGACGCGCTGATCATGTCGGACCCGGGTTTAATCATGCTGGTTCGGGAGAACTTCCCTGATATGGACATTCACCTCTCGGTGCAGGCTAACGCCGTCAACTGGGCAACGGTGAAATTCTGGAAGCAGATGGGGCTGACCCGCGTCATTCTGTCTCGCGAGCTGTCTCTCGAAGAGATCGAAGAGATCCGCACCCAGGTGCCGGATATGGAGATCGAAATCTTCGTTCACGGCGCGCTGTGCATGGCCTACTCCGGCCGCTGCCTGCTCTCTGGCTATATCAACAAGCGTGACCCGAACCAGGGCACCTGCACCAACGCCTGCCGCTGGGAATATAACGTTCAGGAAGGCAAAGAGGATGACATCGGTAACATCGTGCATAAACACGAGCCGATCCCGGTCACCAACGTTGAGCCAACGCTGGGTATCGGCGCGCCTACCGACAGCGTGTTTATGATCGAAGAAGCCAAACGTCCGGGTGAGTACATGACCGCCTTCGAAGACGAGCACGGCACCTATATCATGAACTCGAAGGATCTGCGCGCCATCGCGCACGTGGAGCGTTTAACCCAGATGGGCGTGCACTCCCTGAAAATCGAAGGCCGCACCAAGTCCTATTACTACTGCGCTCGTACCGCGCAGGTGTATCGCAAAGCCATCGACGATGCCGCCGCCGGTAAACCGTTCGACACCAGCCTGCTGGAAACGCTGGAAGGTCTGGCGCATCGCGGCTATACCGAAGGTTTCCTGCGTCGACATACCCACGACGACTACCAGAACTACGAGCATGGCTACTCCATTTCCGAACGCCAGCAGTTTGTAGGCGACTTCACCGGCGAGCGTAAAGGCCCGCTGGCCGCCGTCGCCGTAAAAAACAAATTCACTAAAGGCGACAGCCTGGAGCTGATGACACCGCAGGGCAACATGAACTTCCGCCTGGAGCATCTGGAAAACAAAAAAGGTGAGGCGATTGAGGTCGCACCTGGCGACGGCCATGTGGTCTGGCTGCCGGTTCCTGAAGAAGTAGAGCTGGAGTTTGCGCTGCTGATGCGCAATTTTGAAGGTGAAAATACCCGAAATCCACACGGCAAATAGTCAATCAACGGGATTTTTTCACGCTGGGATAATTCTTAGAATCGGATCACATACCGCTTCGTTCAATACGGGTATTATCCCCCCGCTGAAAAACATAACCCATAAATGCTAGCTGTACCAGGAACCACCTCCTTAGCCTGCGTAATCTCCCTTACGCGGGCTTATTT
Organism: Enterobacter cloacae complex sp. I1M; assembly: GCF_014982425.1. Lineage (NCBI taxonomy): Bacteria > Pseudomonadati > Pseudomonadota > Gammaproteobacteria > Enterobacterales > Enterobacteriaceae > Enterobacter > Enterobacter cloacae complex sp. I1M. The sequence continues at coordinate 114,688 of NZ_JADCLG010000003.1, read as the reverse complement.
TTTGCCTTTCATCCTGTTCTTACCCGCTTTTTCCCTCTCTGGGATACACTCTTTCTATAGCTAAAAAAGGGAGCAACCCGGATGGCAACCTATCCAGACAGTTTATTAATTCTTAACGGCAAGAGTGCAGGCAACGATCTGCTGCGCCAGGCGATTACCGAATTGCGTGAAGACGGAGCATGCATACACGTGCGAGTAACGTTTGAAAAAGGCGATGCGGCGCGCTACATCGACGAGGGCATCAGGTTAGGTGTTCAGACCATCATTTCCGGCGGCGGCGACGGAACGATCAACGAGATCGCCGGTGCGCTCATTGACCTCAACGCCGCAGCTCGCCCGGCGATGGGCATTTTACCGCTCGGTACCGCCAACGATTTTGCCACCAGCGCCGGTATTCCGGAGGATGTAGGAAAAGCGCTACAGCTGGCCATTCTCGGTAAGGCTACCGCCGTCGATATTGCTCAGGTGAATGAAAAAACCTGCTTTATCAATATGGCGACGGGCGGTTTCGGCACCCGCATTACCAGCGAAACGCCGGAAAAACTGAAGGCCGCGCTGGGCGGCGTTTCGTATCTCATCCATGGTCTGATGCGCATGGACACGCTCAGGCCCGACAGCTGTGAGATCCAAGGTGAAAACTTCCACTGGCAGGGCGACGCGCTGGTGATTGGTATCGGCAACGGGCGGCAGGCAGGCGGCGGACAGCAGCTTTGCCCGGAAGCGCTGATTAATGACGGTCAATTACAGCTGCGTATTTTTACCGGCGACGGGCTGCTGCCTGCGCTGTTTACGACGCTGACGCAGCCAGAGGAGAGCCCCAATATCATCGACGGGAAATCCGCGTGGTTTGAAGTGATCGCCCCACACGGCATGACCTTTAACCTCGACGGAGAGCCGCTCAGCGGCGAGCGATTCCGCATTGAGGTGTTGCCCGGGGCGTTGCAGTGCCGGTTGCCGCCGGACTGTCAGCTTTTGCGCTGATGTGTTGCCGGGTGGCGGCCCTCTTCCCGTATGCACTGAACAGTCCCCTCTCCCCGTTGGGGAGAGGGTTAGGGTGAGGGGAAAAGACTTAAGCGATCGTGACCTTACTGTCCAGATAGACGTCCTGAACCGCGTTGATCAGCTTCACGCCGTCGGCCATAGATTTTTTGAACGCCTTACGGCCGAGGATCAGCCCCATGCCGCCCGCGCGTTTGTTAATCACCGCCGTGCGCACCGCATCGGTCAGGTCGGTTTCACCGCCTGCCGCACCGCCGGAGTTAATCAGCCCGGCGCGGCCCATATAGCAGTTCGCCAGCTGGTAGCGCACCAGATCGATCGGGTTGTCGCTGGTCAGCTTGCTGTAGACGCGGTCGTCGGTATAGCCAAAGTTCACCGCTTTATAGCCGCCGTTATTCTCGGCCATTTTCTGCTTCACGATGTCCGCGCCGATGGTCGCCGCAAGGTGGTTTGCCTGGCCGGTCAGATCCGCAGACACGTGGTAATCCACTCCGTCTTTTTTGAACGAGCCGTTACGCAGATAGGCCCACAGCACGGTTACCATGCCCAGCTCGTGGGCGCGCTCGAACGCCGCGGAGATCTCTTCTATCTGACGACGCGACTGTTCAGAACCGAAATAGATGGTTGCCCCGACCGCCACCGCACCCATATTGAACGCCTGCTCGACGCTGGCGTAGAGCGTCTGGTCGTATTCGGTTGGGTAGCTCAGGGTTTCGTTGTGGTTCAGCTTAACGAGGAACGGAATGCGGTGGGCATAGCGACGCGACACGGAGGCCAGCACGCCGTAGGTGGAGGCCACGCAGTTACAGCCCGCCTCAATCGCCAGCTCGACGATATTTTTCGGATCAAAATAGAGCGGGTTCGCGGCAAACGATGCCCCCGCAGAGTGTTCAACGCCCTGGTCAACGGGCAGAATAGAGAGGTACCCGGTTCCGCCCAGGCGGCCGGTATTATAAAGCGTCTGCATGTTTCGCAGTACGGCAGGAGGACGGTTGTTGTCGACCATGACGCGGTCTACGTAATCATGGCCAGGCAGATAAAGCTGGTCGGCTGGAATGGTCATACAACGATGCTGTAAAAGGCTGTCGGCGTCTTTGCCAAGCAGCTGCGCAATATCAGTCATAGTGATGCTCCCGTATGTCCGACATGATGTCGGAGCGTGTGATCCAAGCCCACGTTTTTGCAGGCAGACTAAGCCTGGTACCGACTTAACCTATTTTCCACCATTTGCAACTTTTTTAAGCACAATCTGCTGGCTCGTTTCATGTACAACATTTTTGTTACACTGATCAAACAATCGCCTTAAAGGTATTTAAAAGGTATTATCACATGGTATGTTACATGCGTACCTCTGACATGCAGGATTAAAAAATGAAAACGAAAGTCCAACTGTCATTCATGATGTTTGTTGAATGGTTTATCTGGGGCGCGTGGTTTGTGCCGCTGTGGCTGTGGCTGAGCAAGAGCGGGTTTACCGCCGGGGAAATTGGCTGGTCCTATGCCTGTACCGCTATTGCCGCGATCCTCTCTCCTATCCTGGTCGGCTCGCTGACCGACCGTTTCTTCGCCGCCCAGAAAGTGCTGGCCGTGCTGATGTTCGCTGGCGCGATTCTGATGTATTTCGCAGCACAGCAAACCCAGTTCAGCACCTTCTTCCCGCTGTTACTGGCCTACTCCCTGACCTATATGCCGACCATCGCGCTGACGAACAGCATCGCTTTTGCGAACGTCGATGACGTGGAGGCTGATTTCCCGCGCATCCGCGTGATGGGCACCATCGGCTGGATTGCCTCCGGCCTGGCGTGCGGCTTCCTGCCGCAGATGATGGGCTATAGCGACATCTCTGACACCAATATCCCGCTGCTGATGACCGCTGCCAGCTCCCTTCTGCTCGGCGTCTTCGCACTTTTCCTGCCGAATACCCCGCCTAAGAGCACCGGCAAGCTGGATATCAAAGTGATGCTGGGGCTGGATGCGCTGATCCTGCTGCGCGATAAAAACTTCCTGGTGTTCTTCTTCTGCTCATTCCTGTTCGCCATGCCGCTGGCTTTCTACTACATCTTTGCCAACGGCTATCTCACCGAAGTGGGGATGAAAAACGCCACCGGCTGGATGACCCTCGGCCAGTTCTCTGAAATCTTCTTCATGCTCGCTCTGCCGTTCTTTACCAAACGCTTTGGTATTAAGAAGGTCTTGCTGCTGGGCCTGATCACCGCCGCCATTCGCTACGGCTTCTTTGTTTACGGCGGCGCCGAACAATACTTCACCTACGCCCTGCTGTTCCTCGGCATTCTGCTGCACGGCGTAAGCTATGACTTCTATTACGTCACCGCGTACATCTACGTGGATAAAAAAGCGCCCGTGCATATGCGCAACGCGGCGCAGGGCTTGATCACGCTGTGCTGTCAGGGCTTTGGTAGCCTGCTGGGTTACCGTCTCGGCGGCGTGATGATGGAAAAAATGTTCGCCTATAAAGAGCCGGTGAATGGGCTGACCTTCAACTGGGCCGGAATGTGGACGTTTGGTGCAATCATGATTGTAGTGATTGCCGTGCTGTTTATGCTGTTTTTCCGCGAATCGGATAAAGAGATCACCGCAATTGAGGTGGTTGATGGCGATACCGCGCTGACACGAGGGGAAGTTAAATGAAACAAGACCGTATTCTCGGTGCTCTTTACGGGCAGGCGTTAGGGGATGCGATGGGGATGCCGTCTGAACTGTGGCCGCGCAAGCGGGTGAAAGCGCACTTCGGCTGGATCGACCGTTTCTTACCCGGCCCGGCTGAGAATAATGCCGCCTGCTACTTTAATCAGGCCGAATTTACGGATGATACGTCGATGGCGCTGTGCCTGGCCGACGCGATTATCGAATGCGACGGGGAAATTAATCCTGACGTTATCGGTAAGCATATTCTGGACTGGGCGCTGGATTTTGACGCGTTCAATAAGAATGTGCTCGGCCCGACCTCCAAAATTGCCCTGAACGCCATCCGTGACGGCAAACCGGTGAGCGAGCTGGAAAATAACGGCGTCACCAACGGGGCGGCGATGCGCGCCTCCCCGCTGGGATGCCTGCTACCGGCCACGCGTCTGGCACATTTTGTTGAACAGGTTGCGTTAGCCTCCAGCCCGACCCATAAATCGGATCTCGCCATCGCCGGTGCGGTGGTGATCGCGTGGGCGGTTTCACGCGCTATCGACGGCGAGCGCTGGCAGAACATCGCCGATGCCCTGCCGGGTATTGCCCGTGCGGCGCAGGAGGCGAACACGACCACTTTCAGCGCATCGCTTTCCGCTCGTATTGAGCTGGCCCTGAAAACCGTGCGCGAAGCCAACGGTACGGAGTCCGCCAGCGAGCAGATCTATCAGCTTATTGGCGCGGGCACGAGCACACTGGAGTCCGTTCCGGCGGCGATTGCGATGGTCGAACTCGCGGGCACCGATCCGAACCGCTGCGCGGTGTTATGCGCTAACCTGGGCGGTGATACTGACACTATCGGCGCGATGGCAACGGCCATCTGTGGCGCGCTGCACGGTGTACAGGCCATTGATCCGGCGCTTAAAAGCGAACTTGATGCCGTAAACCAGCTTGATTTCGGACGCTACTGCGAAAAACTGCTGCACTTCCGGGAGCAAAGGGAGGGCGTATGAGTGCTTTTGCCCGCCGTCTCGAAACCCTTCACGCTACGCGCCCCGTAACGGTGCTCGGCGCGGCGGTCATCGACGTGATTGCCGACGCCTACGCCCTGCCCTGGCGCGGGTGTGATATCGAGCTTAAGCAACAGGGAGTGAATATTGGCGGCTGCGCGCTGAATATCGCCATCGCCCTCAAGCGGCTCGGCATTGCAGCGCAAAACGCGCTTCCCGTTGGCCACGGCGTGTGGGCCGATATTATCCGTAATGCCATGGCGAAGCAGGATCTGCACAGCGCCGTGGAAGCGGAAACGGGCGATAACGGCTGGTGCCTGGCGCTGGTGGAGCCTGATGGTGAACGGACCTTCATGTCGTTCAGCGGTGTGGAGAATCAGTGGCAGCAACGCTGGCTGGACGGGTTAAGCGTGCCAGAGAAAAGCCTGATCTATTTGTCCGGCTACCAGCTGGCGTCGCCCAGCGGCGAGCTGCTGACGGCCTGGGTGGAACGTCTTCAGGATGTGACGCTCTTTATCGATTTCGGTCCGCGCATCGCGGATATTCCCGACCCGCTGATGGCGCGGATTATGGCCCGTAAACCGGTTGTCTCGCTCAATCGGCAGGAGGCGGAACTTGCCGCCGAATGGCTTGGCGTGAACGTGGAACAGCTCGGCACTCAGTGGCAGCAACGGTTTGGCGCTGCGCTAATCGTACGCCATGATAAAGACGGGGCGGTCTGGTACGACGGTGACGCTTCCGGACACGTTCCGGCGTTTCCTGCTACCGTGGTCGATACCATCGGCGCCGGTGACAGCCATGCGGGAGGTACCCTTGCCGGGCTGGCTGCGGGATGGTCACTGCCAGAGTCGGTGCAGCTTGGCAATGCCGTGGCCGCCTGGGTAGTCAGCCATCGCGGTGGAGACTGCGCCCCCACGCGCGAGGCCCTACTCCTCGCACACAAAGACGTATAGGTCGCTGCGGCAGTAGCTGATGCTGTACTCAATTGGCCGCTGCTGTTGATCGAGCGCGACTTGCTTGATCACCAGCACCGGTATCTTATCGTCCATCTTGATATGCGCCTGAAACTCGCTGTCCGGCATCCGGGCGCTGACGCGGGAACGGGTGCGCTGCGGAAAGATATTCTGGCTGCGGAAGTAATCATAAAGCGAGACGCCAATGTCGTCCGGGTTGGGAATTAATCCTACCGGTACCCAGGACTCCTCTATCGATACCGCATCGTCATCCACGTAACGGATGCGCTTAAGCAAAAACACATCGCTTTCCGGCGCAAGGGAAAGATGGCGGGCGATCTCTTCCGGGCACTTCACGATGCGTTTATTGACCCACAGGGTGTTGGGCGTTTTGCCACGCAGCACCACCTGCTGAGAAAAGCCGCGCGCCTCTTTCAGCGAATATTCAAAGATATTGTTGATTTGCGTCCCGTATCCACGCGCGCGGGTGACGACGCCAGCCTCTTCCAGCGCCTGCATGGCTTTACGCACCGTAATACGCGACACTCCGGCCAGCTGGCTCAGATCGCGCTCACCGGGCAAAATATTACCGTGCGCGAGCACACCGCTGCGCACCGCGTTCTTGACCGTTTCGGCAAATTTCAGATACAGCGGCGTGTTGTCCGGTGCGGCAATTCGTTCCTTGAGTTGAGCAATTAACCGGGTATGCGCTTGTTCCATCTCTGTTTTTCTCTGGCATGAGTTTCATGCCAGTATACGGCTTACCACCATGCATGAAAATGGTGAACCGGACCAATACCGTGACCCACTTCCAGAGAATCGGCTTTTGCCAGCGCGCCCGAGAGCCAGACCTTTGCCTCCTGCACCGTATCCGCCCATGTGGCGTGACGAGGACGCAGCGCCGCCAGCGCCGCCGAGAGCGTACAGCCCGTGCCGTGGGTGTTTTTGGTCTGGACGCGTGGCGCGGTGAAACGTTGCGTGCCATCGTGGGTGAAAAGCCAGTCCGGGCTTTCTGCATCATCAAGATGGCCGCCTTTCATCAGCACCGCGCGACACCCCATCGCCAGCAGCGCATTCCCCTGCTCTTTCATCTCACGTTCGTTTTGCGCGTGTGGCGCATCCAGCAGCGCGGCGGCTTCAGGCAGATTTGGCGTGATCAGCGCAACCTGCGGCAGCAGCTTTTTACGCAGGGTATCGACAGCCGAGGCGGAGAGCAGCGGATCGCCGCTTTTGGCCAGCATCACGGTATCAAGCACCACGTTTTTTATCTGGTAGTGTTTGAGACGTTCAGCGACCGCTTCAACAATGTCCGCCTCTGCCAGCATGCCGATCTTGGTGGTGTCGATACGTACGTCGCTGAATACCGAATCCAGCTGCGCGGCGACAAAATCCGGGTCAATGCGATACACCGACTGTACGCCGCGCGTGTTTTGCGCAACCAGCGCGGTGATAACCGAGCACCCGTATGCGCCGAGCGCAGAGAAGGTTTTCAGGTCTGCCTGGATCCCCGCTCCGCCGCTGGGATCGGTTCCCGCAATAGTCAAGGCATTAATGCGCGTCATACCTGTTCCTCCAGCGCGTAAAGCGCGTCCAGAAACGCGGAGACAAAGCTGCCGGGCCCCCGGCTTTGAGTCAGGGCAACTGACCCTGCGCGCTTCATAAAGCCGCAGGCTGCCGCCGCGTTATCAAGCCTGTCGCCAGGCAGCGAGCAGCAGGCGGCGACGACCGCCGAGAGCGCACAGCCAGTTCCTACCACGCGGGTCATCAGCGGGTCGCCGCCCGCGACCGTACGGATTCGCTGGCCGTCGGTGATGTGATCCACTTCCCCTGTGACGACTACAACGGCGTGGGTCTGGCGGGCAAGCGCCTGCGCAGCGGTCAACGCGCTCGCTGCCGTATCGGTGGAATCGACCCCACGTCCGCCCGCACTCATTCCGGCAAGGGCGAGGATTTCGGAGGCGTTGCCACGAATGGCCGCAGGTTTAAGGGATAATATTTGCTGGCAAAAACGGGTGCGGAACGCCAGCGCGCCAACCGCGACGGGGTCCAGAACCCAGGGTGTGCCCGCGGCTACCGCGCTCTCAATAGCCCGACGCATCGACTGGGCGCGCGGCGCGGTGAGCGTGCCAACGTTGACGAGCAGGGCATCGGCAAGCGCGGCAAACTGTTCCGCTTCCTCGGCTTCGATCACCATTGCCGGGGAAGCACCGAGCGCGAGCAGAACGTTGGCGGTGAAGGTCTGCACGACATCGTTGGTCATACAGTGCGTGAGCGGGGAACGGGTTCGGAATTGATGTAAAACGTGTGAGTCGAGCAGGTCAGGCTGCATGGTTTCGCTCCTGCCGTGCGGAAAGAAGCGATGACCGGGTAGGCATCTGACTTCCCTACGCTGGCATTATCCAGATCAGGTAATACGGGTATTTCTCAGCCTTCACAAGGAAGGGCACCCCGAGTCAAATCATCTATAAAACAAAAGCTTAAACAATACTTTGTTATTTAGTGTACCCGCGGTTGAGCCTGCTGACAACCATTTTCCCTTTATCTCACTGCCTCAGAAGGTACAGACGGGTTCAGGTTACATAAAAATGAGAAATTCTATTGTTCGTTTTCCGGTATTATTTGTACTGAATAAATAACTAACATTGAATTCACATTACAAATATCTTTATTTAATGTCTACATTGGAAATCTTACGGAAGAATATCTTGCCCTTTATTTAAATACACCCGCTCGATAATGTTTACTTTCAGCTTTAAAGGTTGTGATTTTCATTTGAAAACCCCGTGTAAACCTTAATTTCCATCACTTAAATAAAAACCGCATAAGTGTTAAAATAAAATCTCATAAAAATCATAAGGTTAAATTAAGACAGTTCGCAAGCGCATCACAACAAATTGATTTTAAAGAAGAAACAATGCAAGAGCATTATTTCTCATCATTCTTATCATTAATAAGAAACATGATCAAAATCAATATTTCTCGCCGCGAAATATCTATAGTTTCGCTCCGTTACCAACATAAATATTAAATACAACTATAAAATTCGACACACTTAAACTTACCCATTCAGCTCTGCTTAAACAAACGTTAGCAATATCGCTAGCGTATATTTTATCTGCCAAACACTGTGAGTCATTTCAAATGAAACCTGTTAGTAAAACCGTCATCGCTGTCGCTATTATCGGTGCTCTTTTTGCTGGTTCAATGAACGTAGCTAAAGCTGCTGATGTAAATGTAACTCTTAACGATAATATTACCAATTCAGGTACTTTTATTCAGGTTCAAGGGACTAACAACACCGCATATAACCTTGATAACATCAAGGCTAGCAACACTCAACAAGACGGACAAATCTATAATCTGCAAGGGGATGTTGAGAAGGCAAACATTGCTATCAATAATGCGCAAGATACTGCTAACACTGCTGTAAATAAAGCTGATGCTGCTCAAGCTGGTGTTAATGCTAATGCACAATTTAACTCTACTTTGAATCAGAAAGTAGATGACAACAAAGCTGATCAGACCTCCACCGACAACAAACAAAATATTTTGATTAATGACATTAAAAACAAAGCAGACACTGCTTTACAAGGTGTTGTTAACAATGGTTCCGATATTAAATCATTGCAAGATGAAAGCGCGTTACAAGGTTCTGTATTGATTAACCATGATCAACGGATCACCGCTTTAGAGAACCAAACACCACCTAAAGACGGTGTTAATGGTAAAGATGGTGTTGACGGTAAAGACGGGGCAACGGGTGCTACAGGCGCTGCAGGTGCAACTGGTGCGCAAGGTTTAAAAGGTGATACAGGCGCACAAGGTATAGCTGGGAAAGATGGTGCTCCAGGTGTTAAGGGTGAGAAAGGAGATAAAGGAGATTCCATCAAAGGTGATAAGGGCGACACTGGCGCTAAAGGTGATAAAGGGGATGCAGGTAAAGCTGGCTCTAACGGAATCACAACTACCATCACTAAGAAAGAAGTTGATACTAAAACTATCAATCTGGTTAAGTCACTCAATACCCAAACTACAGCACAAGCTAAAGATCTGAAAGCTGCTCAACAAGTGTTCGCACAAGCGCAAGCTAACACTAACTCTCAATTCAAGAGCCTGAAAGATGAAGTTGATAGCAATAAGAAAGAAGCCCGTTCAGGTGCTGCTAGCGCTGTAGCTATCGCCTCTATGCCTCAAGTAGAGAAAGAACAGGCTGTCATGTTCTCTGCTGGTGTAGGTAGCTTTAAAGACGAGCAAGCTGTTAGTGTGGGTGCATCCTTCCACGTTGGTAGCAACACCATCGTTAAAGCTGGCGTAAGCGATTCTACAAATAATGATCTTGCTATGGGCGCAGGCATCGGGATTGGCTTTTAAGAAAAACACGTAACTCGACTACATTCATAATAGAGGAAGCTTTTCAGGGCGACAGTACTTCGCTGATGGAAAGTATGATGATGGCCAATAACATGCTCAAACACATTTTTATTTCAGCTGCCCTGTATCTATTGCTTATTTCGGTCGGGGTCTGGATCGGCATTATGTACGTTTCTTATTATTTGTGTCGTTTTTAAGGTGATAAAATGAAAAAATCAATGATGCTAGTGTTAAGCGCTGCCGTACTTGCTGGGTGTATTTCGCCTGCACACGCCATTAGCGCACACTATCGTGCTCAGTTAGAGCGCTCGGGATGCACGCAAATTAGCGCTGGCGATGGATCTTGCGATATCAGCAAAACCAAAGCGGAAAACGCGGCACAACACGAACCAACGGCATCCGTTCACGATCCCCTTCGCGAAGCCTCGTTCTCGTCGGATACGGTTAACGCTACCCTTTCTAACGGCTTTTTTAGCGCTACCGTGAACGGCAAAAAAGCCAGCGTTAAACGTCTGAATGCGAATTTCTATGAGATCCATGGTAACGGTTTTGTGATATCGATAAGCCTGGATGAAAACGGTATTACGGACGCGTCATGGAATAAAACAAAGGGACGTGAACACGGCGTTTTACGCGTTACCCAAAAATAAACAGTCTAAGGAGGCTCTCCGCCTCCTTTTAGCCTGCCAGGCGCACAATTTGCCACACTCTTTCATCTGATTTTACAATGCTGACAACCCATATATAAACCCCTGTTTTTATTGAGAATAAACTGCATATTTTTGCCGGAAAATGAGGTTATCCCCTCCCCTGTGCCCTGTGTCACAAAACAGTAAACAAATTAACCATTGAGCCCGGTGACAAAAGGCTCTATATTGGCGGCGTTTTTTTCAGGCCCCATCTGTTTTTTAACTTTTTATTCAATCGTTGCTCATAACGAAGCGGCGGTTGTAGGAGTGATATGATGACGGATAAAGTCCGTATTGACACCGTAGATGCCCACAAAAGCAACGAAACCTATCTGGCCCGTCAGGCCGAGTTTGAATCTAACGTCAGGAGTTATCCGCGCAAACTGCCTTTAGCGATCACGAAAGCAGAAGGCGTGTGGATCACCGATGCAGATAATAAAGAATACCTTGACTGTTTAGCAGGCGCAGGCACCCTCGCGCTTGGCCACAATCATCCTGATGTGCTGAAAAGCATCCAAAATGTCATTACCAGCGGCTTGCCGTTACATACCCTGGATCTGACTACGCCGTTGAAAGACGCGTTTTCAGAATACCTCCTCTCTCTGTTGCCTGGTCAGGGCAAAGAGTACTGTCTGCAATTCACTGGCCCGTCCGGGGCTGACGCCGTTGAAGCGGCGCTGAAGCTGGCGAAAAAAGTAACCGGTCGCAGCGGTATCATCAGTTTCTCTGGTGGTTACCACGGTATGACCCACGGTGCACTGTCCGTCACCGGTAACCTGTCTCCGAAAGAAGCGGTTGACGGTATGATGCCAGAAGTCCAGTTCATGCCTTACCCACACGAGTACCGCTGCCCACTGGGTATCGGTGGTGAAGCGGGCGTGAAGGCGCTGACCTACTACTTCGATAACCTGATCAACGACGTTGAAAGCGGCGTGCGTAAACCTGCCGCGGTGATCCTGGAAGCTGTTCAGGGCGAAGGCGGCGTGAACCCGGCTCCGGCTGAGTGGTTGCAGCGCATCCGTAAAGTGACTCAGGAACACGGCATTCTGCTCATCCTCGACGAAGTTCAGGCTGGCTTTGCCCGTACCGGTAAATTCTTTGCCTTCGAACACGCAGGCATTGAGCCTGACATCATCGTGATGTCCAAAGCAGTTGGCGGCGGTCTGCCACTGGCTGTGCTCGGTATCAAGAAGCAGTTCGATGCGTGGGCGCCTGGTCACCACACCGGTACCTTCCGCGGCAACCAGCTGGCGATGGCAACCGGTCTGACGACGCTGAAGATCCTGAAAGACCAGAATATCGCGGGCAAAGTTGCCGCACAGGGCGAATGGCTGAAAGGCCAGCTGAAAGAGATGGCGAAACGCTATCCGGTTATCGGCCACGTTCGCGGTCTGGGCATGATGATCGGTATTGAAATCGTTAAGCCACATGAAGCCGCCGACCACATGGGTTGCTTCCCGGGCGATGGCGAGCTGTCTGCACTGATCCAGAAGAAGTGCTTCGAAGCAGGCCTGATTCTGGAGCGTGGCGGCCGTAACGGTATCGTTCTGCGTCTGCTGCCGTCGCTGCTGATCAGCGATGACGAGCTGAAAGTCTTCCTGGATAAATTCGAGCAGGCACTGCTTGCTGCGGGCGTTCGCCCGGCGTAACCGGAGTTGTTGATTACGATGTCTGATTCAAACCCAATTTTGTTCTCCTCTGCCCAGAGCATTGAAGCTTACCAGCAGGCGATTGAACAAAGCACTCAGGCTGTGATGCAGTGGCTGAAACAGCCTGAGATGTACCAGGGCAAAACGGTCGCGGAGCTGCGCGACCGTATTAAGCTGGATTTCAACCCGAAAGGGCTGGGCAACGAAGCGGCGATTGAACGCGCCGTGGAGTTCTTCCTGAAAGACAGTTTGTCCGTTCATCACCCGCAGTGCGTGGCGCACCTGCACTGCCCAAGCCTGGTCGTAAGCCAGGCGGCGGAAGTGCTGATTAACGCCACCAACCAGAGTATGGACTCCTGGGATCAAAGCCCGTCCGCAACCATTATTGAGATCAAGCTGATCGAATGGCTGCGTACCCGCGTGGGTTATCAGGCTGGCGACGCAGGCGTCTTCACCAGCGGCGGCACCCAGAGTAACCTGATGGGCCTGATGCTGGCGCGTGATGCGTTCTTCGCGCGTCAGGGCCACTCGGTACAGCAGGACGGTCTGGTGGGCGATCTGCGCAAAATTCGCGTGCTGTGCTCTGAAAACGCCCACTTCTCCGTGCAGAAAAACATGGCGCTGATGGGCCTGGGCTACCAGTCCGTGGTGCAGGTGAAAACTGATGAATTCTCCCGCATGGATCTCACCGATCTGGCGGCGAAAATCGAACAGTGCAACGCGAACGGCGAACAGATTCTGGCGATTGTGGCCACGGCCGGCACGACGGATGCGGGTGCTATCGATCCGCTGCGTGCTATTGCTGAGCTGGCTGCGAAACAGAATATCTGGGTACACGTTGATGCGGCCTGGGGCGGCGCGCTGCTGATGTCTGAGCAGTATCGTCACTATCTGGACGGCATTGAACTTGTGGACTCCGTAACGCTGGACTTCCACAAGCAGTTCTTCCAGACCATCAGCTGCGGTGCCTTCTTGCTGAAAGAAGCACGTCATTATGAGCTGATGCGCTATCAGGCGGCTTACCTGAACTCTGAGTTCGATGAAGAAGCGGGCGTGCCTAACCTGGTTTCCAAATCTCTGCAAACCACCCGTCGTTTCGACGCGCTGAAACTGTGGATGAGCCTGGAAGCGCTGGGTCAGGAGCAATACGCGGCAATTATCGATCACGGCGTGACGCTGGCACAGCAGGTTGCGGCTTACGTAAAAGAGCAGTCTACTCTGGAACTGGTTATGCAACCCCAGCTGGCAAGCGTGCTGTTCCGCTTCCGTCCGCAGACCCAGATGGATGACGCCGGTATCGCCCTGCTGAACCAGAAAATTGGCGATGCGCTGCTGGAATCCGGCCGCGCAAACGTCGGGGTGACCGAGCATAACGGCGTCACCTGCCTGAAGCTGACCCTGCTGAACCCAACCGTGACGCTGGAGGACGTTAAAGTCCTGCTGTCTCTGGTTGAGCGTACCGCGCAGGAAGTGATGGCGAAGTAATGCTTTTCCCTCTCCCATCCGGGAGAGGGTTTATTATCCCGTCCTGACGCCCCTATCCTTTTTTCCTCGAAGCATAACCGTAGTCATACTGGCTGTACCCCGAGCTGTAAAACAGCGCTGCGGATTTAACAATATCGTTGAGGATTGTGCCGCTGACCTTCACGCCAACGTGCTGTAGACGTTTAACGGTATTCTCCATCTCTTTCACGCTGGTTTTATCGTAACGGGCAACCATTAGCGTTGTTCCGGCTGCTCTGGCAACCAGCGCAGCATCATTGACGGCAAGAACTGGGGGTGTATCGATGATGACAATGTCATAGTGCTCGTTAACCCAGGACATGATGTCAATGAACCGTTCGCTTAACAGCATTTCTAACGGACGCAGGGGTTCCGGGCCGCAGGTGATGACGTCAATTCCCCCTTTTTCAGCATGCTGAATGACCTCCCCAAAGTCGCGCTTCCCCTCCAGCAGGCAGGATAATCCGTGGCGGTTCTCCAGGCCAAAAATATTATGCACATAACCCTGGCGCATATCCGCATCAATAAACAGCGCCCGCTGACCGCTCTGCCCGGCAATGGCCGCCAGGTTCGTCGCCACCAGTGTTTTTCCGCAGTCCTGCGTGGGGCCAGAAATCATCACAATGCGATTTTCAGCCTCCATCATGGTGAAATGCAGACTGGTTCGCAGCCCGCGTACCGCTTCAACAAACATATCAGCAGGGCGATCGACTGGCAGGAAAGGCACATCCGAGGTTTTGTGTGTCCAGCGACGAGAAAACGGATTTTTTCTGCGCAAATGCGTTTTACTCCACAGCCACTGTGAACGTGGTAACGTCGCCAGAACCGGCATCCCCTGCGCTTCCAGCTGTTCGGAAAGCGTGATCCCACGTTTGAACGCTTGACGTACCAGTACGGTCCCCATTGAAAGGATGAGCCCGAACAGCGCGCCAAGCGCAATGATTAGCGCTTTTCGCGGTTTTATCGGATCCGGGAGTGTAACCGCCTCATCAATGATCCTCACGTTCCCGACAGCGCTGGAGCGGGAAATATTCAGCTCCTGCTGACGCGTCAAAAGCTGTAAATAAATCGTGCGGCCCGACTCAACATCGCGGCTCAGGCGTAAAATCTCCTGCTGCGTGGAGGGCATCGAGGACACTCGGTTATTAAGACGATCCCGTTCCCGCACAAGGGTTTGTCTTTTTTCTTGCAATGCACGGTAAGTAGGGTGACTCTTTTTAAAGAGCTGGGAAATTTCTGCCTCCCGGAACGTCAGCTCATTTAGCTGATTCTCAACGTTCACAACCTGATCCAGGACGGATTTTGCCTCTAAAGACAGATCCACAGAGTCGCGCTGCGCCCGGTAGGCATTCAGCCGCGCTTCAGCCTGATCCAGGTCCGCTCTGATTTTCGGTAACTGCTCCTGTAAAAAATCCAGACTACGCGAATCCTGAGCCTCCTGGCGCGCGATATTTTGCTGAAGATAATTTTCAGCTATCGCATTCAGCACCCGGGCGATTTTGTCAGGATCTTCACCCGTCAGGGTTAAGGTCACAATACCGCTCTGTTTCTCCGATTCCACGACCGTCAGACGCTTCTTCAGTGCATTGATCGTCTCCAGGCGCGTCAACGACTTAAGCGAAAACTGTGTGCCTGGCGTCGCCTCAATCGAGGTCACCCGCAGCACGATCCCTTGCGTAACCAGCGTTTTACCCACCTGGCCGTCTGCCTCAATGTTTTCGCCCGTCAGGTGATACCTTCCCGCTTCCTGTACGGTCAGCGTGAGTTCTTGCGCTTTGCCCTCCACCTGCGGGATCTGGAGTTCGCCTAACGTTATGTTGCCCTGGCCACGCCCTTGCAGACGCTGCCAGAGACGCCCCACCACAGGCAAAACGCGCTGCTTTGCCTGATACGTCAGATCTAATTTGTCGACGGTCTCGCCGAGGATCATGCGAGATTTCAACAGTAAAATTTCAGGGGCAACATCCGGCGAAATATCGGTGCCCAGCTGGCTCAAGCCTTTGAGCAGGCCGTTATCCTGTTTGCTTTCTATTTGCACCATAGCATCCGCCTGATAAACAGGTGGCGTAACCCAGGCATAGAGGCCCGCGCATAAAGTGAAAAGGAAAGTCACGCACAATATCATCGTGCGGTGGTCGATCATTTCGCCGAGCAAACGAACGAGATCGATTTCATTTTGTTCGGGTGCCCCTGCACCATAACTGTCTGTTGTGTAAGACGACATTAATGCTTTATTCCTTTCTGTCCTAAACGACGTGCCCATTCCTGGCTGGCTTTACCCAATAGCCCGAACACATATTCAAACGCTTCACGGCTTTTACGATAGGGGTCTGGGATATCCTGCGGCTCCAGCCACTGCCCAAAAAGCAGCGACTTCCCCCTGTTTTCCGGTGCCATGGCTGCAATGAAGCGAAGATGTTCCGGCTCCATAACCAGGATGAGATCGGATCCCTGCATCAGCCTGCGTGTCAGCCTGCGCGCCACATGACCGTCGAGGGAGATCCCATGCCGCCAGGCCACGTCCTGGGCGCACTCATCCGCCGGATACCCCTCAAGGCCGAGTATTCCCGCCGAGGTGATGTGTCTGTCGGGCAAGTGCTGGCGCAAAAGCCGTTCTCCAATCGGAGAACGGCAGACATTTCCGGTACATACCACGAGTATTGATTCGAACATTATTGCGGCCACGATCTGATATAACGAACCGTTTCGGTGAGGTCATGCACCCCGCTGATTGTCGGAACAAGCTGTGTTATTACGCGATTCCAGCGGGAGAGTGGAGCAGTGGTGACATAGACAATGTCGTAAGGCTCAAGCTGAAACTCGGTGCCCAGCACCATGGCCGAAGCGTCTTTTGCATTCAGTTGATAGATATTCGCAATTTTCCCGGACTCGCGTACCGAGCGGATAACAAAAATACCCGTCGCATCAGCCATATTCTGGTCCAGGCCACCGGCATTGCCGAGCGCTTCGGCCAACGTCATGCCGCTGCGATCCATCTTCAGCGTGCTCTGTTTAACAACTTCGCCCATCACGAATACTTTCAGCGCATCGTTGCGGGGAATAAACAAGATGTCGCCAGGGTTGAGCAGCTTATTCTGGGTTAAATCGCCATGCTGCATCAGGGCATACAGGGAAATTCGGGAATCCTGACCGTTGTGAGTCAGCACCACGTTCCGCCAGTCCGCATCAGCAGTAAGCCCACCTGCGGCATTAACGGCATCCATAACCGTCAGCGGAATGTTGGTGATGGCCTGCTGGCCAGATTTCGCCACTTCTCCCGTAACGTAGGCTTTTTGCGAACGGAAAGCGGCAACGCTGACGTCGACCTGGGGGCTTTCAATGACGTTATCCAGCCGCGCGGTGATCTCCTCGCGCACTCTGGAAACCGTTTTTCCCGCCACGTGCAGTTTACCCACGTAAGGATAAAAGAGCGTGCCATCGGCATTGACCCAGTTTCCCGTATCGCTTGCGCTGCGATACTGTCCCGCGGGCGTAGTCAGCTCCGGGTGATCCCAGACGGTGACCGTCAGGATGTCACCGATTCCAATACGGTATTCCCACTTTTTGACCTGCTCATCAAGATTAGGATTTGCCTGAGATTTAGCTGCTGCGGGACGTAGTTTCTCAATTAATCCGGGCGTAAGTGGATAAATTTCGATTTGTTTATCTAAGCTATTATTGAGATCAGCCGGCGCAATTATTTTTTTGCCTGCGGTACTTAACGTTTGGCCAGGAGAAATTACGCACCCCGCCAACTGACTTATTGCTAAGAATATTACAGATAATGCTGTTGTGTTTTTCATTTATATATACTTATCATCCCTGCTCGTAGCGAACGCCCGACGGGGCGCAGCCCTGCGCTAACCCACGCTTGAAATAAGTTTCTTTTCAAGGGAATACTAAAACGTAATCTAAAAGTGAAGACACGAATTGCCCGATCTGTGACGGGCAATTAATTAAAATATAATCTTCCTGAAAATCTTAAAGCCTGTGGCAAAAAAAAGCACGATCTACAGTTTATAAAATTACGGCAACAATGTATTTTCAGAATTAATTCAGCAAAACGATAGTTACAATGAATTATTCCCGTCAGCTCGCATTCATATCAAAAATACTCACAACCGCTGGCACTACACAAAACCGTTCACTTTTGTTACATTTTTTTTCAAACACACCCTGTTTTGATACTTAAAATGGGCTGTCTGCCGCACTGTCCCCCGCAGACAAGCGTATCCGTAACGATATCACTGGAGAAAAAATGGCTAAGCGTAAATTGGTGCTTCTGGGTGTATTACTGTCTCTGGCGGGCTCCGCATTCGCAGCCCCGCAAACGGCCGCCGCGCCTTCCGGCATTAAGGCTTATGAAGAACAGGAGTTCATCGCCGACTTCACCAAATTTAAGATTGGCGATACCGCGCCCGCGCAGTATCAGACGCCAGAGTACACCATCAAACAGTACCAGCTACGTAACCTTCCCGCGCCCGATGCCGGTACGCACTGGACCTACATGGGTGAAAATTACGTTCTGATTGGCGATGCTGATGGCAAAATCTACAAAGCCTATAACGGAGATATTTTCTATCACCGCTGATACGATGATCCGGCCCTGGCAGGAGGACGACCGGCCATTTCTGCGCACGCTGTACCTGCATGCACGACGCGTGGCCTGGCCATGGCTGGACAATTCTGAATGGCAGCTTGAGGATTTTGACGCCGCAACGCGTGACGAGCAGATCTGGGTTGCGATTCACGACGGTCACCGGGTAGGGTTTGCCTCCGTCTGGGAAAATGATAACTTTTTGCACAATCTGTTTGTCGACCCGCTGTATCAGCGTCTGGGAGTTGGCCGTTTGTTACTGGAACAAGTACAGAGGACGTTTACCAGTACAGGCGCCCTGAAGTGTCTGGTGAAGAATGAGCGGGCAGTTGCGTTTTACCAGCGCCACGGCTGGCACATTGAGGCGACGGGGGATTCTCCGGAAGGAGAGTATTATTTGATGCACTATCGGCTTGGGTAAAGTCAGGTGGCGCTACGCTTACCTGACCTACAAAATCGAGGTAGGCCGGGTAAGGCGAAGCCGCCACCCGGCACTAACGCGCAGAGGCGTTACACCGCGCGGAAGGCGATCTCGCTCGGGATCACGTCCCCCTGCCAGTACAGTTGCGCCGCAACGCGCCCCGCCAGCTGACGATAGATTTCCGTGAATTCGCTATCAGGACGGCTGACCACCGTCGGCTTACCGCTATCCAGATCTTCACGCAGTGTGATATGCAGCGGCAGTTGCCCCAGCAGCTGGGTGTGATATTGCGCCGCCAGCTTCTCCGCACCGCCGGTACCGAAGATCGGCTCATGGTGTCCACAGTTGCTGCAAATGTGCATGCTCATGTTCTCGACGATGCCGAGTACCGGCACCTCCACCTTCTCGAACATCACGATGCCTTTTTTGGCGTCGATCAGCGCGATATCCTGCGGCGTGGTGACCACGACGGCGCCGGTGACCGGAATGTTCTGCGCCAGCGTCAGCTGGATATCACCGGTGCCCGGCGGCATATCCAGTACCAGATAATCGAGGTCAGGCCACATCGTCTCCTGCAACATTTGCAGCAAAGCTTTGCTGGCCATCGGGCCGCGCCAGACCATTGCGTTATCGTCCGTGACCAGGTAACCAATGGAGTTGGTCGCCAGACCGTGCGCCACGATCGGCGCCATGTGGGTACCGTCCGGCGAAGTTGGACGCTGGTTTTCAGCACCCAGCATGTTCGGAATGGACGGGCCATAAATATCAGCATCCAGAATGCCGACTTTCGCCCCTTCTGCCGCCAGCGCAAGCGCCAGGTTCACGGCGGTCGACGATTTACCCACCCCGCCCTTGCCAGAACTGACGGCGATGATGTTCTTCACGCCGTTAACGCCCGGCTGATTTTTCACGCGCTTGAGCGTGGCGATGCTGTGGCTTAGCTTCCAGTCAATTGCTTTTGCGCCAGTAATGCGCAGCAGCTCAGAGCTGGTTTGCTCTTTCAGGGCATCAAAGGCGCTGGTCCAGACGAACGGCATCTGCAGCTCAATGTGCAGCGTATCGTCCAGCCATGCGACATGATGAAGCGCTTTCAGCGTCGTGAGATTGTGCTTCAGGGTTGGATGCTGAAAATTAGCCAGCGTCCCGGCGACCATTGCTCGTAAGGCTTCCGGTGATTTGGCCTGGGATTGAGAACTCATCCCGACTCCTTTGTTCTTGTGAATAAGACCTTAGATGAACAAGTTTACCTGAAAGGCCGTGGTTTGTGCTTACTTAATAATGCCCCTTTTGGTAATATCGAAAACCCTTTTCACAGTTAAAAGAAGTAATGCCTACTATGACTCAAGTCGCGAAAAAAATTCTGGTAACGTGCGCCCTGCCGTACGCCAACGGCTCAATCCACCTCGGCCACATGCTGGAGCATATCCAGGCTGATGTCTGGGTCCGTTACCAGCGAATGCGCGGCCACGAGGTGAACTTCATCTGTGCGGACGATGCCCACGGCACCCCAATCATGCTGAAAGCGCAGCAGCTGGGAATTTCCCCGGAACAGATGATCGCCGAAATGAGTCAGGAGCATCAGACCGATTTTGCTGGCTTTGACATCAGCTATGACAACTATCACTCCACGCACAGCGACGAGAACCGCGAGCTGTCAGAGCTGATCTACACCCGTCTGAAAGAGAACGGTTTCATTAAAAACCGCACCATCTCTCAGCTGTACGATCCGGAAAAAGGCATGTTCCTGCCGGACCGTTTCGTCAAAGGCACCTGTCCGAAATGTAAATCCCCGGACCAGTACGGCGATAACTGCGAAGTGTGTGGCGCGACCTACAGCCCGACCGAGCTTATCGAGCCGAAATCCGTGGTTTCCGGCGCCACGCCGGTGATGCGTGACTCCGAGCACTTCTTCTTCGACCTGCCGTCGTTCAGCGAAATGCTGCAGGCGTGGACCCGCAGCGGCGCGCTGCAGGAGCAGGTGGCGAACAAGATGCAGGAGTGGTTTGAATCCGGTCTGCAGCAGTGGGATATCTCCCGCGATGCGCCATACTTCGGCTTCGAAATCCCGAACGCGCCGGGCAAATATTTCTACGTCTGGCTGGATGCGCCAATCGGCTACATGGGCTCCTTCAAGAACCTGTGTGACAAGCGCGGCGATACCCTAAGCTTCGACGAGTACTGGAAGAAAGATTCCACCGCCGAGCTGTACCACTTCATCGGCAAAGACATCGTTTACTTCCACAGCCTGTTCTGGCCAGCGATGCTTGAAGGCAGCAATTTCCGCAAGCCGACTAACCTGTTCGTACACGGCTACGTAACGGTCAACGGTGCGAAGATGTCCAAATCTCGCGGGACGTTTATTAAGGCCAGCACCTGGCTGAACCACTTCGATGCGGATAGCCTGCGCTACTACTACACCGCGAAGCTCTCTTCCCGCATCGACGATATCGACCTGAATCTGGAAGATTTCGTGCAACGCGTGAACGCGGACATCGTCAACAAGGTGGTGAACCTGGCGTCCCGTAACGCAGGTTTTATCGCTAAACGCTTTGACGGCGTGCTCTCTGCCGAACTGGCCGATCCTGAGCTGTATAAAACCTTCACCGACGCCGCCGCTGCGGTTGGCGAAGCCTGGGAAAGTCGTGAATTTGGTAAAGCCATTCGCGAAATCATGGCGCTGGCAGACGTGGCCAACCGATATGTCGACGAGCAGGCACCATGGGTGGTGGCGAAACAGGAAGACCGCGACGCCGACTTGCAGGCGATCTGCACCATGGGTCTGAACATGTTCCGCGTGCTGATGACCTGGCTGAAGCCGGTTCTGCCGCAGCTGGCAGCCCGCGCGGAAGCATTCCTGAACACCGAACTGACCTGGGATGCCATCCAGCAGCCGCTGCTCGGCCACAAGGTGAACACCTTCAAGGCGCTGTATAACCGCATCGAGATGAAACAGGTTGACGCGCTGGTGGAAGCATCAAAAGAAGAGGTGAAAGCGGCTGCCGCGCCGGTGACCGGCCCGCTGGCGGACGATCCGATTCAGGAGACCATCACCTTTGATGATTTCGCCAAAGTCGACCTGCGCGTGGCGCTGATCGAAAACGCGGAGTTCGTTGAAGGTTCTGACAAACTGCTGCGTCTGACGCTGGATCTGGGCGGCGAGAAACGTAACGTCTTCTCCGGCATTCGTTCCGCGTACCCTGATCCGCAGGTGCTGATCGGTCGTCAGACCGTGATGGTGGCAAACCTGGCGCCGCGTAAAATGCGCTTCGGCATCTCTGAAGGGATGGTGATGGCCGCAGGCCCGGGCGGAAAAGACATCTTCCTGTTAAGCCCTGACGAAGGCGCGAAGCCGGGTCAGCAGGTGAAGTAATAAATAAGCCGGATGAGAATCCGGCTTTTTTTTGCCCGACGGCGCTACGCTTGCACGGGCCTACGAGTTTTTAAGCCGGGTAAGGCGAGGCCGCCACCCGGCTAAAAATCACCCCTTCTGGTTATGCACCCGCTGCGTCAACCCACGCAGGAAATAACGCAGAAACTGATCCCCACACTCGCGGTAATTTTTATGATCCGGCGCGCGCATCATGGCGGTGATTTCCGGCATCGACACGCGAAATTTCTGCTCGGTCATGATCGCCAGAATGTCGTCAGTTTTCAGGGAGAACGCAATACGCAGCTTTTTCAGCACCGTGTTGTTATTCACCCGACGCTCCAGCGCCAGCTCAGGCGCAGATTCATCTTTGCCGCGCTTGTCGTAGATCAGGCCGTTCAGGAAGCCCGACAGAATGATGTCCGGGCAGCGAACAAAACCCTCTTCATCTTCTTTAGTCATCCAGGTGTCGAACCCGGCGGACGTGGATTCCATGTCGGAGAGCGCAAGAATGCGCACCATGTCATTATTGTTCGCTTTCAGGGTGTAGCGCAGGCTACGAAGAATATCGTTACTTAGCATAGAGCCTTCGAATGTCGATGATGCAATGGCGCGCAGTGTACCAGTTTTACAGCCCTATCGCCTCTTTCAAACTTTTCAGATAGCGACGACTGACGGGCACGGTTTGCCCTGCACGTAGCACCAGTTCGGCCTGGCCGTTATCTTCCAGGCGGATCTCCTTCAGGTGCGCCATGTTCACCAGATACTGTCGATGACAGCGAATCAGCGGCGTGCGGCTCTCCAGCGTGCGTAACGTAAGCTCGGTAAAGCCTTCGTTGCCTTCAGCGCTGGTGACGTATACCCCGCTCAGACGACTGCTGACAAAGGCAACGTCGTCCATTTGCAGGAGGTAAATCCGGCTGTGCCCGGTACAGGGGATAAACTTCAGGGGCTGCTGATGCTCCGGCAGCAGCGTCACGTCCTGCGCGGTACGCTCCTGGCGCAGACGGGTCAGGGTCTTTTCAAGGCGTTTCTCTTCAATCGGTTTCAGCAGATAATCAAACGCGTGCTCTTCAAACGCCTTTACCGCGTACTCATCAAAGGCCGTCAGAAAGACGATATAGGGACGGTGCTCCGGGTCGAGCATGCCGACCATCTCCAGCCCGCTGATGCGCGGCATCTGAATATCGAGGAACAGCACGTCCGGGCGCAGTTTATGCACAGCACCGATGCCTTCAATGGCATTGGCGCATTCCCCCACGACCTCAATATCACTCTGCTCCTGCAACAGGACACGCAGGTTTTCCCGTGCTAACGGCTCATCATCAACAATCAGCACTCTTAACATGCGTTCTCCTCCAGCGGCAATCGTAAGGTAATTCGGGTATAGCGGTCTGGCTCACAGGCGACGGTGATACCGCAGTCATCACCAAAATGTGCGCGCAGGCGCTTATCCACCAGGCTCATGCCCAGACCGCCTGACGCGGAGACTTCATACAGCCCCGCGTTATCTTCAATATCCAGCACCAGATGGTGGTTAAAACGGGAAGCGGAAATCATGATTTCTCCGGTTCCCAGCAGCTGCGACGTCCCATGCTTAATGGCGTTCTCCACAATCGGTTGCAGGGTAAAGGCCGGAAGATGCTGATACGCCAGCTCATCCGGGACGGATAACGACACCTGTAAACGTGACTGGAAGCGCGCTTTTTCAATTTGCAGATAGGCGTTTACATGCTCAATCTCGTCCGCGAGGGTGACGATCTCCGAGGGACGCTTCAGGTTTTTGCGGAAAAATGTCGACAGAAATTGCACCAGCTGCGCGGCCTGATCGCTGTCGCGGCGGATCACCGCCTTCAGCGTGTTGAGCGCGTTAAACAGGAAATGCGGATTCACCTGAGCGTGCAGGAGCTTAATTTCTGACTGCGTCAGCAGCGCTTTTTGCCGTTCATACTGCCCCGCCAGGATTTGCGCCGAAAGCAGCTGGGCGATCCCCTCCCCCAGCGTGCGGTTGATGGAGCTGAACAGGCGATTTTTGGCTTCGTAAAGCTTAATGGTGCCCATGACGCGCTGGTTTTCGCCCCGCAGGGGAATGACCAGCGTAGAGCCAAGTTTGCACTGCGGATGCAGGGAACAGCGGTACGGCACTTCATTCCCGTCGGCATACACCACTTCACCCGTTTCAATAGCGCGCAAAGTGTAGGCCGAGGAGATCGGCTTACCTGGAAGATGGTGGTCGTCCCCGGTACCGGTAAACGCCAGCAACTTTTCGCGATCGGTAATCGCCACGGCCCCGATATCCAGCTCTTTATACAGCACCTGCGCCACCTTCATGCTGTTCTCCTCGTTGAATCCCTGCCGCAGGATCCCTTCCGTCGACGCCGCAACTTTTAAGGCGGTGGCAGAAAATGCCGAGGTGTATTTTTCGAACATGGCGCGTTTGTCGAGCAGAATGCGCATAAACAGCGCCGCACCAACGGTATTGGTGACCATCATCGGTGCGGCAATGCTGCTGACCAGATGTAACGCATCGTCAAACGGGCGCGCGATCAGCAGGATGATCGCCATCTGCGCCATTTCCGCCACGAAGGTGATCGCCCCGGCGGTAAGGGGACTGAACACTTTATCCGGCCGTCCGCGCTTAATCATATAGCTGTGGACGAGACCACCGAGCAGCCCTTCGACAATGGTGGAGATCATGCAGCTTAGTGCCGTCATACCGCCCATCGAATAGCGGTGCAGGCCGCCGGTTAACCCCACCAGACCGCCCACGACCGGGCCTCCGAGCAGCCCGCCCATTACCGCGCCAATGGCGCGCGTATTGGCGATGGAATCTTCAATATGGAGACCAAACCAGGTCCCCATAATGCAGAATATGGAAAATACGACGTAGCAGAGGAATTTGTGCGGCAGACGGACGGTGACCTGCATCAGCGGAATGAACAGGCGCGTTTTGCTCATCAACCAGGCGATGACAAGAAACACGCACATCTGCTGAAGCAACAGCAGCACCAGATTAAACTCGTACATACTCACAAACCGCACATTCTAAAAACGCGTAACATACACTGATGGCGGTTAACTTTCTTTGAAACGTGCCAAAAAAGCGATAAATCGTGTCCGTCATCACACCTTTTGCCGGAGATAACCTGTCTTTCGTATAATTTGTACAAAAAAGAATCAAATCTTCCTGGTTCCGCAAAGTGGGTCTACAGTTAAGCTGGGGACGCGCAAGCCTGGGGGCGAAAATGGCGCTTTACACGATAGGTGAAGTGGCACTCCTGTGTGATATCAATCCCGTTACGCTACGGGCGTGGCAGCGACGGTATGGATTGCTTAAGCCGCAAAGAACGGACGGCGGGCACCGCCTGTTTAACGATGCGGATATTGACCGGATCCGCGAGATCAAAAGCTGGATCGACAATGGCGTACAGGTAGGCAAGGTGAAATCGCTTCTGAGCCAGGACGATCCTGATACGCAGCATCTCTGGCGCGAGCAGCAGGAAACGCTGCTGAGGCTGTTGCAGACCGGCAATTTGCAGCGTCTGCGCGGCTGGATCAAAGAACAGGGTCGAGACTACCCCGCGCAAACCCTGATCACCCATCTTTTTATTCCCCTACGGCGTCGGCTTCAGTGTCAGCAAACCACCTTACAGGCACTGCTCAGCATGCTTGATGGCGTGCTTATTAACTATATTTCCGTCTGTCTTGCCTCAGCGCGGAATAAAAACAGCAAAGATGCGCTGGTGATCGGCTGGAACGTCCACGATACCACCCGGCTGTGGCTCGAAGCCTGGATTGCCACCCAGCAGGGCTGGCGCGTTGACGTGCTTGCACACTCCCTGGCCCAGCTCAGGCCGGAACTGTTTGAGGGGCAGACGCTGCTGGTCTGGTGTGGCGAAGTCCCCTCCGCTTCCCAGCAGCAGCTCCTGACGGAATGGCGCGAACATGGTTATCCCGTTTACTCGCTGGGGCCAAATGCGTTGTAACGGCATTTAATGGTTCATTAACAGCTGCGCTTCACCGTATAATTGTTCCGTTAACAACAGGAGCACATGATGAAGGCAACGAAACTGGCCGTAATTACCCTTTTTGCACTGATGGCCGTCAGCGGTATCGGTGGCGTTATGCTTGCAGGTTACTCGTTTATTGTTCGCGGCGGTGTTGGCTGAGGTATCCGGCCAGGCGTTCAAACAGGCGATCCACCACAATCGCCGCCAGCGCAACCAGAACCGCCCCCTGAATAATATAGGCCGTGTTAAACCCGCTTAACCCAATAATGATTGGCGTCCCCAGCGTATTGACCCCGACCGTCGACGCGATGGTTGCCGTACCAATGTTGATGATCACGGACGTCCGCACACCGGCAATAATCACCGGTGCGGCCAGCGGCAGTTCAACCTTCAGTAGCCGCTGCCAGGCGCTCATTCCCATCCCTTCCGCTACGCTCAGCACCGATGCAGGCACCGCCGCAATGCCCGCCAGCGTCCCTTGCAGAATGGGCAACACGCCGTACAAGATCAGCGCAATGATGGCAGGCTCCTGCCCAAAACCGATCGCCGGCACGGCAATCGCCAGCACGGCCACCGGCGGGAAGGTCTGCCCCGTTGCGGCGATGGTCTCCACCAACGGACGGAACTCCCTGCCCGCAGGCCGCGTCACCGCAATACCGGCACCTGTGCCCAGCACGATGGCAATCACGCTTGACGCCGCTACCAGCCAGAAGTGCGCCAGGGTGAGATTAACAAAGCTCTCCTGCTGGTACACCGGGCGCGGCAGCCCGGGAATAAGCGCATTAAACAGCGCCGCGCTGTGCGGCATCAGGTAGAGTAAGGCGATAAACAGCCCTGTCAGCCAGAGTAACGGATCACGGACCCACTTCACGCGTCACCTCCCCCGCCAGCAGATCGCGAAAATGGATCGTCCCGCATGGTGTCCCCTGCCCGTCCGCAACGGGTAACACCTCACACTGCCGGGCGACAAACGCCGACAGGGCATCGCGCAGGCTCATCCCGTCATGCAGCGGTTCACCACCGATTTGCGCATCCTGCGGACGCAGATAGTCCCTGACGGTGCGCAGCGAGAGCAGCCTGACACCCAGCTCGCTGCGGCCAAAGAACTCACGCACAAAATCGTTTGCCGGCGACGTTAACAGCTCAAGCGGCGTACCCTGCTGGACGACTTCGCCGTGATCCATCAGTACCAGACGATCGGCCAGCCGCAGTGCTTCGTCGATATCATGCGTCACCAGCACGATGGTGCGCCCGAGAATACGGTGGATGCGGCTCATCTCGGCCTGAAGTGCGCCGCGGGTGACCGGATCCAGCGCGCCGAAGGGCTCATCCATCAGCAGTACCTGCGGGTTAGCGGCCAGCGCGCGCGCCACCCCGACCCGCTGCTGTTGTCCGCCGGATAGCTGGTGCGGGTAGCGGTCGCGAAGCGACGCGTCCAGGCCCAGCAGCGCCATCAACTCGTCGACACGCTCATTGATCTTCCCCCGGGACCATTTTTCCAGCTGTGGCACGGTGGCAATGTTCTGCGCCACCGTCCAGTGGGGAAACAGGCCGATGGACTGAATGGCGTAGCCCATACGCCGCCGCAGCTCCAGCACCGGCAGGCTGCGGATCTCCTCTCCGGCAAAGCGAATCGTCCCGCTGTCGTGCTCCACCAGCCGATTGATCATCTTCAGCGTCGTCGATTTTCCCGACCCCGACGTCCCGATCAATACCGAGAACGCCCCCTCGGCAAAATGCAGATTGAGATGGCTTGCCGCCGGACGGCCCGCAAAGGTTTTACTCACATCATGAAATTCAATCATTGGCTCTTCTCCTGAGCAGCGCGAGCCACAGGGCAAATAAGGCATCCAGCACGACCGCCAGCGCAATCGTGGGCACAACGCCCAGCAACACCAGATCCAGCGCGCTGCTGAGCAGCCCCTGGAACACCAGCGCCCCAAAGCCGCCCGCCCCGATCAGCGCGGCAATCACCGCCATCCCCACGGTTTGCACCGTCACCACCCGCAGGCTGCGAACCAGCAGCGGAAGCGCAAGCGGCAGCTGTATTTTCCAGAAACACTGGCGCGCACTCATCCCCATCGCATGGGCGCTTTCCAGCACGTCGGGCGGAACCTGGCTTAAGCCCGCCACCACGCCGCGCACCAGTGGCAGCAGCGCATACAACACAAGGGCAATCAGCGCCGGGGTCAGCCCGGTTCCGGCAATGCCTGCCGCGGCCAACGCAGGGAAGGATTTAACCAGACCGGCGAGGGGGGCAATCAGCAGGCCAAACAGGGCAACGGAGGGGATGGTCTGAATAACGTTGAGCACGGTAAAGACGGCACCCTGGCGGCAGGGATGTCGGTAGCACCACATGCCCAGCGGCACGCCCAGCAGCAGCGCCGGGACCAGCGTCCCGAACAGGATCGTCAGATGTTGCGCCAGTGCGTTGTCAAACACCTCCTGGCGGTTGACGTACTCTTTTAACAGCGAGAGTTGATTCAGATCGCCGCTGAAGAGGATCAGCAGGGGGATAACCCAGAATTGCGCGTTCAGCAGCCAGCGCCACACAGGTATCGGCGTCAGGCGGCGAATGGCATCGCTACAGGCCAGCAGGCAGAGTGCCAGCCACAGCCACAGGCCGCTGCCAATCGACGTGCGCGCCAGCGGGCTTTCAACCGAGGCCATCTGCGTTGCCGCCTGTCCTGCGCTCCAGAACAGTACGATAAACAGCGCTTCGCTGAGCAGAAGCGTTAGCCACAGCGCGGTTCGCCCCGGCCAGTAGGCTAAGACTACGGTACTCGCCAGCGCCGCGCCCAGCAGCAGCGGCGTAAATGCCCAGATCTGCCACAGCGCGCGCGGTTCGCCCGACACCAGACGGTTTGGCGCGACATTCACAAAAGGTAACGCGACCGCCACGATGGCCACACAGACCAACAGCAGCAGGACGCGGTTATGACATTTTATTGGCACAGCCTTATCCCGTTACTTCACAAGCCCTTGTTGTTTCAGGAAGTCGGCAGCCACTTTTTTGGCATCCAGCCCCTCTACGGCAATGCTGGCATTCAGCTGTTGCAGCGTTTTCGCATCCAGTTTTTCAAACACCGGTTTGAGCCAATCGTCGATATCCGGGTAGGCTTTCAGCACCGCCTCGCGCACGACCGGGGTTGGGGCGTAAATTGGCTGAACGCCTTTCGGGTCGGTCAGGGTTTGCAGACCAAGCGCCGCGACCGGGCCGTCGGTGCCGTAAGCCATCGCCGCGTTGACGCCGGAGGTTTTCTGCGCCGCCGCCTTAATGGTCACCGCCGTGTCGCCGCCCGCCAGAGAGAGCAGCTGTGCCTGATCGAGCTTGAAATCATAAGCTTTTTCAAACGCTGGCAGGGCATCAGCGCGCTCGATAAACTCTGCCGAGGCCGCGAGCTTAAACTCGCCCTTCTCTTTCAGGTAGCGGCTGAGATCGTCAAGCGAGGTGAGCTTGCCTTTCTCGGCGATATCTTTGCGCACCGCGATGGTCCAGGTGTTGTTGGCCGGTGCCGGTGTAAGCCAGACCAGCTTATTTTTTTCCGCGTCCAGCTTTTTGACTTTTTCGTACCCGGCTTTGGCATTTTTCCAGGCCGGATCGTTTTCATCCTTGAAGAAGAATGCCCCGTTGCCGGTGTATTCCGGGTAGATATCCAGCTCGCCGGAAGTGATAGCACCGCGCACGACAGGCGTGGTGCCAAGCTGCACTTTATTGACCGTTTTCACGCCGTGGCTTTCGAGTACCTGCAAAATGATATTGCCGAGCAACGCGCCCTCGGTATCAATTTTGGAACCCACCTTAACCGGCTCTGCGGCCTGTAACGGCAGGCTCAGCGCCGCCAGAAGCACCGCCGACCCTGTTATCCCCTTAATAATCGTCATTCTGCTTTCCTCATTATTTTGTGGCCTTTTTCATAGGCTTGAGAGAAAAGCGTAGCTTAAAACAGTGAATTTAACCGTTTTTCGTACCAGATGAGAGGCATCCCCCGCCAGGCGGGGGATAGGGAGAAAGGTAAGATTATTGCAGTTCGAACTCGGCTTTGTTCACGCGGGCGGAATCCACGCCGATGAAGACGTTGAATTTGCCAGGCTCGGCATCGTATTTCATCTGCTGATTCCAGAACTTCAGCGCATTTACGTCAATCGGGAAGCTGACCGTTTTGGTTTCGCCCGGTTTCAGGTTGACCTTTTCGAAGCCGCGCAGCTGTTTCACCGGACGGCTCATGGAGGCCGTGACATCCTGAACGTACATCTGGATCACCGTCGCACCTTCGCGTTTGCCGCTGTTGGTCACTTCCACGCTGGCGGTCACTTTGCCGTCACGCTTCAGGGTCGGCGCCGACATTTTCACGTCAGAGACCTTAAACGTGGTGTAGCTCAGGCCATAGCCAAACGGATAGAGCGGGCCGTTAGCCTCGTCGAAGTAACGGGACGTGTACTTGTTCGGCTTGTCGGCGTTGTACGGACGACCGGTGTTCAGGTGGCTGTAGTAAACCGGGATCTGCCCGACGGAGCGCGGGAAGGACATCGGCAGCTTGCCGGACGGGTTGTAATCGCCAAACAGCACGTCGGCAATGGCGTTACCGCCTTCGGTACCGGCGAACCAGGTTTCCAGAATGGCGTCAGCCTGCTGGTCTTCTTTCACCAGCGCCAGCGGACGCCCGTTCATCAGCACCAGCACCAGCGGCTTGCCGGTGGCTTTCAGGGCCGCGATCAGGTCACGCTGGCTTTGCGGGATCGTGATGTCGGTCCGGCTGGAGGCTTCGTGCGCCATCCCCTGCGCTTCACCCACCACGGCGACCACCACGTCGGACTGCTTCGCGGCGTTAACCGCTTCGTCGATCATCTCTTTCGGCGTGCGTGGATCCACCTTCACCGCTTCCTCATACTGGTTGAGGAAGGTCACGATGTCTTTATCGTCGGTGACGTTTGCGCCTTTGGCGTAAACCACTTTTGCATTATCACCCACAGCGCTCTTAATGCCTGTCAGCACGGTAACGGACTGATCCGCCACGCCTGCGGCGGACCAGCTGCCCATGACGTCACGCTTGCTGTCGGCCAGCGGACCGACCACGGCAATGGTGCCGGATTTTTTCAGCGGCAGCGTGTCGAGACGGTTTTTCAGCAGCACCAGGCTTTCGCGCGCCACTTCGCGGGCTTCTTTGCGGTGCAGGCGGCTTTCAGCATTGGTGTCTGCCGGGTCAGACTCCTTCGGCCCCAGATGGCTGTAAGGATCGTTAAACAGCCCCATGTCATATTTCACGTTCAGCACGTGGCGAGCGGCATCGTCCAGCTCCGCCATCGTCACCTTGCCGCTCTTCACCAGCCCCGGCAGGTATTTGCTGTAGTATTCGTCGCTCATGCTCATGTTGATGCCGGACTTGAGTGCCACGCGTACCGCATCTTCCGGGTCAGACGCTGTGCCGTGCTTGATCAGCTCTTTAATCGCCCCGTGATCCGAAACGGTGATGCCCTTGAAGCCCCACTGGTCGCGCAGCACATCTTTCAGCAGCCACGAATCGGAGGTGGCAGGCGTGCCGTTGAGAGAGTTCAATGCCACCATCACCGCGCCGCTGCCCGCGTCCAGCCCCGCTTTGTACGGCGGCATATAGTCGTTAAACAGGCGCTGCGGACTCATGTCCACGGTGTTGTACTCTTTGCCGCCTTCCACCGCGCCATAGGCGGCGAAGTGCTTGACGCTGGTCATCACCGAGTAACGATCTGCCGGACTTTTGCCCTGCATCGCTTCCACCATGGTTTTGCCCATCGTAGCGGTTAAATAAGTATCTTCCCCAAAGCCCTCCGAAGCACGGCCCCAGCGCGGATCGCGGGAGACGTCTACCATCGGCGCCCAGGTCATGTTCAGGCCGTCGTCTGCGGCTTCATATGCCGATACGCGCCCGACGGTTTTCACCGCATCGAGGTTAAAGGAGGAGGCTAAGCCGAGGCTAATCGGGAAGACGGTACGCTGGCCGTGCACCACGTCGTAGGCGAAGAACAGCGGAATTTTCAGGCGGCTCAGTTCCATCACCTGATCCTGCATTTTGCGGATATCCTGGCGGGTAACGGTGTTAAAAATGGCTCCTACCTGCCCGTCTTTGATCATCTCGCGAATGGCTTCTTTCGGGTTCTCCGGGCCGACGCTGATCAGGCGCAGCTGGCCGATTTTCTCATCGACCGTCATCTTTTTGAGTAAATCCGTGACAAAGGCGTCGCGGGCTTCAGGCGTGAGCGGGTGATTACCAAACAAATCCTCTGCCAGCGCAGGTTGGAGCGCCAGGCTGACGGCGACACCTACATAACATAGCCATTTCATGTTGTTATTCTCTCTCATCAATAACCGCGGGAAGCACCCGGCCAGACCGTGCGAAAAGCGCAGTGTGCCACAAAGCCTGAAAACCTTGCAGGGTTATTCTCTGATTTTTCTCATGAATACCCGACCGCTCAACGGCTAATCGCGCTATGCTTTACAGCGAGAAATTTGCCCCACCACAAGGAGTGGAAGATGTCTTCTGTTCGAACTAACGATAACACTACTTTTATTAACGAACTGTCGCGCCTGGTTGGTCACTCTCACCTGCTTACCGACCCGGCCAAAACCGCCCGCTACCGTAAGGGCTTTCGCTCCGGCCAGGGCGACGCGCTGGCGGTGGTCTTCCCCGGTACGTTGCTCGAACTGTGGCGCGTGCTCAGCGCCTGCGTTGCGGCAGACAAGATTATTTTAATGCAGGCTGCTAACACCGGCCTGACTGAAGGCTCCACGCCGAACGGCAACGATTACGATCGTGACATCGTGATTATCAGCACCCTGCGCCTCGACAAACTGCACCTGCTGGACAAGGGTGAACAGGTACTCGCCTTCCCCGGCACCACGCTCTACTCGCTGGAAAAGGCGCTTAAGCCGCTGGGTCGCGAACCGCACTCGGTGATCGGCTCTTCGTGCATTGGTGCCTCGGTGATCGGCGGGATCTGCAATAACTCCGGCGGCTCGCTGGTGCAGCGCGGCCCGGCCTACACGGAGATGTCGCTGTTTGCCCGTATCGATGAAAACGGCAAGCTGACGCTGGTTAACCATTTGGGGATCGATCTGGGTGTAACGCCAGAGCAGATCCTCAGCAAACTTGACGATGACCGCGTGAAGGACGAAGACGTTCAGCACGATGGCCGTCACGCGCATGACCACGATTACATCACCCGCGTGCGCGATATCAATGCCGATACGCCAGCGCGCTATAACGCCGATCCGGATCGCCTGTTTGAATCCTCCGGCTGCGCGGGCAAGCTGGCCGTTTTTGCGGTGCGCCTCGATACCTTCCCGGCAGAGAAAAAGCAGCAGGTGTTTTACATTGGCACCAATCAGCCGGAGGTGCTGACGGAGATCCGCCGTCATATTCTGGCCGAGTTCACTCACCTGCCGGTGGCGGGCGAGTATATGCACCGGGACATTTATGACATCGCTGAGCGCTACGGCAAAGATACCTTCCTGATGATCGACAAGCTCGGCACCGACAAAATGCCGTTCTTCTTCACCATGAAGGGCCGCACCGACGCGATGCTGGAGAAAGTATCGCTGTTCAAACCGCACTTCACCGACCGCTTTATGCAGAAACTGGGCAACGCCTTCCCGGCGCATTTACCGGAGCGGATGAAGACCTGGCGCGATAAGTATGAGCACCACCTGCTGCTGAAAATGGCCGGGGACGGAATTGCCGAAGCGCAGAGCTGGCTCACCGAGTTCTTCAAAACTGCCGACGGGGATTTCTTCGCCTGCACGCCGGAAGAAGGCAGCAAAGCCTTCCTGCACCGCTTCGCCGCGGCGGGTGCGGCTATCCGTTATCAGGCTGTGCATTCCGAAGAGGTAGAGGATATTCTGGCGCTGGATATTGCCCTGCGTCGCAACGATACCGAGTGGTTTGAACATCTGCCGCCGGAGATTGACAGCAAGCTGGTGCACAAGCTCTATTACGGCCACTTCATGTGCTATGTCTTCCACCAGGATTACATCGTCAAAAAAGGGGTGGATGCGCATGCGTTGAAAGAGCAGATGCTGGCGTTGCTGCACGAGCGTGGCGCGCAATATCCTGCCGAGCACAACGTGGGGCATTTGTACAAAGCGCCGGAGACGCTTAAACAGTTTTATCGCAAAAATGACCCTACAAACAGTATGAACCCCGGCATTGGTAAGACAACGCGGAAGAAATACTGGAAAGAGAGTGCCGAAACAGAGGAGCACAATACGCAAGCCTCTGATGAACGCCTATAGCCAAATTTAAGAGATTGTTAAGCTCTCCTCAATCGTACTAGAGTATCTGCCTGTTGCCAGAGAAACGTTTCTCTGGCTTTCCAAACAAGGAGCGGGCAGAACATGTCGGCTGTAGAGATTTTACCCGAAACTGAAATCGAGGTGCGCGACGCCCTTCCTGACGATGCACATGCCATCTCGGCGATATACGCCTGGCATGTGCTTCATGGCCGTGCGTCCTTCGAGGAAGTTCCCCCCACCGTCGATGAGATGCGTCAGCGGATGAAGAGTGTGACCGACAGCGGTTTACCGTGGCTGGTTGCGCTGTATCGCGGCATTGTCGTCGGCTACTGCTACGCCACGTTTTATCGTCCACGTCAGGCCTACCGGTACACCCTTGAGGAATCCATCTATGTGGATGCCAGCACCACCGGGCGCGGGTTTGGCTCGGCGCTGATGGATGCCCTGATTGCACGGTGTGAGCAAGGTCCCTGGCGGCAGATGATTGCTGTGGTCGGTGACGGAAACAATAATGCGGGATCGTTACGGCTGCATAAAAAACATGGCTTCGAGGTTGTCGGTCAACTGCGCAGCGTAGGGTATAAGAAGGGCGACTGGCGGGATACGTTGATCATGCAGCGTCCACTCAACGATGGTGACTGGACGCTGCCGGAGTAGGCGCTTTCGCCCGGTGGCGCTCCGCTTACCGGGCCTACGTATCGGGGCCGCTTTAGGGCCGTAGGCCGGGTAAGGCGAAGCCGCCACCCGGCACAGACAGGCGATTCAGTCGTTCTGCGCCGTCGCCATCTGTTCCGCTTTCTGCTTTTTATACGCCAGCGCTGAAGCCGGCACCGGCTGCACTTTCCCGGTTTCAATCCAGGTGCGCAGGCGGCTGGCATCCGCAAAGTGGGTATATTTGCCGAAGGCATCCATCACCACCAGCGCCACTGGTTTACCGTTAAACACGGTGCGCATCACCAGGCAGTGCCCTGCCGCATTGGTGAATCCGGTCTTGGTTAACTGAATATTCCAGTTATCGCGATACACCAGATGGTTAGTGTTGCGGAACGGCAGCGTATACGCCGGGTTCGAGAATGTCGCCATCTCCTCACGCGTGGTGCTGAGCTGACCAATCAGCGGGTATTGCTTACTGGCGATCAGCAGCTTGGTTAAATCACGCGCCGTCGAGACGTTATGGATCGACAGACCGGTTGGCTCCACGAAATGGGTATTTTTCATCCCCAGCGCTTTGGCTTTGGCATTCATCGCGCGGATAAACGCGTCGTAACCGCCAGGATAATGGTGGGCAAGGCTCGCCGCCGCGCGGTTCTCTGAGGACATCAGCGCCAACAGCAGCATATTTTTACGGCTGATTTCACTGTTCAGACGCACGCGAGAGTAGATCCCTTTCATCTCTGGCGTGTGGCTGATATCCACTTTTAGCTTTTCGTCCAGCGGCAGTCGTGCATCAAGCACCACCATCGCGGTCATGACTTTGGTTATGGAAGCGATCGGGCGCACCAGATCCGGGTGACTGGCGTAGATCACCTTGTTGGTATTCAGGTCAACGATCATCGCGCTGCCGGACGCAATCTGGGGTTGCGCAGCAGCGGTGGCAACTGCGGGCGTTTTGGCGATGGCTGGCGCGGTAGCGGAGACGCCCAACAGTAGCGCAAGACTAAGGAGTGACACTCGAAATTTCAGCATGATGAGACTTCTGATAATGATTCACGCACGTTATGACGTACACCGCCTGTGTCGACGGATAAACACAGGCTGGCTTCGGCATCATAGCGGTCACCGTGCGTTGTCGCCAGCGGAGAATCATAACCAGATGCTGCATTGC
The DNA here is from genome assembly GCF_014982425.1 of Enterobacter cloacae complex sp. I1M. NCBI lineage: Bacteria > Pseudomonadati > Pseudomonadota > Gammaproteobacteria > Enterobacterales > Enterobacteriaceae > Enterobacter > Enterobacter cloacae complex sp. I1M. The sequence continues at coordinate 78,391 of NZ_JADCLG010000003.1, read as the reverse complement.
TGGCATTTACGCCAGCAATGCAGGGGACTTAAAAGAGACGGTATCCATAACCCCAAAGAATAACTGTCAGGGCCAGTAGCGCCTCAAGGACCAGCACGCCGATGGCAAGCGTAGAGCTGGAGAAGCTCAGGCCCTCTTCTTTATTGATGTTGAGGAAGGTTGGCACTCCTACATACAGCAGATAACCGGTGTAAAAGAGGGCAACCGTACCGATCAGCGCGCACAGCCAGACCAGTGGATAGAGCGCAACAATACCGCTTAAGAACAGCGGGGTCGCGACGTATCCGGCGAAGACCATACAGTGTGCCAGCGACGGGCGTTGCGGATAGTTGCGCGCCATCCAGTGGATGACCCGCCCCATTACCGCCACCCCGGCCAGCATCAGGCCATAAAACAGAATGGCCAGGTACAGTCCGGTAAACCAGGAAAGCTGAACCACGGTGCCGTCACCAAAGTTCCAGCCTATTTGTGTAGTACCAATAAACGCGCAGACCACCGGCACCGCTGCCATCAGCAGGACGTGGTGGGTGTAGTGATGCGCGACCGTTTCGTTCTCGTTACGGATGACCTGCATTTCACGATCGGGATGGGAGAAAAGTCCCCAGACATGGTTCATAACGCCCCCTTGTTGTCGGCCCGTCAGCGATAGCTAAAGTATAATGCAGGCTTTAGATTATTTTATGTACAGTGGGAAATTTCCGTTGATTGCCGCGTGGTTGATGGATGGGGTATATGATTAACGCAGGCACAGTAAGGGAGACGACATTTACTTAATGGATATCAACGGTCTTATTGAACAATATGGATACGCCGCGCTGGTCATCGGCAGCGTGGCAGAGGGTGAAACCATCACGCTGCTGGGCGGAGTGGCCGCACATCAGGGATTGCTGAAATTCCCGCTGGTGGTCGCCGCCGTCGCACTGGGCGGTATGATTGGCGACCAGCTGCTCTACTTTCTGGGTCTGCGCTTTGGTCCGACGCTTTTACAACGTTTTGCTAAGCATCAAAAGAAAATTCGTCGTGCTCAGCGGCTTATCCAGCGGCATCCCTATATGTTTGTGATTGGCACCCGCTTTATGTATGGCTTTCGCATCATTGGGCCAATACTGATTGGCGCGAGCCGCTTACCGCCGAAAATTTTCCTGCCGCTGAACATTATCGGGGCGATTGCCTGGGCGCTGATTTTTACCACGCTTGGCTACGTGGGTGGCGAAGTGATAGGCCCGTGGCTGCATAATCTCGATCAGCATCTTAAACACTGGGCCTGGTTGATCCTGGTTGTTGCGGTGGTGATTGGGGTACGGCTGTGGCTCAAGCATCGTGAAAAGCGGCGGGATGAAGAGTGAGTGCGGCCTGCTGCCCCTCACCCTACCCCTCTCACCAAAGGGGAGAGGGAACTCTATACACCCTCTCCCCTTTGGGGAGAGGGCTGGGGTGAGGGGAATGTTTATTCTGCTGGCTTAAACTGCGGATTCGCCAGCATAAAACCGCCGTCGACGATAAACGACTGCCCGGTGGTGTAGCTGGCGTCGCTGTCACACAGCCACGCCACCAGGCTGGCTATTTCTTTGGTATGCCCTGGCCGTGCCAGCGGGATTTCCGGCATTGAACCTTCTTTCACTTCGCTGTCGTCCATATCATTCATCGGCGTGGCGATCGCACCAGGCGCAACGGCGTTCACCAGAATCTTATGTTTAACCAGCTCCAGCGCCATCGATTTTGTTAATCCGCCCAGGGCATGTTTGGCCGCCGTATAGGCGCTGGCGTCCGGCAATGGTGTATGTTCATGCACCGAGGTGATGTTCACGATCCGCCCCCCTTCTCCCTGCTTCACCATCTGACGCGCCGCGATTTGCGAGCAGAGAAACGCGCCGTCCACGTCAACGGTGAATATGTGCCGCCAGTCGTCAAACGACAGGTCCAGAAATGGCGCTTTGTTCATCGCCCCGGCATTGTTAACCAGCACATCCAGCCGCCCGAAACGCGTAATCAGGGTTTCAATGGCCTTTGCGCCTTCCGGCAAATTGCTTAAGTCGAGCTGGATGGCCTCGGCACGCTGCCCGCGCGCTTCAATTTCACGGCAGGTTGCCAGCGCCCCTTCCTCATCTGAATGCCAGGTCACCCCGATATCAAACCCGCGTTCGGCCAGCATCAGGGCCGTCGTTTTGCCAATTCCTGAATCCGATGCGGTAACAATTGCGACTCGCGTCATACTCACCTCCTGAAAATCTGCAAAGAGGTAAGTATAGATAATGCGCGATTTTAGCTGTGATGATATCCGCCACCCAGCGCGGAGGTGAGCTGGAGCGTAGCATCCACGTACTGACCTTTCAGCATCAACCCGGCAATACGCTCTTTGAGCGCCGGAATTTTTGCTTCACTCACCCGCGAGCCGGCAATGATCCCCGCGCTGAAGCGCGCCTGTGCCAGCGCAACGACGCGCGCCGCATCTTTTTCGATCTGCTGCTGGTGCTGATTTTTGGCGGTCAGGGTTTCCACTTCGCTGGCCGTCCGGGCAACCTGGTTTACGGCGTCCACTACGGCCTTGTTGTAGTTCGCCACGGAGAGGTTGTTTTGTGCCTGGGCGATATCCAGGTTCGCATTCAACCGACCACTGTCAAAAATTGGCAGCGTCAGCCCCGCGGTTACGCCCATTTGCTGAGCAGATGAGCGGAACAGGTCGCTAAGGTGCAATGCATCCTGCTGCAAGAACGCCATCAAATTGATGTCAGGGTAGAACGCGGCTCTGGCGGCATCCACTTCGCTCATGGACGCTTCGATATACCAGTGCGCCTCCTGCAAATCCGGGCGGCGAGCCAGCAGCTCATAACCGAGCGTTGACGGCAGCGACGCCTCTGCGTCAGGTAAGGCATGCCGGGCGAGCGTGACTGAAGGGGTATTGGTCAATGCATTCAGACGCGCCTCAATGGCCTTCATTTTGCCGTGCACGTCAGCGAGCTGTTCATCGGTTTTGCTGGCATTGATATCTGTTTCAACGCCTTCCACCGAGGAGGTAATGCCGTGTTGATAAAGCTCACGATCGGCACCGATGATATTTTCCTGCTCCCGTTTGATCTGCGCGAGCACGTCACCCACCGCGGCCTCGGTCTGCCAGTCCCAGTACAGCCGCGCGACGCTGCTGGCGAGCAGCTGTCGGGTCTGCTCCAGCTCCGCTTTTTGCGCATTCACTTTACCGATGCGGGCCTCAATTTGGGCGCGGTTTTTACCCCATAAATCCAGATCCCATCCGGCCGTCAGACCAAAGGTGCCGTTGGTGTACCAGGGTCCGGTTGTCCCCGCCGCCGGGTCAGTCAGGGCGAATGGCCCCATCAGCCCCTCTGCCGACATCTTTTGCCGTTCCACATCTGCGGAAAAATCCATTTGTGGACCATCAGCAGCGACAGCGGCTTTCGCCTGTGCTTCTGCCAGGGTGATGCGCTGCCGGGCAATTTGCATATCCGGTGCATCCGCCAGCGCTTTAGCAATCAGCGCGTTGAGCTGAGGGTCATTAAAATCTTTCCACCATTCGTTTTTTGGCCAGTCGGCATGACTTAGTTGGGTATTTACAGCAGCGTCGGCGGCTTGCGTTTTCACTGGAGACACCGTGGCATGTTCCGGCGCGCAGGCGGCCAGCATAAAAATAAGGGGAGCACTCAGAGATAAAGTAAGAGAACGTTTCATTACGCCATAAACTCAAAAAAAATAAAGGCGCAACTTACGCTTACTGACGTTCCGTTTTTTAGTAACGCGTGGCAATCCGCATATTGTTATACATTTTCATATCCGGAAATTTATTCCCCAAGCGAATGATTTAATTTCACCTATTCATACCAATTATGAATTGACTGCTACACTTACTGACGACAGACATACGCAGGAGAGGCGAATGAAAATATTATTGTGGGTTATTTTGATTATATTTCTGATAGGGCTGCTGGTGGTAACCGGTGTATTCAAAATGATTTTCTGATACGTTTGCCCGGCTCCGCGCCGGGCAAACGTATTCACACTTCGCTCAGTGCTTCGACTGGATCACACGGGCAATATCCGCCGACGTCTGTAGCGTACGGATCTCCTGAAATAATCCCAGCGCGTCGTCGTACTCTTTCCGTAAATAACTCAGCCACTGCTTAATGCGCGCGACGTGATACAACCCGGTATCGCCCTGCTTTTCCAGCCGCGTGTATTTTTGCAGGAGTTTCACCACGTCCGCCCACGGCATCCGCGGCTCATTGTATTTCACCACCCGGCTGAGGTTCGGCACGTTCAGCGCACCGCGGCCAATCATCACGGCATTACAGCCGGTCTCTTTGAGGCAGGCCTGCGCGCTCTCATAATCCCAGATTTCGCCGTTAGCAATCACCGGAATAGTAAGCCGTTTGCGGATCTCGCCAATCGCCTGCCAGTTAATGCGCTCGGCTTTATAACCATCCTCTTTGGTTCGCCCGTGCACCACCAGCTCGGTGGCGCCCGCCTGCTGCACCGCGTCGGCAATTTCAAACTGCTTGTCGCTGCTGTCCCATCCCAGCCGCACTTTGACCGTCACCGGTAGATGCGATGGCACCGCCTCACGCATGGCCTTTGCGCCGCGATAAATCAATTCCGGATCTTTGAGTAACGTCGCCCCGCCGCCGCTGCCGTTGACCAGCTTTGACGGACAGCCGCAGTTAAGATCGACACCGTACGAGCCAAGCGCTACCGCGCGGGCGGCGTTTTCCGCCAGCCACTCAGGATACTGGCCGAGCAGCTGGACGCGCACCAGCGTACCGGAGGGGGTGCGGCTCTGACGATGCAGTTCCGGACAGAGACGATAAAATGATTTTTCTGGCAGCAACATATCGACTACGCGCAAAAACTCCGTCACGCAGAGATCGTAATCGTTCACCTCGGTAAGCAGCTCGCGCACAAGAGAGTCGAGCACGCCTTCCATCGGGGCCAGTAAAACACGCATTCTGAGTACCTGTGAAAAAAGACGCGCTATAGTAGCTGCTCTCTATGTATGTTGAAAGCCCGGCGTTCCATTCTGGAATGTCTGGTATGCCCAAAATTCATGATGTGATCCGTGGCACATTTTCAGGTTTAATTGTATGATGAATACGTCTCAGCAAGGACTTTCACCATGAGCAAATCACTGAATACTATCTGGCAATACCTTCGCGCCTTCGTCCTGATTTATGCCTGCCTGTACGCCGGCATTTTTATCGCGTCGCTGCTGCCTATTACCATCCCCGGCAGCATTATCGGCATGTTGATCCTGTTTGTGCTGCTGGCATTACAGGTGCTGCCCGCGAAATGGGTCAACCCGGGGTGCTTCGTTCTCATTCGCTATATGGCCCTGCTTTTTGTGCCTATCGGCGTTGGGGTTATGCAGTATTACGATGTGCTTAAGGCGCAGTTCGGCCCGATAGTGGTCTCCTGCGCCATCAGTACGCTGGTGGTTTTCCTGGTCGTCAGCTGGAGCTCACATATTGTGCATGGCGAACGTAAGGTCATCGGGGAGAAAACAAAAAAATGATGGCGAATATCTGGTGGTCCCTGCCGTTAACCCTGGTGGTGTTCTTTGCTGCGCGTAAGCTTGCGGTTCGTTTCAAAATGCCGTTGCTCAACCCGCTGCTGGTCGCCATGGTGGTGATTATTCCTTTTCTGCTGCTCACCGGCATTTCTTATGAACGTTACTTCGCCGGGAGCAAGATCCTCAACGATTTGTTGCAGCCTGCCGTGGTGGCGCTGGCGTTTCCTTTATATGAGCAACTGCATCAGATCCGCGCGCGCTGGAAATCCATCATTACTATCTGCTTTGTGGGTAGCCTTGTTGCGATGATCACCGGTACCTCGGTGGCCTTATTGATGGGCGCATCGCCGCAGATCGCCGCCTCTATCCTGCCTAAATCCGTTACTACGCCGATTGCCATGGCCGTGGGCGGCAGCATCGGCGGCATTCCGGCCATCAGCGCCGTGTGCGTGATTTTCGTCGGTATCCTGGGCGCGGTGTTTGGTCATACACTGCTGAATATCATGAAAATTCGGACCAAAGCGGCGCGCGGTCTGGCGATGGGTACCGCCTCGCACGCGCTGGGCACCGCACGCTGCGCGGAGCTGGATTATCAGGAAGGGGCATTCAGCTCGCTGGCGCTGGTGATCTGCGGGATTATAACCTCCCTGCTCGCGCCGTTTATCTTCCCGATTATTCTGGCAGTAATGGGCTAAAATTTGCGATGCGTCGCGCAAATTTCATTTTCATTTCATAAGTTGCATACATAATGAGATTTGGATCACATATAAAGGCCGTACGGCTCCGTACACTACCGATCCATTAACCTTGATGAGGCAACGTCATGCATCCACGTTTTCAAGCTGCTTTCTCTCAGCTTGCAGAGAATTTGCAATCAGCCCTGGCTCCGGTTCTGGCGGATGCGCATTTCCCCGCCCTGCTGACGGCAGATCAGGTCACGACGCTTAAACAGGCAACGGGGCTGGACGAAGACGCGCTGGCTTTCGCCCTGCTGCCGCTGGCGGCTGCTTGCGCCCGCGCTGACCTTTCCCATTTTAACGTAGGCGCAATTGCGCGCGGCGTGAGCGGGACCTGGTACTTCGGCGGGAACATGGAGTTTCTCGGTGCGACCATGCAGCAAACCGTTCATGCGGAGCAGAGTGCCATCAGTCACGCCTGGCTGCGCGGCGAAAAGGCCCTGCGCGCCATCACCGTCAACTATACCCCTTGCGGCCACTGCCGCCAGTTTATGAATGAGCTGAACAGCGGTCTTGAACTGCGTATCAACCTGCCGGGACGCGCGCCGCATACGCTGGGTGATTACCTGCCGGATGCTTTTGGCCCTAAAGATCTTGAGATCAAAACCCTGCTGATGGACGAGCAGGACCACGGTTACGCGCTCTCAGGGGATGCGCTCAGCGAAGCGGCCATTGCCGCCGCCAATAAAAGCCACACGCCATACAGCAAATCACCAAGCGGCGTCGCCCTTCAGTGCCGCGACGGCCGCATCTTCACCGGCAGCTATGCAGAGAACGCCGCGTTTAACCCGACGCTGCCTCCGCTCCAGGGCGCCCTGAACCTGCTCAGCCTGAACGGGTATGACTACCCGGATATTCAGCGCGCGATCCTCGCTGAAAAGGCCGATGCACCGCTGATCCAGTGGGACGCGACCGCAGCCACGCTGAAAGCGCTGGGCTGTTCAACCATCGACCGCGTGCTGCTGGCATAATCTGTTCGGCGGGCAGATCTGCCCGCCAGTCTGACGAAAAACCCCTCAGTTGAATCGCTGTTTCTTGCGCTAACCAGGCGGGTACAGTAGCCTGAGGGAAATTTCATCATCGGTACGAGCCATCTGCATGTTAAAGCGCGTGTTTTACAGCCTGTCTGTCCTGGTCGGCATACTGCTGTTGATCGTGCTGGGTCTCGACCGCTGGATGAGCTGGAAAACAGCTCCCTACATTTTTGACGACCTACAGGACCTCCCCTACCGCCAGGTTGGCGTGGTGCTTGGCACCGCCAAGTATTACCGCACCGGCGTCATCAATCAGTATTACCGGTATCGTATTCAGGGCGCGCTGAACGCCTATAACAGCGGCAAGGTGAACTATCTGCTGCTGAGCGGCGATAACGCCCTGCAAAGCTATAACGAGCCGGTGACGATGCGCAAAGATCTGATTGCCGCAGGCGTCGACCCGGCCGATATCGTGCTCGACTACGCCGGATTCCGCACCCTTGATTCCATCGTGCGCACCCGCAAGGTGTTCGACACCAACGATTTCATCATCATCACCCAGCGTTTCCACTGCGAGCGGGCGCTGTTTATCGCCCTGCATATGGGGATCCAGGCCCAGTGCTACGCCGTGCCGTCGCCAAAAGATATGCTGAGCGTACGCGTACGTGAGTTTGGCGCCCGTTTTGGCGCGCTGGCTGACCTGTATCTGTTCAAACGTGAACCGCGCTTTTTAGGCCCGCTGGTGCCGATCCCAACGATGCACGAAGTGCCTGAAAATGCGCAAGGTTATCCGGCGGTGACGCCGGAGCAGCTGCTGGAAATGCAGAAGAAGTAATAACTGATGTCGGGTGGCGGCTTCGCCTTACCCGACCTACGATCGCGATTTTGTAGGCCCGGTAAGCGTCGCGCCACCGGGCAAAAAAAGGCCCGCTACGTGAGCGGGCCTTTCCATTCTGAAGAACTTATTTCTTACGCGCGTACTTCAGTGAATCCAGGGCAACCGCGAAGATAATGATCGCGCCCTTGATGATGTACTGCCAGTACGGGTTCACGCCGATGTAGGTCAGGCCGTAGTTGATCACGGTGAAGATGATCACACCGGTCACCACGCCCAGCACGGTACCCACGCCGCCGCTGAAGGAGACGCCGCCGACCACGCAGGCCGCAATCGCATCCAGCTCGTACATAAAACCGAGGTTGTTGGTGGCAGAGCCGATACGGCCTGCTTCCAGCATCCCGCCGAAGGCGTAGAACACACCGGACAGGGCATAAATCATCAGCAGGTTCAGAGCCACGTTGACGCCGGAGACTTTCGCCGCTTCCGGGTTGCCGCCGATAGCAAAGATGTTTTTACCGAAGCGGGTTTTGTTCCACAGGATCCAGACGAACGCCACCGCAATCAGCGCATAGAAGGTGATATAGGAGAGACGGAAGCTGCCCAGCGCAACAAACCCCTGCGTGAAGGTCGAGAAGCCGCTTTCGAAGCCAGAGATTGGAGACGCGCCGACGAAATCGTAGTACAGGGAGTTGATACCATAAACGATGATCATCGTGCCAAGCGTGGTGATGAATGGCGTCACGTTCAGGTAAGCAATGATGATGCCGTTAATCAGGCCAATTACCGCGCCGATGGCGCATACGATCAGGATCACCACGAAAATCGGCATGGTCGCCATCTCCGGGAACACCTTGTTGGCGTTTTCCATCGACTGCAACAGGGTTGCCGCAATAACCGCCGCCAGACCCACCTGGCGCCCTGCCGAAAGGTCTGTCCCCTGGGTAACGATGAGCCCTGCCACGCCCAACGCGATGATAATACGTACGGAAGACTGGGTCAGAATATTACTTAAGTTCAGCAGACTTAAGAACGTTGGGTCCTGGAAAATAATTATCGCCAGCAAGACTAAAAGAACAACGTAAATACCGCCTTCTTTCAGATAAGTGAGAAAACTTTTTTTATTTAACGCACTCATGAGGAGCCCCTGATCTTAAAGGTGCAAAGACGCAAGACGCAAAATTTCGTTTTGCGTTGTCGTTTTGGTTTCAACAATACCGGCAACGAGACCATTGCTCATAACCAGAATACGGTCTGTGATCCCTAACAATTCCGGCATTTCGGAAGAAATAATAATGATCCCTTTATCTTTTTTCGCCAGCTCTGCGATCAGCTGGTAAATCTCGAATTTTGCACCCACGTCGATACCGCGCGTAGGTTCATCCAGCATCAGTATTTCAGGCTGGGTTAATAGCCAGCGACCAATAATGACTTTCTGCTGGTTCCCTCCCGAGAGTGAGCCAATTTGCGTGCGGTGGCCCGGCGTTTTCACGCGCATGGAGTCAATCACCCATTGGGTATCGCTCTTCATGCGGGAATTATCCAGCAACCCGACCTTGTTTTTGTAATTGCGAATATTAGAAATTAACGAGTTAAAGTTAATATCAAGATAAGCGTAAATACCGGTGGAACGCCGCTCTTCCGTCACCAGCGCAAAACCATTATTAATGGCTTCATTGGCGTTGTGGTTGTTGATTTTCTTACCGTGCAGGGTAATGGTGCCCTCGGCTTTCTCACGGATACCAAACAGGGTTTCCACGATATCGGTGCGCTTAGCGCCCACCAGCCCTGCGATACCAAGGATCTCGCCCTTGTGCAAATCGAAAGAGACATCGCGGATGGACGGCTGACGCAGTGAGGTCAGGTTACGCACCTCCAGAATCACTTCGCCCGGCTTGTTTTCTTTATCCGGGAAGCGCTGGTTCAATGAACGGCCAACCATCATGGCGATGATCTTGTCCATGTCCAGCCCTTCCAGCGGCTGGGTGGCAATCCACTGGCCATCGCGCAGGATGGTAATTTCATCGCACAGCTGGAAGATCTCTTCCATTTTATGTGAGATATAGACAATGCCGCAGCCGCGATCTTTCAGCTTACGGATGATGGTAAAAAGGTGGTTAACCTCTTTTTCCGTCAATGACGATGTCGGTTCATCCATGATCACGATTTTCGCATCATAGGAGAACGCTTTGGCAATTTCGATCATCTGCATCTGGGAAACGGATAATGTCCCGACACGTGCGCGCGGGTCAATATCAATATCCAGCTCATCGAAAATGGCTTTGGTGTCGCGATACATTTTATCCTGATCGACAAAGACACCTTTGGTTGGATAGCGGCCCAACCACATATTATCCATAACTGAACGTTGCAGAACCAGGTTTAATTCCTGGTGTACCATCGAGATACCGTTCTCCAGCGCTTCTTTCGCTGAATGGAAGTCGATCTCTTTTCCCTGAAAAAGAATGCTGCCAGAATCTTTTTGATAGATCCCAAAAAGGCATTTTAATAATGTTGATTTACCCGCACCGTTTTCACCCATTAACGCATGAATAGAGTGAGGACGAACTTTTAAATTAACATTATCGAGCGCCTTAACACCGGGGAATGACTTGTTAACACCGGTCATTTCCAACAAGTATTCACCGGACGACTGAGTAGTTGTGCTGACCATAATTATACCTTGTTGGCCTCGCATATCGCGTTATAAAAGGGCGCAACGAATTGCGCCCAGTGAAGACAATTCAGATAACTTATTTACCGATAAACTCAGCCAGGTTGGACTGGTCTACGCCCACATAAGGAACGCGAACGATTTTGTTTTCAATTTTCCAGCTGGTGCCGTCAGCAGCGCCTTTACCATCAGCGAGGTTTTTCGCCAGATCGAAGGTGGCTTTCGCCTGGTTGTTAGCATCGTTCAGCACGGTACCGGCCATTGCGCCAGATTTCACCAGCGCCAGCGCTTCTGGCAGGGCATCCACACCGAATACAGGAATGGCGGATTTGTTGTGTGCTTTCAGCGCTTCAACTGCACCCATTGCCATTGCATCGTTGTTGGCGATGACCACTTCAATTTTGTTGGCGTTCGGGCCAGAGAGCCACGCATCCATCTTATCTTTCGCCTGAGCGGTGTCCCACATTGCGGTGTCTAACGCCAGCTGCTGGGTTTTCAGGCCCTTGTCGTTCAGCTCTTTAATAACGTAGGTGGTACGTGCTTCAGCATCCGGATGGCCCGGTTCGCCTTTCAGCAGAACGAACTGAATCTGACCATCTTTGTTCATATCCCAGTTTGGGTTCGCCGCCCAGTGTTTCGCAATCAGATCGCCCTGGATAATCCCGGACTCTTTGGAGTCAGTACCCACGTAATACGCTTTATCGTAGCTGTCCAGCGCTTTACGGGAAGGCTCTTTGTTGAAGAAGACAATCGGCACGTTCTGGCCGCGTGCTTTCTCGATCACCGTACCTGCCGCAGCCGGGTCAACCAGGTTAATAGCCAGCGCTTTCACGCCTTTTGCCAGAAGAACGTCAATCTGATCGTTCTGTTTAGACTGGTCATTCTGGGAGTCATTCATCAGCAGCTGCACGTCTGGCGCTGATTTAGCATCTTTTTCAATTGCTTTACGCACAACGGACATGAAGTTGTCGTCGTATTTATAGATAGTCACGCCAATACGGGTATCCGCTGCGTGTGCTGCTGCGCCAAAAAGCATGCTTGCCATGACAGCAGACAGAGTCAACACCTTCTTATTCATGGTATCTCCGGTTTTTTTTATGCAGGGTAGTTCTTGTGAAAAACGGTCGGCGGGCAGATGTTAATAAAACGTTACTGATCGCCGAAGTTCACTTATAAAATGTCCAGCTTCCGTGTTCGGTAACGCTCCAGAAATGCGTTTTATTCGTTGTTTGAGGCATTCTGGTAACGGTAAAAGTGAATAATCACCGTTACATTGTGTTTCAGCCCCTAAAACGCTGACATCATAGACAGCGGCTTGTTAAGATACTGTGAATTTACTCACAGATTGAAAACGGTTACATCACGTGATGTTATCAGTTAGTGATCGGAGCCACAGTTTGTCGGATAGCGACCGAATGGCGGCGTACTAAAGTCGGCATAAAACAATGCGTTGCGTCAGGATCTAACAGTCCTGCCGCCCCCTGTAACGCCAGCTCTGTCGCCAGTTTCGCCATCGACGCAATAGGGTAACGCACCGTTGTCAGCTGCGGATCGGTGTAACGGGCAATCGGGATATCATCAAAACCGATCAGCGATAAATGCTGCGGCACCGCAATGCCATTATCTTTCAGCGCGGTAAGCGCACCTGCCGCCATGCTGTCGTTATAGGCAAACACGGCCGTCAGCTGAAGATTACGCCCCAGCAGTTCCACCATTGCCGCTTCACCGCCCTGCATGTCCGGCGAACCGGTACCAACCCAGCTCTCCAGCGGCGCAATGCCCTGTTCTTTCAGGGCGTTTTGCCAGCCCTCACGGCGCATCATGTCGTCTTCAATACCGTGGCTGGAAGCCAGATAACCAATGCGCTGATGGCCGTTACTGATGAGCATCCGCGTCGCCATCATCGCGCCGCTGATGTTATCCAGACCGACACAGCGGTGCGCATAACCGGGGACGATACGGTTGATCAGCACCATACCGGGGATCTGCTCCATAAACCCGGCCAGCTCTTCATCGCTCAGGGCTTTTGAGTGCACAATCAGGGCGTTACAGCGCTGGCGGATCAGTACCTCAATGGCATAACGCTCTTTTTCAGCCTCGTGATAGCTGTTGCCAATCAGCACATATTTCTGGTGCTGCTGAGCAACGACGTCCACCGCTTTGACCAGCGCGCCGAAGAAGGCGTCCGACACGTCCATCACCACGACGCCAATGGTATCGCTGACCTGCGTCGCCAGCGCCTGAGCATTGGCGTTTGGCCGGTACCCCAACTGGGTCACGGCTTTCATTACGGTTTCACGCGTTTCAGGGCTGACCAGCGCACTGTTGTTCAGCACGCGGGAGACAGTAGCAACAGAAACACCCGCCTGGCGGGCGACGTCACGAATGGTGATCATATTCACCACCCTTAAAAGGATTGCAGCAACTCACAGACACCCCCTGTGTTTAGCAAGGTGGCTATTCTGGCAGCGAGAGAGAAGAGACTACGTGAAGAAGCTCACACAGATGAAAACGCTTACATCCGTTTTGTTAATGATTGTGATCCAGATCGTTATCTGGATGTATTACGCAATGACACGCCCGACGCAAGGGCGGTTAACCGTCGCCATACCCACTCCAGCGGGCCCTGGCGGAAAAAACGCAGCCAGATAACTGAAAACACCACGTTAACAATCCAGACCGGAATAACAAACGTCAGCAGCGTCAGGCGATCGAATTTCATAAACAGGCCGAATCGGTAGAAAAGCGTGGTGCATATCAGCGTTTGCAGGATGTAATTACTTAACGCCATCCGTCCAACGCAGGCCACCGCACTGACGATCCACAGGCGTGAAAGCCGGGGCCAGAAGCCATTGATCAGCGCCGCATAGCCAATGGTCTGGAACGGCGCGCTCAGTTCGCGCGGCACCTGCAACAGGAAGGCGCACCAGCGGTAATCCCACTGAAGATGCCACTGTAAGATCACCGCCGGAAGGTTAATCATCACGCCGAGCAGTACCAGGCCAGCGCCTGTGAGACGATAGTGTCGCAGGCTAAATTCTCCTTTCAGCCAGCCGGTGCGCATCAGGGCTGCGCCCATCAGCATCATCCCCGCCAGCTGCCAGCCGTATTGCGCCCCCAGCGCCAGCAGGTTATCGCCGAGCATATCGGCCCGGTTGCCGATCGCTTCTATGCCGCCTTTCAGCTTCCAGAACTGCTCATATTGCAGATTGGCCGCATCCGGGATCCACGAACGACTGGTGGAAGCATCAGCGATCATGCCAAGCAGCAATAACACGGTCAGTCCCATGACATAGAGCATCACGCCAGTGTTAAAGAGGCTTTTTACACCGGGCGCGTCGCGGATCAGCCGCCAGCAAATCAGGCCCACCAGACCATACGCGAGCAGAATATCGCCGTCCCAGAAAAGCAGCCCGTGAATAAAACCGAGGATAACCAGCAGCGTTAAACGCGACTGGATCCAGCGCGTACCGCGTTTGAGGAGAAGCTGAAGTCCCGCGCCAAACAGAAGCGCAAAGAGGGTCAGAAATTTAACCTGTGCGAAGAGATCAAGGATTGCCCACGTCCAGGCGTCGCTGCGCGTGATGTCGCCATACCACGCAGGGTTCAGATAGGCGGCCTTCGGCAGACCGAAGGCGCTGATATTCAGCAGCAGGATACCGAGAATGGCGACGCCGCGAACAAAATCGAGCGTGACGTTTCGCTCCATGGTCCCTGCCCTGTCTGATTAGTTGTGGTGGCGCACGGCGCGCAGAAACTCCTGGCGGGTGTTCTGGCTCGATTTGAACAGGCCGCCCAGCGAGGTGGTGGTAGTCGCGCTGGTTGCATCACGCACGCCACGCGCTTTCACGCAGTAGTGAACCGCGTCGATAGACACCGCCACGTTGTTAGTCCCTAACAGGGTTTGCAGTGCGGTCAGGATCTGCTGCGTCAGACGCTCCTGCACCTGAGGACGCTGGGCAAAGAACTGCACGATGCGGTTGATCTTGGACAGGCCAATGACCGTATCTTTTGGAATATAGGCCACCGTCGCTTTACCATCGATGGTCACAAAGTGATGCTCGCAGGTGCTGGTCAGCGTGATATCGCGTACCGTCACCATCTCATCGACCTTCATCTTGTTTTCAATGACGGTGATTTTCGGGAAGTTCGCGTAATCCAGGCCGGAGAAAATTTCGTCGACGTACATTTTCGCGATGCGGTGCGGCGTCTCCATCAGGCTGTCGTCGCTCAGATCGAGATTCAGCAGTTGCATGATCTCCGTCATATGGCCGGCGATCAGACTCTTGCGGGTAACATTGTCCAGCTCCTGCACGGGCGGGCGCAGTGGCGTTTCAAGACCGCGCGCAACCAGCGCTTCATGGACAAGGGCTGCTTCTTTACTGAGTGATGACATTCTTTTCTCCTGCAGGTGTGGCGTCTTTTGCCCTCGTTGTGGCAAAAGTGTGCGCTCATTGTGCGTGAGGCGACGCACATAATCCAGTATTCACGTCGATAATTATTGCAATTGCTGTTGCCTTTCAGCCTGACGGTTCCAGACTAACGCTCCGCCAGCGAACAGCGCGATCCCCGCCAGCCCCAGCGCGGGTTCCAGCCGGTGCGTGAGCCAGGTCGAGAGTGCCGACGTGACCGGACCAATCAGCTGACCAATGGCATACCCGGTGGTGAGCAATCCCGCCATATAACGCGTATGATCTGGCGCCAGCTCGCGACCGTACAGAAGAGAGAGCTGCACGGCGCAGAGGAACCCGCCGCCCACCAGCAGCCCACCCGTCAGCAAGCCGCCAATGCCCGGCAGCAGCCAGGCCGCCAGCACGCCTATCCCCTGTAACCAGAGAACAATCGCCAGCCTGCGGTTAGCGCTTGATGTATGCCGCAGGGCAATACTGAGCGCAATCCCCACCACCGAGGCGGCGCCAAATATTGGCCAGACAAACTGGGCAAACAGGCTGCCCGGGAAACGCACCGCCGCCATTTGCGACAGGAAGGTCGCAGGGAGGATATAGCCGAACCCTGCCAGGCTGTAGCTCCAGACCAGACGCCTGAGATCCGCGGTCAACAACAGCGGCTCAGGCGCGGTACCGGGGCGATGAAGCTGGCCCGCGCGCGGCAGGTAGCGCGCCACCAGCGCAATCAGCACCAACGCCAGTACGCCGTAGATTTGCCATGCCGCCCCGGCGGACAAGGATTTCGCCTGAATATAGACCGCCAGCAGGCCACTCAGGGCGATACCGGCCCCGGGTCCGGCAAAGACGGCTGCACTAAGCCCCGGCTTGCCCAGCTGCCCCAGCCGCTCGTTGGTCCAGGCGGCAATCAGCACCATCGACCAGCCGCTCATGCAGCCGATCACAAAGCGCAGCAGGCCGTGAACGACAGCATTATCTGCCGCCGCAGAGAGCAGCGTCAGCGCCACCGCGCCAGTGATGCCAAGCCAGAGGCGCGTTTCAACGAAGCGATGAGCGCGCATAGCATCCCATGCCCCCACCAGATAGCCCAGGTAGTTCATTGCCGCCACCAGCCCCGCGCTGGTGAGCGTGAGTTGCCCGGCGGCAATCATCAGCGGCACCTGAGGCGTGAAGGCGAAGCGCCCTATCCCCATCGCCACGACCAGAACCACAAATCCGCTGAGCGCGATACGCAGCGCCATGATCGCTCCAATTGTTAAAGAAAAGTAAATTTATGATGCAACATCTCGCCGTCCTGCGAAAGTGAAAGTTGCTCACAGGTCAATGAAAACTCTGTATTATGCGTTTAATGAATAGTCTTTCGTATAAGGAGCCCTGCATGGAACTGCTCGAAGAGCATCGTTGTTTTGAAGGTCGACAGCAGCGCTGGCGGCACGACTCCACCACGCTGAACTGTGCTATGACGTTCAGTATTTTCCTGCCCCCTGCGGACAATCCACCGGTGCTGTACTGGCTTTCAGGCCTGACCTGCAACGACGAAAACTTCACCACCAAAGCGGGCGCCCAGCGTATTGCTGCCGAACTGGGCATTGCGCTGGTGATGCCAGATACCAGCCCGCGTGGCGATGACGTGGCCGACGATGCCGGATACGATTTGGGTAAAGGCGCCGGGTTCTATCTCAACGCCACGGAACAACCCTGGGCGAGCCATTACCGCATGTATGACTACATTCGCGATGAACTGCCTGCCCTGGTGCACTCTCAGTTCGCGGTCAGCGAGCGCTGCGCGATAAGCGGACATTCGATGGGTGGCCACGGGGCGCTGATAATGGCGCTGAAAAATCCGGGGAAATACACCAGCGTGTCCGCATTTGCGCCGATTGTGAACCCAACGCAGGTGCCGTGGGGGCAAAAAGCCTTCACGCACTATCTGGGTGAGGATGCAGAGAAATGGCAGGAATGGGACAGCTGTGCGCTGTTGCTGGCAAGCCAGCCAGAAGACGCTATCCCGATGCTGGTGGATCAGGGTGATGCCGATCAGTTCCTCGCCGGGCAGTTACAGCCTGCGGTGCTGGCGGAAGCCGCGCGCCAGAAGGACTGGCCGCTGACTCTGCGCATACAGCCGGGATACGATCACAGCTATTACTTTATGGCGTCCTTTATTGAAGATCATCTTCGCTTCCATGCGACACATTTGTTCGCGTAAATACAGCTGTTTGCCCGATAGCCTCTCGCCTGTCGGGCCTTTCCCCTCATTTACATAATCCTATCCGCTTGAATCCAGCCTGTTTTCCGTCGCCCTCACTCAAACACAAATGATTTCAATTATCATTTGTGTTTACAATTCTACATTCTTTTGTACAATTCCAGGCTCTTCTCCATCTCAAAGAGTTCTTACAAGACAAAAACATACAGTTCTCAGGGTTATCCCGATGGAGTTTTTTTCATTTTTATACGGAATGTACAAATGACAATACCACGCATTAAGCTCCTGGCCGTCGCCATTGGCGCTGCCACATGTTCCCCCTTCGTTCACGCAGCCGATCAGGACACCGTTGTCGTTACCGCGACGGGTTTTGAACAAAAGATCCAGAATGCCCCCGCCTCCATCTCTGTGATTTCAAAACAGCAGATTGAAGATAAAGCCTACCGTGATGTTACCGATGCCCTGAGAGATGTCCCGGGCGTCGTCGTCACCGGCGGTGGAAGTAGCAGTGATATCAGTATTCGCGGCATGGCCTCTCAGTACACCCTGTTCCTGGTGAACGGCAAACGCGTCAGTACGCGAAGCACCCGCCCAAACAGCGACAACTCGGGTATTGAACAAGGCTGGCTGCCGCCGCTGGAGTCCATTGAGCGCATCGAGGTCATCCGCGGCCCGATGTCCTCGCTTTACGGCTCCGATGCTATGGGGGGCGTCATTAACGTCATTACCAAAAAAGTCTCGAACACCAAAGCCTGGACCGGTTCGTTGCATGGCGATGCAACCTTCCAGGAAAATCATGACTCCGGCGATATCTTCCAGACCAACGCCTACGCCTCTGGTCCCCTGATTGACGGGCTGCTGGGTGCAAAAGTGACGGGGCTGTTGTCACGCCGCGCAGAAGATAAAATCGTGAACGGCTATAACGAGCAGAAAATGCGTAACGGTGGCATTACGCTGAACTTCACGCCGGACGAGAAGAATGATTTCGACCTCGACTTTGCTCGCGAGCTTCAGGACAGAAACAGCACCCCGGGGATGTCGAAAGCAGCTGAAACCTGCCGGGGAACAACTTGTACGCCAAATACCAAAAGCGACTCGCGCTATGAGCACACGACCTACTCGTTAACCCACAGTGGTTATTACGACGACTTCAATACCACCAGCTATATCCAGCAGGAAGAGACCAATAATCCAGGTCGCAAAATGCGTTCCTACAACACCACCTTTAACAACCAGAACCAGATCTTCCTCGGCGATCATACGTTGACCCTCGGCGGGCAGTACCGCTATGAGAAACTGCGCGACAACGGTAATCAGCTGGAAGCTGCTGACGGCCTGAACAAACTGACGCGCTGGAGCTGGGCCCTGTTTGCCGAAGATGAATGGTCAATGACGGAAAGCTTTACGTTGACCGGCGGCCTGCGTATGGATAAAGACCAAAACTACGGGACGAACTGGACGCCGCGCG
Organism: Enterobacter cloacae complex sp. I1M; assembly: GCF_014982425.1. Taxonomy (NCBI): domain Bacteria; kingdom Pseudomonadati; phylum Pseudomonadota; class Gammaproteobacteria; order Enterobacterales; family Enterobacteriaceae; genus Enterobacter; species Enterobacter cloacae complex sp. I1M. The sequence continues at coordinate 59,579 of NZ_JADCLG010000003.1, read as the reverse complement.
GTTACGGCGTATGGCACCTGGCCGATCAGTGGACGTTGAAAGGCGGGGTTTCTGCTGGCTATCGTGCGCCGGATCTGCGTCAGTCGTCTGCCAGCTGGGGCCAGGTGACAGGTGGCGGCCGTCTTGACGGTATCATCGTCGGCAACCCGGATCTGAAACCCGAGAAGAGCCTGAGCGAAGAGCTCGCCCTGCTCTGGGATAACAACGATAACCTTAATGCCGGTGTGACGCTGTTTAATACCGACTTCAAGGATAAAATTACGGAAGTTCGCCGCTGTAACAGCAGCGCCGATCCCGCCTGTACGATTGGCGATCATAGCTATGATTTCGTCAGCGATCGCGTCAACGTGGACAAAGCCAATATGCGCGGTGTGGAGTCCTCCTTCGGCTGGAAAATCACGCGCGATGTGAACTGGACTGCAAACTACACCTATACAGAATCCGAGCAGAAGAGCGGCCAGTTCTCCGGCAAGCCACTGAACAAAATGCCAAAACACATGTTCAACACCACCCTGGACTGGCAGGCGACGCCCGACGTCGGCTTCTGGAGCCGTCTGAACCTGCGCGGTAAAACGTCTGAGTACCTGAGCCGCACGTCAATGTCCCAGGGTACACCGTCCTACACTCAGGTGGATGTCGGTATGCGCTACAACGCCAACAAAAACCTGCTGGTTACTGCCGGTGTGTATAACGTGCTCGATAAGCAGATTGATTACGATACGTATGACACCGTGCTGGATGGCCGTCGCTATACCGTTGGCATGACCTACAGCTTCTGATCTGCCCATAAAAAAGCCCGCTCGATTGAGCGGGCTAAAAGAGAGGAAGTGCGGTTATTGTTTAAATCGTTCCGGGAAATCCATTTCACTGTAGCGAACGAAGCGCGTTCCTTTCGTCAGTTTGTAGCCAAACCAGATGATCAGGAACAGCGGAATGCCAATATAGGTGGCCGTGACGGCGCCCCAGTCAATGGTGTCCGCAAGGAAGGCCTCATAGTTCTGGCCCAGGGTAATGATCAGGCACAGAACGAAGGCGAAGATCGGCCCCAGCGGGAAGAACCCTGACCGGTACGGCAGATTATTCAGATCATGACCCTGCTTGACGTACCCGCGACGGAAACGGTAGTGGCTGATGGCAATGCCCAGCCAGGCAATGAAGCCCGTCATACCAGAGGTGTTAAGCAGCCACAGGTAGACCGTCTGGTTGCCGAACATGGAGGTCAGGAAACAGAGACCCGCAATCACCGTGGTCGCATACAGCGCGTTGCGTGGCACGCCACCGCGAGACAGTTTCGAGAAAATACGTGGCGCTTTACCGTCGCAGGCCAGGGTGTAAAGCATGCGGGTAGAGGCGTACATCCCGGAGTTACCCGCAGACAGTACCGCCGTCAGGATCACCGCGTTCATCACCGCCGCCGCAGAGAGCAGACCCGCGTGCTGGAAGACCAGGGTGAACGGGCTGACGCTGATGTCTTTCACATCGTTACGCAGCAGGCTTGGGTCGGTATACGGAATGATCAGGCTGATAATCAGGATCGCGAACACATAGAACAGCAGGATACGCCAGAACACCTGACGCACCGCGCGCGGGATGGTCTTCTCCGGGTTTTCGGATTCACCGGCCGCAATGCCAATCAGTTCGGTGCCCTGGAAGGAGAAGCCGACAATCATCGCCACGCCAATCATCGCCGAGAAGCCCCCGGCAAACGGCGCATCGCCTATTGTCCAGTTACTCCAGCCCGCCGGTTCGGCCCCTTTGAAAATACCAACGATCATCGCCACACCGACGACGATAAAGATGATGACGGTTGCCACTTTAATCAAAGAGAACCAGTATTCCGCTTCGCCGAAACCGCGCACGGAGATGTAGTTCAGCAGGAAGATGACCGCCAGGAACAGGGCGCTCCAGATCCAGCCGGGCGTGTCCGGGAACCACCAGGTCATCACCAGCTGTGCGGCGACGAGGTCAACGGCGATGGTCACCGCCCAGTTGTACCAGTAGTTCCAGCCCAGCGCGAAGCCGAAGCCTTCCTCAACGTATTTTTGTCCGTAGGTCGAAAACGAACCAGACACCGGCATGTATGCCGCCAATTCGCCCAGGCTGGTCATCAGGAAGTAGACCATCAGGCCAATCAGGATATAAGAGAATAATGCCCCACCCGGGCCGGCTGCCGAAATTGTTGCGCCAGAGGCAACGAAAAGACCCGTACCGATGGAGCCGCCAATGGCGATCATCGTCAGGTGACGCGCCTTAAGTGCGCGACGTAGCGCGGGCGCTTCTGTGGTTTTAGTTTCTGAAACCATGTGAAAATGCTGTCCATTCAATAAATGAGGCGCGATTGTAGCAGACGATCTGCGTTGCTTCCGGCAGAAATGCTCAGTTATAAGAGAGCTTCATGACTCGGCCAGGATTATAAGCAAAGCATAATTTTTCCCTCTCCCCTTTGGGGAGAGGGCCAGGGTGAGGGGCGCTTTTACATCTCGCAGTAGCGCAGAAAACGCTGGAGCGAGCTGGAAAGGTGTTTCTGACGATGGTGGATGCACCACAGCGTGCGCACCAGCTTCGGCAGCGGAACGGGGATCTCAACCAAAGAGCCGGTTTCCAGCTGTTCGGCGATCACCCGTCGGGAAAGACAGCTAATGCCCAGGCCATGACGTACGGCATGCTTAATGGCCTCGGAGTTACCTAACTCCATCCCTAGCTGGAATTGCGGCAGATGGGACAGCAGCAGATAATCGACAATCTCACGCGTGCCGGAGCCCTGCTCTCGCAGGATCCACTGCGCCTGCGCCAGACGCTCCAGCGTAACCTCGCCCTGGAGTAAAGAAGAGGCCGGGGAAGCAAACACCACCAGCTCATCCTCAAGCCAGGGCTCCGCAATGATATCGACGTTGTGGCACGGCCCTTCGATAAGACCGATGTCCACGCGGAAATCAATCACCGCGTTAATCACGTCCTGGCTGTTGCCGACGCTCATCTCCAGCGGCAGGGTCGGAAAATCCCGGCGGTAGCGGGCGATCACTTCCGGCAGGATGTAGTTACCGATCGTGCTGCTAGCGTAGACGCGAATAGCGCCGTTGTCCTCGCGGAACAGCTGTTCGATCTCCGTTGCCTGCTCAAGTAAGGCCAGGGCACGCGGATACAGCAGGCGGCCATGTTCGTTCACCACCAGTCGCTTTCCTACCCTGTCGAAAAGCTGGACGCCCAGTTGCCCTTCAAGATCGGTCAAGGCCGCGCTAACGGCGGACTGCGAGAGCGCCAGCATTTGTGACGCCTGGGTTGTCGAGCCGCTTTTCAGCACCTCGGCAAAAACTTCCAGCTGACGCAATGTAATGTGCATGGTTGCTTACCACTTATAAAGATTGATTATAAATATATAATCAATTTTATTTTTAAGCCAGAGCGCCGTAACCTTTAGCCAGACAAAGGAGAAGGTTATGTCAGAAATCACCTTACAACATCATCGTACAGTGTGGCACTTCGTGCCGGGTCTCGCGCTCAGCGCCGTGGTTACCGGCGTGGCCTTATGGGGTGGCAGTATACCGGCTGTTGCCGGTGCAGGGTTCAGCGCCCTGACGCTGGCCATTCTGCTCGGCATGGTGGTCGGGAACACCGTTTACCCGCATATCTGGAAATCCTGCGACGGCGGCGTGATTTTCGCCAAGCAGCATTTATTACGTCTCGGGATCATCCTTTATGGCTTCCGTCTCACCTTTTCGCAGATTGCGGATGTGGGTGTCAGCGGGATTGCCATCGACGTCCTGACCCTTTCGAGCACCTTTTTACTGGCGTGCTTTATCGGCCAGAAGATCTTTGGACTGGACAAACAGACCAGCTGGCTGATCGGTGCGGGTAGCAGCATCTGCGGCGCAGCGGCTGTACTGGCAACAGAGCCGGTAGTCAAAGCCGAAGCCAGTAAAGTCACGGTTGCCGTCGCGACGGTAGTTATCTTCGGTACGCTGGCGATCTTCCTGTATCCAGCCATGTATCCGCTGGTGGCGCACTGGTTTAGCCCGGAAACCTACGGCATTTATATCGGCTCAACCATGCACGAAGTGGCGCAGGTGGTGGCGGCAGGTCACGCCATTAACCCGGAAGCGGAAAACGCGGCGGTCATCGCCAAAATGCTGCGCGTGATGATGCTGGCCCCGTTCCTGATTTTCCTTGCGGCGCGGGTTAAACAGCTGGCTCCGGCAGGCGGCAGCGAGAAAAGCAAAATCACCATTCCGTGGTTTGCGATCCTGTTCATCGTGGTCGCTATCTTCAACTCTTTCCACCTGCTGCCAAAAGCGATGGTGGATATGCTGGTCACGCTGGATACGGTCCTGCTGGCGATGGCAATGGCGGCGCTGGGCGTCACCACGCACGTCAGCGCGCTGAAAAAAGCCGGGGCGAAACCGCTGCTGATGGCGCTGGTGCTGTTCATCTGGCTGATTGTTGGCGGCGGTGCGATTAACCTTGCGGTACACAGCCTGTTGGCATAAACCATCTCGTCCTTCTCCTGTTAACCCGCTATCATAGGCATTTCGGGTTAACAGGAGTCTTTTTATGAAATATGTTGGAGCGCACGTCAGCGCTGCCGGTGGCCTTGCGAATGCCGCCATTCGCGCCGCCGAAATCGAGGCGACCGCTTTCGCCCTGTTCACCAAAAACCAGCGCCAGTGGCGCGCAGCTCCCCTCACCGCGGAAGTGATTGATGACTTCAAAGCCGCCTGCGAGAAATACCGCTATAGGCCTGGGCAGATCCTCCCGCACGACAGCTACCTGATTAACCTCGGCCACCCGGTTGCTGAGGCACTGGAAAAATCCCGCGAAGCATTCCTGGATGAGGTTCAGCGCTGTGAACAGCTGGGGCTGACGCTGCTGAACTTCCATCCCGGTAGCCATCTGATGCAAATCGACGAAGACGCCTGTCTGGCGCGCATCGCCGAGTCCATCAACATGACGCTGGATAAAACCCAGGGCGTGACGGCGGTGATTGAGAATACCGCCGGTCAGGGCAGCAACCTCGGCTTTAAGTTTGAGCATCTGGCGGCGATCATCGACGGCGTGGAAGACAAATCCCGCGTGGGCGTGTGCATTGATACCTGCCACGCGTTTGCCGCCGGGTATGACCTGCGCACAACCGAGGCCACGAAAAATACCTTCGAAGAGTTCGAGCGTATTGTTGGTTTTAAATATCTTCGCGGTATGCACTTAAACGATGCGAAAAGCGCGTTCGGCAGCCGCGTAGACCGTCACCACAGCCTGGGCGAAGGTAATATCGGCCACGATGCGTTCCGCTTTATCATGCAGGATGCCCGCTTCGACGGCATTCCAATGGTGCTGGAAACCATCAATCCGGATATCTGGGCAGAAGAGATTGCCTGGCTGAAGGCACAGCAGACCGCTGAACAGGCGGCATAAAAAAAGCCGGGCGCTTAACGCGACCCGGCTTTTTTGTAGGTCGGGTAAGGCGAAGCCGCCACCCGACACCTCTTTTAGGCTGCTTTTGCGACCACTTCCGCTTCCGGGCGCTTCAGCACCGCGTAAGACAGACCCGCCACCAGCGTACCGGCAACAATCGCCAGCAGGTAGCCCAGCACCGGCGTGATGGCGCCAGGGATCAGCAGGACGAACAGACCGCCGTGCGGTGCCATCAGTTTCGCACCTACCGCCATGGAGATAGCTCCCGTTACCGCACCGCCGACGATACAGCATGGCAGAACACGCATTGGATCGCGCGCCGCAAACGGGATTGCGCCTTCGGTAATGAAGCACAGACCCAGCACCAGCGCCGCTTTGCCGCCTTCCTGCTGCGCTTTATCGAACTTACGACGGGCAATGATTGTCGCCAGGCCAAGTGCCAGCGGAGGCACCATACCTGCCGCCATGATCGCCGCCATAGGCGCATAGGTCTGGGTACTCAGCAGGCCAACGCCGAACGCGTATGCCGCTTTGTTTACCGGACCGCCCATGTCTGTACACATCATACCGCCGAGGATTGCGCCCAACAGCACCGCGTTCGCCGTCCCCATGGTTTGCAGCCAGTGGGTCAGACCTTCCAGAATGCCCGCGACCGGCTTACCAATCAGGTAAATCATCGCCAGACCGACCACCAGGCTGGAAATCAGCGGGATGATCAGGATAGGTTTCAGCGCCTCCATACTCTGCGGCAGCTTCAGCTTCGAGCTGATGAGCTTCGCCACGTAACCGGCAAGGAAACCGGCAATAATACCGCCGATAAAGCCAGAACCAGTGCTCACGGCCAGCATACCGCCGATAAGACCCGGCGTCAGACCCGGACGGTCAGCGATGGAGAAGGCGATAAAGCCCGCCAGCACCGGCACCATCAGCGCAAACGCGGAGCCGCCACCAATCTGCATCAAGGCTGCCGCCAGCGTGCCCTGCTCTTTAAAGGCTTCGATACCAAAGGCAAAGGAGAGCGCAATACACAGGCCGCCCGCCACCACCATCGGCAGCATGTAGGAAACCCCGGTTAACAGGTGACGATAGGCACCCGCAGACTCTTTCTTACCTTCGCCAGGCGTTTTAGCCGCACCGGTCGCCTGATAAGGTTTGGCTTCCGCCAGCGCTTTATCAAACTCCTGCGCAGTTTTCTTCAGCGCCAGGCCGGTTGAGGTGCGGTACATCGGCTTACCAGCAAACTTCGCCAGATCCACTTCGATATCGGCCGCCACGATCACCAGATCGGCTTCGGCCACCTCTTCCGGTGTGATGGCATTACCCGCGCCAACAGAGCCGCGAGTTTCAACCTTCACCCACCAGCCGCGTTTTTTCGCTTCGGTTTCAATGGCTTCAGCCGCCATAAAGGTGTGAGCCACACCTGTCGGGCAAGCCGTTACCGCAACAATGCGTTTCGGCCCAGCGGTTGCGACCGGCGCGGCCTCAACGGGTGCACTGTAAACCGTCGCATGACCTTTTGCTTCGCTCAGAAACAGTTCAGGGTGTGCCACCGCGCGGTTAATATCGCCCAGCCACACTTTTTTGCCGTTCAGGGCGCTGTCCGCGGGGATTTTGTCGCCCAGAACAATCGCCATTTCAGCATCACCCGGGTTATCAATGATATCCAGGTGCGCTTTTTGTGCCGCCGCGCCCAGCAGGGTCTTCGCCATATAGGCACGAGCCTGTCCGAGACCGGAGTCAATGATCAGCAGCGTTTTCATTATTCCTCTCCTGCTGTTAGTTAAAAGGTTTTAAGTCAACGCGCGCCATCATCGCGGCTAACTGGGTACGATCGGTAATACCGACATTGCTCTGGCTCACGGCCAGGGCCGCAACGGCGGTAGCAAGGCGTAGGGTATGTTCACTGGATTCGCGCATCAGCAGACCGTAGATCAGGCCGCCAACCATCGAATCCCCGGCACCCACGGTGCTGACCACTTCCATAGAAGGCGGTTTGGCAATCCATTCCCCGGAGGCGTTAACCCACAGGGCACCTTCTGCACCCAGCGAAATCACCACATGAGCGATACCCTGCTCGCGCAGCGCATGGGCAGCGTCAATCACATCCTTTAATTCTGGCAGCTTACGGCCCGCCCAGATTTCCAGTTCACGGCGGTTAGGCTTAACCAGCCATGGCGAGGCTTTCAGACCGGCGACCAGCGCGTCGCGGCTGCTGTCAAAAATAATGCACGGGCACTGGCTGCGCAGGCGCGTCATCCAGTCGGTGAACGCTTCCGGGCTGACGCCGGACGGCAGGCTGCCGCTGACGCACACCATGTCAAACTGGCCCAGCCAGCTCAGGGAATCGGCAACGAAGCGCTCCCAGTCAGCCGGGGTCACTTCGAAGCCAGAGAAGTTCAGATCGGTTACTTCACCGTCTTTCTCGGTCAGCTTAACGTTAATACGGGTACGGCCCTGCACAACCTGAAAACGGTTGGCGATGCCCAGTTCACTGAACAACTGCTGAAAACCGTCCTGGTTGTCTTTGCCAAGGAAGCCGCCAACGGTGACGTCGATGCCGAGATCTTTCAGCACCTTCGCCACGTTAATCCCTTTCCCTGCGGCATGCAGGCCGGTGGTTCGCACCAGGTTAACTTCGCCACGCTCAATTTCCGGGCAGAAGCCCACCAGATCGTAAGCCGGGTTCAGCGTAATGGTCGCAACACGTCTGCTCATTATGCGCCCTCCCCCAGACCGGCCGCGATGGCGTCGCCAATCGCTTTTAGCGCCTGTTCAGCATCAGCACCCTGCGCGGTAAAACGCAGACGATGGCCTTTCTTCACACCCAGCGCGACAACTTTCATCAGGCTGCGCCCGTTGGCTGGTTTACCCGAACCGTCCAGATTGGTCACGGTGATCTCACTTTCAAATTGTTTAATGGTATTCACCAGCATGGTGCCCGGACGGGCATGCAGGCCGTGTTCGTTACGCACCACGTACTCCGCGCTCAGCAGGTTGTCCGTCAGCGCATCGTCGCTGGTCAGCAGGGCCAGCACCGTCGCCGCGTCTGCGTTCAGCAATTTTTCAGCTTTATTGTTCAGCAGCAGATCGCCAAGGCGCTTCAGGACGGATACCGGCTGATCGTCAGCCATGGCAACGGTTACCAGCATCGCGGCGCGTTCCCCGTCTGTCTCAAAGGCAACCGCAGCACGGCTGACCGCGATAGCACTGCGCAGGTTGCCTTCAGCACTGTCGTTCAGCCAGATGCCCTGACCCAGGTTTAAAGGCTTATCATTGATGGTGCGGGTCACAAAGGCGGTATCAGCCGCCCCCACCTCTTTCAGGCGAGCCGCGTTCAGCGCCTGGAGCGTCACCAGATCGGACGCAACGACGTCCAGCATCAGGGTTTCATTATCCACCTTCAGCGCTTCGCTCTGTTTTTCGCCCATCAGCAGGGCACGCAGCTCTTCAGCAGTGGTGGCGGATTTAAGCTGTTCCGCGACGGCATCATCGCTCAGCACGTGCGTCAGCTGACGCAGCAGGCCCAGATGTTCGTCACCGCTGGCCGCGATACCGATCGCCACGTAAGCCACCTGCCCCTCGCCCCAGAGCACGCCCTGCGGGAACTGGAAGACCTGCACGCCGGTTTTCAGCACCTGATCGCGGGTGTCCGTGGTGCCGTGCGGAATTGCAATACCGTTACCGAGGAAGGTGGAGGTCTGCTGTTCACGCGCCAGCATGCCGTTGACGTAGCCGTCCGCCACGTTGCCAGCCTGCACGAGCGCAGCGGCGACCTGGCGAATAGCCTCTTCTTTATTCCCGGCCTGTTCGCCCGGGTGGATATCCTGAACAGATAACTGGAACATGATTCTCCTCTCCTGCTGAAATTGAATCGTTTCAGCTTAACTGAGAAAATATGCGCTAACCTGCTTCTACAGGAATGCAAGATAGCGCTGAAACGTTTCAAGAAGTCTTGTCTTTTCTACAAAAGGTTGCAAGAAAAGTTACATTTCTTGTTGCAGAATTTAGAAGTGCAGCACATTTCTTCTTCAATAGGGAGGTTTTTGCTGATGTTCAGCAAACAGGTTCAGCACGCTTCAGCGAAACAGCGTTAAACTGAAATGCTATTTTGATTTATTGTGGCAATCTTGATTTTGCCCTCTGTTTATTTAATGACAGGCGGCGTAAACTCCGCCTCTCTCTGTTACTCGCAAAGACTGAACATGCATAACACCCCCGCTGCCGCCTCACCAAAGCCCTTTGATTTGACGTCAACGGCGTTTTTGATTGTTGCTTTCCTCACCGGTATTGCCGGTGCGTTACAAACACCTACGCTGAGCCTGTTTCTGACCAACGAAGTCCACGCGCGTCCGGCGATGGTTGGCTTCTTCTTCACCGGGAGCGCCATCATTGGCATCCTGGTCAGCCAGTTTCTGGCCGGGCGTTCCGACAGAAAAGGCGATCGCAAAAGCCTGATTGTTTTTTGCTGTCTGCTGGGCGTTTTCGCCTGCGTGTTGTTTGCCTGGAACCGCAACTATTTCATTCTGCTGTTTGTTGGGGTGTTCCTGAGCAGCTTCGGCTCGACCGCCAACCCGCAGATGTTCGCCCTTGCCCGCGAGCACGCCGACCGTACAGGACGGGAAGCGGTGATGTTCAGCTCGATACTGCGCGCGCAGGTGTCGCTTGCGTGGGTGATTGGCCCCCCGCTCGCCTACGCGCTGGCAATGGGTTTTGGCTTTACGGTAATGTACCTCAGCGCGGCGGTAGCCTTCGTGGTGTGTGGCGCAATGGTATGGTTCTTCCTGCCTTCCATGCGTAAAGAGCCGAAAGTGGCGACCGGTACGCTGGAAGCACCGCGGCGTAACCGGCGCGACGCACTACTGTTATTCATTATCTGTACGCTGATGTGGGGAACGAACAGCCTCTATATCATTAATATGCCGTTGTTTATTATTGATGAGCTGCATCTGCCGGAGAAGCTGGCCGGGATCATGATGGGAACCGCCGCGGGGCTTGAGATCCCCACCATGCTGATTGCGGGCTATTACGCGAAGCGCTTCGGCAAGCGCTTTTTGATGCGCATCGCCGCCGTTGCCGGACTGCTGTTTTATGTCGGTATGCTGACGGTTCATACGCCAGCCCTGCTTCTTGCTTTACAGCTGCTGAACGCCATTTACATCGGCATTCTGGCCGGTATCGGCATGCTCTACTTCCAGGATCTGATGCCGGGTCAGGCAGGCGCTGCCACCACCCTTTATACTAATACCACCCGCGTGGGCTGGATTATTGCAGGCTCACTGGCGGGCGTTGTGGCTGAAATCTGGAACTATCATACGGTGTTCTGGATTGCGCTGGTGATGTGCGTCCTGACGCTGAGCTGCCTGACGCGGATCAAAGACGTTTAAGGCGCGGTGAGCGCTTCCAGCTCAAGCAGGTAAGTGATGGCTTGCTGGCGCGTACTGCCGCACATTTCGGCGCCAGGCTGGAGCCCGGAGCACACCTTCGGGCGTAAAGGCGAGCCAAAGATCATGCACAGGTTGGAGTCAGAGAGCTGAACGCAGCGGGTATTGGCAGGCTTGCCTTGTGGCATGCCTGGAATGGGGCTTGAGATGGACGGTGCGGTACAGCACGCGCCACAGTCGGAACGACAATCCATACATGCTCTCTGTTGGTGGCAGATGCCCGCGCAGTCGGGCATTGCGCGCACAGTAACACCTTTTATGTATTGATAGCAAAACCCACGAATTCCGCTTGCCTGAAAGGCCGCGCGCGAGTAATTTGGCGCGATATTTTTTACCTCCCGTAAACAGGATTACTGCAATGCCAAGAGCGAACGAAATCAAGAAAGGTATGGTACTGAATTACAACGGCAAACTGCTGATTGTGAAAGATATCGACATTCAGGCACCCAGCGCCCGTGGCGCAGCAACGCTGTATAAAATGCGTTTCTCCGATGTCCGTACCGGCCTGAAAGTGGAGGAACGTTTTAAAGGCGACGATATCGTGGATACCGTGACCCTGACCCGTCGCTACGTTGATTTCTCCTACATCGACGGCAACGAATACGTGTTCATGGATAAAGAAGATTACACCCCGTATATCTTCACCAAAGATCAGATCGAAGAAGAGCTGCTGTTTATTCCTGAAGGTGGAATGCCGGACATGCAGGTGCTGACCTGGGATGGCGTGCTGCTGGCGCTGGAGCTGCCGCAGACCGTTGATCTGGAAATCGTTGAAACGGCACCGGGCATCAAAGGCGCGTCTGCAAGCGCGCGTAACAAACCGGCTACCCTGACTACCGGTCTGGTCGTACAGGTGCCAGAATACCTGTCAGCGGGCGAGAAAATCCGTATCCATATCGAAGAAAAACGCTATATGGGTCGCGCTGACTGATTGTGGCGTTTGCCGGGTGGCGGCTGCGCCTTACCCGGCCTACAAAAACACAAAAACCGGCCTCAGAGCCGGTTTTTCGTAGGCCCGGTAAGCGTAGCGCCACCGGGCAATCAGGCTTACAGAAGCTCTGGATACTTCGTCATTTTCAGCGCCAGCTCGATACCGCGCACTTCCGCCATCCCTTTCAGACGGCCAATCGCCGAATACCCTGGATTCGTTTTCTTGCGCAGATCGTCCAGCATCTGATGCCCGTGATCCGGACGGAACGGGATAGGACGTACATCCCCCGCCTGCTTACGACGTACTTCTTCAGAGAGAATGGCATCCACCACCGCAACCATGTTCACGTCGCCGCCAAGGTGGGCTGCTTCATGGAAGGTTTTTGGATTCTCTTCACGGCAGGTTGCACGCAGGTGAGTGAAATGAATGCGATCCCCGAAGGTTTCGATCATCCGCACCAGATCGTTATCCGCACGCACGCCGTAAGAGCCCGTACACATGGTAAAGCCGTTGTAGATGCTGTCCACCGTCTCTTTTAGCCACTGCATATCCTCAATGGTCGACACGATACGCGGCAGGCCAAGGATTGGACGCGGAGGATCGTCCGGATGAACCGCCAGCCGCACGCCCGCTTCTTCTGCCACCGGCACGATAGCGCGCAGGAAGTGCGCCATGTTTTCACGCAGCTGGTTTTTATCGATATCGCCATATTCCGCCAGGCGCGCGCGGAACTGATCGAGGGTATAGCCCTCTTCCGCCCCCGGCAGGCCCGCGATAATATTGCGAACCAGCTTCTCAATGTCCGCTTCACTGGCGGCATTGAACCACGCCAGCGCCTGCTGCTGCTCTTCGGCGGTGTAGTCTGCTTCCGCCCCCGGACGCTTCAGAATGTGCAGCTCGAAAGCCGCAAAAGCGATTTGATCGAAACGCAGCGCCTTCGAACCATCGGCCATTTCATATTCCAGGTCGGTACGCGTCCAGTCCAGAATTGGCATAAAGTTATAGCAGACGGTATCAATACCGCAGGCCGCCAGGTTACGAATGCTCTGCTGATAATTCGCAATCCAGGTTTCACACTCACCGGAGTGGGTTTTGATATCTTCGTGAACCGGAATACTTTCCACGACAGACCAGGTTAGACCCTTCTCTGCCAGCTGTGCCTGACGCTTTTGGATTTCCTCCACCGGCCACACCTGACCGTTCGGAATATGATGCAGCGCCGTGACCACACCCGTTGCGCCAGCCTGACGCACATCATCAAGAGAAACCGGATCGTTCGGCCCGTACCAACGCCAGGTTTGTTCCATTGCCCCACCCTCTCAAGTTGTTATACCAATATGGATTACCTCAATGACGACTACCATACATGTTTAATCGAAGTGGTCAACACAGCGCGCGACATTGATTGATCAAACTCACATAACCGGGATATTTACGGCTTACCAATTTAATTTGCTGTCATATAACTTTAAACTGGCATTGTTAATTAATGGTTAATCAGGTGTGTACTACATGAAGACTATTGCCTCCACCGCGCTTCCTGCTCATGTCCAGCAGCCCCGCTACGATCGCGAGCAGTTACGCTCCCGCATCGTCCATTTCGGCTTTGGCGCGTTCCACCGGGCGCATCAGGCGTTGTTAACAAACCGGGTGCTGAACGCCAAAGGAGGCGACTGGGGTATTTGTGAGATTAGCCTCTTTAGCGGCGATGTTCTCATGCGCCAGCTCCGCGCGCAGGATCATCTGTTTACCGTGCTGGAGAAAGGTGCCGAAGGCAATCAGCCCATTATTATCGGTGCGGTAAAAGAGTGCCTGAACGCAAAACTCGACTCGCTAGCAGCCATTATTGAGAAGTTCTGCGAACCGCAGGTGGCCATTGTCTCCCTCACCATTACCGAAAAAGGCTACTGCATCGATCCGGCGACGGGGAAACTGGATATGCACAACAGCCGCATTCTGCACGATCTTGAGCATCCGTCTGAGCCGCATTCCGCGCCGGGTATTCTGGTCGAAGCGCTTCATCGCCGCCGCGAGCGCGGCCTGCCGGCGTTTACCGTGCTCTCCTGCGACAACATTCCCGATAACGGCCACGTGGTGAAAAATGCCGTTCTCGGCATGGCCGGAAAGCGTTCCGCAGAGCTGGCCGGATGGATCGAGGCGCACGTGAGCTTCCCTGGCACCATGGTCGACCGAATCGTGCCCGCCGCCACTGACGCCTCACTCGCGGAAATCACCCAGGAACTTGGCGTTGAAGATCCCTGCGCCATCAGCTGTGAACCGTTCATTCAGTGGGTAGTGGAAGATAACTTTGTCGCCGGGCGTCCGGAATGGGAGGTTGCAGGCGTACAGATGGTTGAGGATGTCCTGCCCTGGGAGCAGATGAAGCTGCGGATGCTGAACGGCAGCCACTCCTTCCTGGCGTATCTGGGCTACCTTGCCGGCTACGCGCACATAAATGAATGTATGCAGGACGACAGCTTCCGCGAGGCTGCCCGCAGGCTGATGCTGAATGAGCAGGCCCCTACGCTGCGCATCACCAACGTCGATCTGACAGCCTATGCTGACAGCCTGCTTGACCGCTTCGCCAACCCGGCGCTACAGCACCGCACCTGGCAAATCGCTATGGACGGCAGTCAGAAGCTGCCTCAGCGCATGCTGGATGGGATCCGCATGCATCTTGAGCGTAACACCGCCTGGCCATTACTGGCGCTGGGCGTCGCAGGCTGGATGCGCTACGTCAGCGGGACGGACGACCAGGGCAACGCCATTGACGTGCGCGATCCGCTGAGCGACAAGTTTCAGGCCATTGTCGCTACCAGCAGTGACACAGAACGCGTTAGCGCCCTGCTGACGCTAAAAGAAATCTTTGGCGACGACCTGCCGCAAAACCCTGTCTTTGTCGAGGCAATCACCGGCGCGTACCAGCGCCTCGTCCGGCTCGGCGCGCGTCAGGCCGTTATCGAAACGTTAAAAATTTAGCGATTATTGCGTTTAAGGCGAACGGTTTTACGCTCCGTTCGCCCTCCCTCTTCTCAATGCCCGATTTTTTCGTCAGGATGATAGATAGTTGTTACTACATCACAATTATTTATCGGAGCGCACGTGACCAAAACCAACCTGATCACCGGTTTTCTCGGCAGCGGTAAAACTACGTCCATTCTGCATTTGCTGGCCAATAAAGATCCGGCGGAAAAGTGGGCCGTGCTGGTCAACGAATTTGGCGAAGTGGGGATCGACGGCGCGTTGCTCGCCGACAGCGGCGCGATGGTGAAAGAGATCCCGGGCGGGTGTATGTGCTGCGTGAATGGTCTGCCGATGCAGGTCGGGCTGAATACGCTGCTGCGTCAGGGCAAGCCTGACCGTCTGCTGATTGAACCCACTGGGCTGGGTCATCCGAAGCAAATTCTTGATTTACTGACCGCCCCGGTCTACGAGCCGTGGCTTGAGCTGCGTGCGACGCTTTGCCTGCTCGACCCCCGCCAGCTGCTGGATGAAAAAGCGATCAATAACGACAATTTCCGCGACCAGCTCGCCTCGGCAGACATCATCGTGGCGAATAAATCCGATCGCGCGACGGCTGAGAGTCAGGCCGCGTTCAATGCCTGGTGGCAGCAGGCTGGCGGTGGACGTCAGTACGTGCAGACCACCCAGGGCAACATTGATGGCGCCCTGCTCGATCTTCCCCGCCTCAACCAGACGCAACTGCCTGCCAGCGCAGAGCATTCACATAGCCACGGCGCGAAGCAAGGTCTGGCAGCGCTGAGCCTGCCGGAACATCAGCGCTGGCGTCGAAATCTGAACAGCGGCCAGGGACACCAGGCCTGCGGCTGGATCTTCGATGCCGATACGGTTTTCGACACCATTGGTATACTGGAATGGGCGAGACTGGCGCCGGTTGAGCGGGTAAAAGGGATCATGCGCACCCCGGATGGTCTGGTGCGCATTAATCGTCAGGGCGAGGATTTCTTTATAGAAACCCAGAACGTCGCGCCACCCGACAGCCGGATAGAGTTAATTAGTGCGGTTAATACCGACTGGAATGCCCTCCAGTCAAGCCTGTTGAAGCTTCGTTTAAGTTTGGGCGGCTAACGTTGCCCCTGATTTCACACATTGCTGAAGACTATGACGACTCGACTTCCTGCTATTTTATTGCTCAACGCTGCCGGTCTGGCGATCTTTTTCTCCTGGTATATCCCGGCGGATCACGGTTTCTGGTTCCCGCTGGATTCCGGGCTGTTCCACTTCTTTAACCAGGCGCTGGCGAAGAGTGAAGCCTTCCTGTGGCTGGTGGCGATCACCAACAACCGCGCGTTTGACGGCTGTTCGCTGCTGGCAATGGGCTGTCTGATGCTCTCCTTCTGGCTGAAGGAAGACAAAACGGGTCGTCGCCGTATTCTGATTATCGGCCTGGTCATGCTGCTGGCAGCCGTGATTATCAACCAGCTGGCGCAGCATCTGATGCCGGTTAAACGCGCCAGTCCGTCGCTCTCTTTCCCGAATATTAACCGCGTCAGCGAGCTGCTTCATATTCCAACCAAAGACGCCTCGAAGGACAGCTTCCCGGGCGACCACGGTATGATGCTGCTGATTTTTGCTGGCTTCATGCTGCGCTATTTCGGTAAAAAAGCCTTCGCCATCGCCCTGGTTATTGTGGTGGTATTTGCATTCCCGCGGGTGATGATTGGCGCTCACTGGCTGACAGATATCGCCGTAGGCTCCCTCACGGCGGTGTTAATTGGTTTACCCTGGGTGCTGATGACTCCCCTGAGCGATCGCGTAATAAGTATTTTTGATCGCTATCTTCCCGGCAAATTTAAACAAGTCTGAAACAAATAAATAACGCTAATTAACACCATTCATCAGGGATCGTTTTCGATCCCTGAGTCACTTCTTTCCGGCATCATTCAGCGCTGTCATCATTCCGTCATACAATTCGTGATAAAAATGAAGCAATTGCAGGGATTACCGGTATGAATGGCGGCATTTTGAGCAATTCCGCGCTGTAACGTTGTGTATCACATTTTCTTATAAAAAAACGGTCTTTTTTGCTCGCAATGCCCTTTGCAATCGGTTAACCTCGAACTCGTTTTGCCCCATTGAGATAATTATTATCGTGGTGAATAATTTTGTGCGTTGTGCCACAGATTTCACCATAAAGAATTGTCTCATTGTGAACAGATAATTAGTCTCGTCACGGTTGGCATTTTTATAACGATATTTTCGTTAAGGACTTCAAGGGAAAACAAACAAAATGGTCAAATCTCAACCAATTTTGAGATATATCTTGCGGGGGATCCCGGCGATTGCAGTGGCAGTTCTGCTTTCGGCATGTAGTACGACGAACACCGCGAAGAATATGCATCCTGAGACGCGTGTTGTGGGAATGGAAGATTCCTCTTCACTGCAAGCCTCTCAGGATGAATTTGAAAATATGGTACGTAATCTCGACGTTAAGTCGCGTATTATGGATCAGTATGCTGACTGGAAAGGCGTGCGTTACCGCCTGGGCGGCAGCACCAAGAAAGGCATCGATTGCTCCGCATTCGTACAGCGTACTTTCCGTGAGCAGTTTGGGTTAGACCTTCCGCGTTCTACTTATGAACAGCAGGAAATGGGCAAGTCCATTTCGCGCACTAAACTGCGTACGGGCGATTTAGTCCTGTTCAGAGCAGGTTCAACCGGTCGACACGTTGGCATCTATATCGGTAACGATCAGTTTGTCCATGCTTCCACCAGCAGTGGTGTGACGATTTCCAGCATGAACGAACCTTACTGGAAGAAGCGCTACAACGAAGCTCGCCGCGTTCTGAGCCGTAGTTAATATTGCTGTCGTATCGTTGGTTATCCCTTGGCTGGCGATACGATTAAAAAAACACTGCTCCGGCAGTGTTTTTTTTTGCCCGTTACACTGATAGACATCCAGCGTCATTTCAGGAATCACGACATCTATGTTTACCCGCTACTTCTCCAGCAACCGCAAGATACTGTTTCTCAGTATTCTGACGGGGTTGTTTACCGCCCTGCTTCTGAGTGCGTTACAGTTTTACTGGAGTTATCACAAGCGAGAAGTCAGGTACGATACCCTCATTACGGATTTAAGCGTCTACATGGAGAGCTTTTTCGACGAGCTTAAAACCTCTATTAATACGCTCCAGCCGCTCACGCTGAACAGCTGTGAAGAGGTCAGTGCGGCGCTCACCTCACGCGCGGCCTTCAGTATTAACGTGCGCGCCTTTTTGCTGGTCCGGGATAAACAGGCCTTCTGCTCTTCGGCAACAGGTCCGATGAATACCCCAATGGAAACGCTTATCCCTCAGCTACACATCAGCAAACCTGTTGATATCGCGCTCCTGCCGGGTACGCCCATGCTGCCGGATAAACCCGCGATCGCTATCTGGTATCGCAATCCGCTGGTAAAAGACGGCGGCGTATTTACCTCCGTGAACATCAACCTGACGCCTTACCTTCTTTATACGTCACGTCAGGATGAATTTTCCGGAATATCGATCGTCATTGGCGACTCCGCGTTATCCACCCAGTCCGGAATGCTGGTTCAGGCGCGGGATTTGCCTGAGGTCCCTGCCCGCACCGCCACGCTGAAAAATATTCCTCTGACCGTTAACGTCTATGCGCAAGCCTGGAAGACCGATGAACTGCTCTACGCCGTGTTCTTCGGCCTGGTCTGCGGTATTGCGGCAGGTCTGCTGAATTTCTATATTCTCACTATCCGTCTGAATCCCGGGAAAGAGATCCTTACGGCCATCAAGCACGACCAGTTCTACGTGGTCTATCAGCCCGTCGTGGATGCGCAGTCGCTCAGAATGACCGGGCTGGAAGTCCTGATGCGCTGGAAGCACCCGGTGATGGGCGAAATTCCACCGGATGCCTTTATTAACTTCGCTGAAGCGCAGAAGCTGATTGTCCCGCTGACGCTGCATCTTTTTGACCTGATTATCCGCGATGCCCCTGTCCTGCAAACGGTGCTCCCGCCTGGGGCCAAGTTTGGGATCAACATCGCGCCCGGTCATCTGCATGCGGAAAACTTTAAGGAGGATATGCGCGCGTTTGCCGCTGCCCTTCCGCCCGATCACTTCCAGATTGTGCTGGAAATAACCGAGCGCGACATGATCAACCACCGCGAGGCAAATCAGCTGTTTGAATGGCTGCACAATGAAGGTTTTGAAATCGCCATCGATGATTTTGGCACCGGCCACAGCGCGCTGATCTATCTGGAACGCTTCACGATGGATTACCTGAAAATTGACCGTGGCTTCGTGAATGCCATCGGGACTGAAACCGTTACCTCGCCAGTGCTTGACGCGGTGCTGACGCTGGCAGAACGCCTGAATATGTTAACCGTCGCCGAGGGTGTTGAAACGCCCGAGCAGGCGGCGTGGCTGCGCGAGCATGGCGTGAACTATCTTCAGGGCTACTGGATCGGCCGACCAATGCCGCTGGAGCAGTTTAGGACGTGGCAACCCGACATCACGCTCGGGGAATAATTTCACAATCACGACGCTGTCCCTTATTATTCTCCTCAACCGAGCCTGCCTGTGAACAAAGGGATCCGCCGCACTATGATTATGCGCGTTGTATTGATGCTGTTGGCGCTGGTGAGCCTGTCGAGCCAGGCGCAGACCATCAAAGAGAGCACGGCCTTTGCCGTCATTGGCGAGCCGAAGTATGCGGTCAACTTTACTCACTACGATTATGTGAACCCCGCCGCCCCGAAAGGCGGGAACGTGACGCTTTCCGCGACCGGAACGTTTGACAACTTTAACCGCTTCGCCCTGCGCGGCGTGGCGGCAGCACGTACCGAATCCCTCTATGACACGCTGTTCGTCACCTCCGACGACGAGCCCGGCAGCTATTATCCCCTGGTCGCTGAGAACGTGCGTTACGCCGATGATTTTAGCTGGGCAGAAATCGCGATTAATCCGCGGGCGCGTTTTCACGACGGTACGCCGGTTAGCGCCCGCGATGTGGCGTTCACCTTTCATAAATTTATGACCGAAGGCGTGCCGCAGTTTCGTCTGGTGTACAAGGGCACCACGGTGAAAGCCATCGCCCCGCTGACCGTGCGAATCGAACTCCCTGAGCCAAACAAAGAGAATATGCTGAGCCTGTTCTCCCTGCCCGTCATGCCCGAATCATTCTGGAAAAACCATAAGCTGAGCGATCCCCTCTCTTCCCCGCCGCTGGCCGGAGGACCGTATCGCATTACCGACTGGCGAATGGGCCAGTACGTGATCTATTCCCGCGTGAAAGATTACTGGGCAGCCACGCTGCCGGTAAACCGGGGCCGCTGGAACTTCGATACAATCCGCTACGACTACTACCTGGATGATAACGTGGCCTTCGAGGCGTTTAAGGCAGGCGCATTTGATTTACGTGTCGAGAACAGCGCCAAAAACTGGGCGACCCGGTATATCGGAAAAAATTTCGCGAAAGGCTATATCGTTAAAGACGAACATAAAAACGAATCCGCGCAGGACACGCGCTGGCTGGCGTTTAATATTCAGCGCCCGGTTTTTTCCGATCGTCGGGTGCGTGAAGCTATTACCCTGGCGTTTGATTTCGAATGGATGAACAAAGCGCTGTTTTACGGAGCCTACAGCCGGGCGAACAGCTATTTCCAGAATACTGAATATGCCGCCCGTGATTATCCCCACGCGGACGAGCTGGTTTTGCTGGCGCCAATGAAAGCGGAGCTCCCGCCGGAAGTGTTCACCCGCCTATTTGAACCGCCAAAATCCGACGGAAACGGGTTCGACCGGGACAACCTGCTGAAAGCCAGCAAACTGCTGGATGACGCTGGCTGGGTGTTGAAAAATCGGCTACGAGTAAATGTTAAAACTGGTAAGCCGCTCAGCTTCGAACTGCTGATTGCCTCCGGCGCAAACGATCAGTGGGTGCTGCCGTTTAAGAAGAACCTTGCCCGTCTTGGGGTGACCATGAATATCCGCCAGGTCGATATTGCCCAGCTGACCAACCGCAAGCGCAGTCGCGATTACGACATGATGCAAACCCTGTGGGCTGCCCAGCCGTGGCCGAGTTCAGACCTGCAAATCTCCTGGGCATCGGGGTATATCGACTCCTCCTACAACGCTCCGGGGGTAAAGAGTCCGGTGATTGATGCGCTGATCGCGAAAATCGTTGCCGCTCAGGGCGATAAAGAGAAACTTCTGCCGCTCGGGCGCGCGCTTGACCGGGTGTTAACCTGGAACTATTACATGCTGCCGATGTGGTACATGGGTGAAGATCGCGTGGCCCGCTGGGACAAATTCTCCCTGCCCGCCGTTCGCCCGGTTTATACGCTTGGTTTTGATACGTGGTGGTATGACGTGAATAAAGCCGCAAAACTGCCCGCAGCGCGGCGTTGAGGAGTGACGATGGGCGCTTATCTTATCCGCAGGCTGCTGCTGGTTATCCCGACGCTATGGGCCATCATTACCATTAACTTTTTTATCGTGCAGATTGCCCCCGGCGGCCCGGTGGACCAGGCGATTGCGGCCATAGAATTTGGTCACGCTGGCGGCATGCCGGGCGGCGGCGGTGAAGGAATGGGGGCCAGCCATGCCCGGACGGGCGTGGGCAATATCAGCGAAAGCCACTACCGGGGCGGTCGGGGACTGGATCCGGAGGTGATCGCCGAGATCACCCATCGCTATGGTTTTGACAAGCCGCTGCACGAGCGATATTTCAGGATGCTCTGGGATTATGTCCGTTTCGATTTTGGCGACAGCCTGTTTCGCAGCGCCTCGGTGCTAACCCTGATCAAGCAAAGCCTTCCGGTTTCCATCACGCTCGGACTGTGGGGGACGCTGATTATTTATCTGGTCTCCATTCCGCTGGGGATCCGCAAAGCGGTCTACAACGGTAGCCGTTTTGATATCTGGAGCAGCACGTTCATTATCATCGGCTACGCTATCCCGGCGTTTCTGTTTGCCGTGCTGCTGATTGTCTTTTTCGCTGGCGGCAGTTATTTCGACCTCTTCCCGCTGCGCGGGCTGGTCTCTGCGGATTTCAGCACGTTGCCGTGGTATCAGAAAATCACCGATTACTTCTGGCACATCACGCTTCCGGTGCTGGCGACGGTTATCGGCGGTTTTGCGGCGCTTACGATGCTGACCAAAAATGCCTTTCTTGATGAGATCCGCAAACAGTACGTCGTCACCGCGCGCGCCAAAGGCGTCGGTGAAAAGCAGATTATGTGGAAGCACGTTTTTCGTAACGCCATGCTGCTGGTGATTGCCGGTTTTCCCGCCACGTTCATCAGTATGTTTTTTACCGGCTCTCTGCTGATAGAAGTGATGTTCTCTCTCAACGGTTTAGGGCTGCTCGGCTATGAGGCCACCGTCTCCCGTGATTACCCGGTGATGTTTGGCACACTGTACATTTTCACCCTGATCGGCCTGCTGCTGAATATCATCAGCGATATCAGCTATACGCTGGTCGATCCCCGTATCGATTTTGAGGGCCGCTAATGTCGCGTTTAAGCCCCGTCAATCAGGCCCGCTGGGCGCGCTTTCGCCACAACCGTCGCGGCTACTGGTCGCTGTGGATCTTCGCCGTCCTGTTTGCCTTAAGTCTGTGTTCCGAACTGATTGCCAACGATAAACCCCTGCTGGTGCATTTCAAAGATCGCTGGTACGTGCCGGTGCTTACTACCTATAGCGAAAGCGATTTTGGCGGTCCGTTTGCGACGCCAGCCGAGTATCAGGATCCCTGGTTACGTGAACAGATCGCGCAGCACGGCTGGGCGCTTTGGGCACCGATTCGCTTTGGCGCGAACAGTATTAACTACGCCACGTCCACCCCCTTCCCTTCCCCGCCTTCCTCGCAGAACTGGCTGGGAACGGACGCCAACGGCGGCGATGTGCTGGCGCGCATCCTCTATGGCACCCGCATCTCGCTCCTGTTTGGGCTGCTTCTGACGCTCTTTAGCAGCGTGATGGGCGTCGTGGCGGGCGCCATGCAGGGCTATTACGGTGGAAAAATCGATTTGTGGGGGCAGCGCGTAATTGAAGTCTGGTCCGGTATGCCGACGCTGTTTCTGATTATCCTGCTGTCCAGCGTAGTACAGCCTGGCTTCTGGTGGCTGTTAGGCATCACCGTCCTGTTCGGCTGGATGGCACTGGTCGGCGTGGTGCGCGCGGAGTTTCTGCGCACGCGAAATTACGATTATATTCGCGCCGCGCAGGCATTAGGCGTGAGCGATCGCGCAATTATCTTCCGTCACATGCTTCCCAATGCGGTGGTGGCGACCCTCACCTTCCTGCCGTTTATTTTGTGTAGCTCCATTACCACCCTGACGTCGCTTGATTTTCTTGGTTTCGGTTTGCCGCTGGGCTCACCGTCTCTTGGCGAACTGCTGTTGCAGGGCAAAAACAACCTACAGGCCCCCTGGCTGGGCATCGCCGCATTCCTCTCCGTGGCGGTGCTGCTTTCCCTGCTGATTTTTATTGGCGAAGCCGTGCGCGATGCCTTCGATCCCAACAAGGCGGTATGACATGACCCGGCCTCTTCTGAGCATAGAAAATCTGTCGATTGCGTTTTCAAAGCAGGGCGAATCTCGCCCGGTGGTGACGGATTTATCGTTGCAGATCCAGCGCGGAGAGACGCTGGCGCTGGTCGGGGAATCCGGCTCCGGTAAGAGCGTTTCGGCTCTGTCGGTGCTGCGCCTGCTCCCTTCCCCGCCGGTCAGCTATCCGCACGGGGATATTCTGTTCCATGGACAATCCCTGCTGAACGCTGATGAGCAAACCCTGCGCGGCATTCGTGGCAATAAGATTGCCATGATTTTTCAGGAGCCGATGGTGTCGCTCAATCCATTGCATACGCTGGAAAAACAGCTCTATGAAGTGCTGTCACTTCATCGGGGAATGCGTAAAGAGGCAGCGCGGGGGGAAATTCTGGACTGCCTTGAACGCACCGGCATTCGTAATGCGGCGAAACGGCTGAACGATTTCCCGCATCAGCTTTCCGGCGGCGAGCGCCAGCGCGTGATGATCGCGATGGCGCTGCTGACGCGCCCCGAACTGTTGATTGCGGATGAACCCACCACCGCGCTGGACGTCACGGTGCAGGCGCAAATTCTGCAACTGCTGCGCGAACTGCGCGACGAGCTGAACATGAGCCTGCTGTTTATTACGCATAACCTGGGCATCGTGAAAAAGCTCGCTGACGCGGTGGCCGTGATGCAAAATGGCCGCTGCGTCGAACAGAACAGGGCAACTGCCCTGCTGAGCGCGCCTCAGCACCCGTATACACAGCGCCTGCTCGATAGCGAACCCTCTGGCGACCCGGTTCCGCTTAACGCTGACAGCGCACCGTTGCTGAAGGTTGAGGACCTGTCGGTGTCATTCCCGATCCGCAAAGGCATTTTGCGTCGCGTGGTCGATCACAATCATGTTCTGAAAAACATGAGCTTCTCTCTGCGTCCGGGCGAGTCGCTCGGGCTTGTGGGCGAATCCGGTTCGGGCAAAAGCACCACCGGCCTGGCGCTGCTGCGCCTGATCGCCTCGCAGGGAAGCATTCTCTTTGACGGCATGCCGCTGCAAAACCTGAGCCGCCGCCAAATGCTGCCCGTCCGCCCGCGGATGCAGGTGGTCTTTCAGGATCCGAACTCTTCGCTGAACCCGCGGCTGAGCGTATTGCAGATTATTGAAGAGGGCCTGCGCGTTCATCAGCCCGCGCTGACGGCACAACAGCGTGAAATCGACGTGAAGCGGGTGATGGCGGAAGTGGGTTTAGATCCCGAGACCCGGCACCGGTATCCGGCTGAGTTTTCCGGCGGACAGCGCCAGCGTATAGCGATTGCCCGCGCGTTGATCCTGAAACCGGAGCTGATCGTGCTGGACGAGCCTACCTCTTCACTGGACCGCACCGTGCAGGCGCAAATTCTGGCGCTGCTGAAGGGGCTACAGGAAAAGCATCGGCTGGCCTATATTTTTATCAGCCACGATTTACAGGTGGTGCGTGCGCTTTGCCATCAGGTGGTGGTATTGCGGCAGGGAGAAGTCGTTGAGCAGGGAGAGTGCCAGCGCGTATTCACTGCGCCTGCGCAGGATTACACGCGCCAGCTATTGTCCGCTGACTAGCACTCAGAAAGGATATTGACCGGAGAACGGTTCGGCAATCGCCACGCCGAAGTTTTTCAGACGGCAGGTCGCAGCAAATTCATCCTGGCTGTTAACAAACAGGCACGGCTCACCTTCGCATTCCAGCACGGAGCTGTCTACTTCGATGTCCGTCAGCGCCTGGCTGAGACGTTCCATAACCGGCCACGCATTTTCATCGCTCGGGCTAAGCAGCTTGAGCGCCACCAGACAATTATCCTCCCCGGCAACGCTTTGCGGAATCGGTTCAACTTTCGAACCTGCAAAACCCGTCGACCAGCGATAGCTCTGGGGCAAGCGATGGACAATGGAGAGTTGTAATGTATTCACGTTCAGATCCCCGGAAGCAAATTTACTTCACAATTTATTTACATTTATAGTAACACATCATCGCCAACCTGCACTGTTTAGCGGATTTTATAGGCGTTGCAGGCTCGCGTCGGCGCTATATGTACCCGTTTCTGCGATCTAACTCAACCTTTTTAAATACAATGATGTGACTTTTTACATAAATAGATTTTACATAAAAGAAACAAACACCGGGTAAACGAACCGAGGGTTGGTTGATATGGGTCAACAAAAAGGCCCGTTTCGGGCCTTAAGTGCTCATTTATGCGCCGTCTTACGGGGCCGGCTGGCGTAAAGACAGAAGAGGATGGAGCAAGTCGCGCAGAGGGCAATCGCCCACAGCATCGGCCAGGCAGTATTAAACGTCGCCATTGAGAGCAGCGCCCCGACAATCGCGCCAATCCCGAAACGGAACGTCCCTGCCAGCGACGAGGCGGTGCCCGCCATATGCGGGAATTCGTCGAGGATCACCGCCATCGCGTTGGATGAGACCATCGAGACGCAGCCAACAAACGCCGCCACGCCCACCACCAGCGCCCAAAAACCTACGCCCAACAATGCGCTCAATACCAGCCAGATAGCCATCACGAACTGGATCCACAGCCCGGCGCGGAACATATTCAGCGCCCCGACCCGCCGGACAAAGCGGCTGTTGATAATGGTCATCACAAACAGGAACACGATATTCAGCGCGAAGTAGTAACCAAAGTGCTGGGGTGACACATGGTTCAGTTCGATGTACACAAACGGCCCCGCGCTCAGGAACGAAAACATCCCGGCAAAGCTAAAGCCGCTGGCAAGCATATAGCTCAGCACGCGCTTATGGCGAAACAGCGAGGCAAAGTTGCCAAGCGTGGTGCGGACGTGAAACTTCTGACGGCGCTCGACCGGCAGCGTTTCATCGATAAAGACGAAGATCATCACCGAGGCCAGCAGCGCGGCAATCGCCAGGATCCAGAAAATCGCATGCCAGCTGAACCACACCAGCACCGCCCCGCCCACCATGGGGGCGACCAGCGGCGCAATGGTTGTGACCAGCATGACGAACGACATCATGCGTGAGAACTCTTCCTTCGGGTAGATGTCGCGCATCAGCGCGTTAATCACCACGCTTGCCGCAGCCGCAGCCAGGCCATGGAAGAAACGCATCACGATCAGCTGATCGATACTCTGCGCCAGCGCGCAGGCCACCGCCGCCGCGGCAAATATCAACGTCCCGCCCAGAATAACGGGTTTGCGCCCCAGGCTGTCTGCCATTGGGCCATAAAAGAGCTGGCCGAGCGCAAAACCAAGAATGTAGGTACTGAGCGTCATCTGTGCGCTGCCTGCCGGTACGCCAAACTGCGCGGAAATCACCGGCAGCGCGGGCAGATACATATCGATAGACAGCGGCATCAGCATGGCCAACAGGCCAAGGATAAATACGATTTTAAACGACGAGTGTGGCCTGGTGGTCACAGGGTTCTCCTGAATTTAGCGTGAAAGCAGCCCGACGCTGGCAATCTCTTCTTCCGTCAGCGGGCGATATTCCCCTGGCGCCAGGTCTGGATCGAGTTCAATCGCGCCGATACGTTCACGATGCAGCCCCACAACGTGGTTGCCCACGGCGGCAAACATCCGTTTCACCTGGTGGTAACGGCCTTCACTGATGGTCAGACGGACGTCCGTTGGGGTAATGACTTCCAGCACCGCCGGTTTGGTCAGATCTTTTTCATTATGTAGCTGAACGCCTTTCGCGAATTGCTCTGCCGTGTCATCCGAGACCGGCGACTCAAGTGTCACCCGATAGGTTTTCTCACAGTGATGGCGCGGGGAGGTGATGCGGTGCGACCACTGACCGTCATCGGTCATCAGCACCAGGCCGGTGGTATCAATATCCAGTCGCCCTGCCGCATGCAGCTTGTGCGCCACAGGTTCGTCGAGGAAGTAGAGCACCGTCGGGTGATCCGGATCGTCCGTTGAACAGACGTAACCTTCCGGTTTGTTGAGCATGAAGTAGCGCGGGCCATTCTGCTGGGTCAGCGGGTTGCCGTCATACTCCACCTGGTGGTCAGGCTGGAGTTTAAAAGCGCTGTCTTTCACAATGTCGCCGTCCACGGTTACGCGGCTGGCGCGAATTTCACGCCCGGCAATAGCGCGGCTTACGCCGAGTTGCTGAGCGATAAACTTATCAAGTCGCATGAAATCTTTTTAGCCTTAATGGTGCTGGAAGTCGGACTACGCGTCCGAAAAAGAAGCAGTCAGAAACAGTTCAGTATAATGGTCTGGTTGCGCCACTCAAGGGAAAAAGTTTCGTGGCATACTATATGCGAGTTAACTGAATAGAGAAGCCATGACGTTCACACTACGCCCCTATCAGCAAGAAGCCGTTGATGCCACCCTCGCCTGGTTTCGCAAGCACCGGGAACCCGCCGCCATCGTGCTCCCGACCGGAGCCGGTAAAAGCCTGGTGATTGCCGAACTGGCGCGCCTGGCTCGCGGGCGCGTGCTGGTGCTGGCGCACGTAAAAGAGCTGGTGGCGCAAAACCACGCCAAATATTGCGCGCTCGGCCTGGAGGCCGATATTTTTGCCGCCGGGCTGAAGCGCAAAGAGAGCCACGGGAAAGTGGTGTTTGGCAGCGTACAGTCCGTTGCGCGCAACCTGGACCTGTTTTGCAGCGAGTTTTCCCTGCTGATTGTCGATGAGTGTCACCGCATCAGCGATGACGACGACAGCCAGTATCAGCAAATCCTCACTCATCTGAGAGAGGTGAACCCTCACTTACGCCTGCTTGGCCTGACCGCCACGCCATTTCGTCTGGGCAAGGGCTGGATTTATCAGTTTCATTATCACGGCATGGTGCGTGGCGATGAAAAGGCCCTGTTCCGCGACTGTATCTATGAGCTTCCGCTGCGCTACATGATCAAGCATGGCTATCTGACGCCACCGGAGCGGCTGGATATGCCGGTCGTGCAGTACGATTTCAGCCGCTTACAGGCGCAGAGCAACGGGCTGTTCAGCGAGGCGGATCTTAACCATGAGCTGAAAAAACAGAAGCGGATCACGCCGCATATCATCAGCCAGATTGAAGAGTTTGCGCAAACGCGCAAAGGGGTGATGATTTTTGCTGCTACCGTCGAACACGCGCGTGAAATCACGGGGCTTCTGCCCACCAACGACGCGGCGTTAATTACCGGTGAAACCCCCGGGCCGGAGCGCGACAGCCTGATTGAGGCTTTCAAAGCCCAGCAGTTCCGCTACCTGGTGAATGTCTCCGTATTAACCACCGGGTTTGACGCACCGCACGTTGACCTGATTGCGATTCTTCGCCCGACCGAATCCGTCAGCCTGTACCAGCAGATTGTCGGCCGTGGCCTGCGCCTGGCACCGGGCAAAACCGACTGTCTGATCCTCGATTATGCCGGTAATCCGCACGATCTCTACTCCCCGGAAGTGGGCACGCCAAAAGGCAAGAGCGACAACGTGCCGGTACAGGTGTTTTGTCCGGCCTGCGGGTTTGCCAACACTTTCTGGGGCAAAACTACCGCCGACGGCACGCTGATCGAACATTTTGGCCGCCGCTGTCAGGGCTGGTTTGAAGACGATGAAGGCCATCGCGAACAGTGTGATTTCCGCTTCCGCTTCAAAAACTGCCCGCAGTGCAACGCCGAGAACGATATCGCTGCCCGCCGCTGTCGGGAGTGTGACACGGTGTTGGTCGACCCGGATGACATGCTGAAAGCGGCGCTGAAACTGAAAGATGCGCTGGTGCTGCGCTGTTCCGGCATGGTCTTACAGCCCGGTGCGGATGAAAAAGGCGAGTGGCTAAAGATTACCTATTACGACGAGGACGGCGCAGACGTCAGCGAGCGGTTCAGGGTCCAGACGCCCGCCCAGCGCACCGCGTTCGAACAGCTCTTTATCCGCCCGCATACCCGCACGCCCGGCGTGCCGCTGCGCTGGATAACCGTTGCCGATATCGTGCGCCAGCAGGCGCTGCTGCGCCATCCTGATTTTGTTGTCGCCCGTAAAAAAGGGCAGTTCTGGCAGGTGCGTGAGAAGGTCTTTGACTATGAAGGACGCTTTCGCCGGGCAAACGAATTGCGCGGTTAACGGGACTTTTCGTTGATGCGCGAGCCATTTGAGTATAAAATGCCGCCCGCTTCACATCCGTGAGGCAGAACACTCACCTGCTGCTGGGTCGCCTGTAGCAGGGTTTTAAATACAGAGAGAAATCAATGTTCACTATCGAAGCAGAAGTACGTAACGTGCAGGGTAAGGGTGCGAGCCGCCGCCTGCGTAACGCTAACAAGTTCCCGGCTATCGTTTACGGTGGCGAAGCTGCTCCAGTTGCAATCGAACTGGATCACGACAAAGTGTGGAACATGCAGAACAAAGCTGAATTCTACAGCGAAGTTCTGACCATCGTTGTTGGCGGTAAAGAAGAAAAAGTGAAAGTTCAGGCTGTTCAGCGTCACCCGTTCAAGCCAAAACTGTCTCACATCGACTTCGTTCGCGCGTAATCGCAAACCTGTCGAGAAAAACCCCGCTTCTGCGGGGTTTTTTTATGGCCGCTACTTACCGCCTGAGGTGCGACGCTGGAGCTGATCGCGCAGATTCGGCGGCGTGCCTTTAATGGTCAGCGTGTCGGTCGCCGGATCCCAGAAGATACGTTCCCCGAGCAGCATGGCATCAAAGTTAATGGTTAACCCACCGCCGCTCCCGGCAAATTTCGTCAGCTGACGCAGCGTACTGCGATCCGCCGGGAAGCTCTCTTCCAGCTCATAGCCTTTTTCCGCGGTAAATTCCTGGAAGCTGACTTCGCTGACGCCCGCCAGCTCTTTGGACAGCGACTCCAGCTCAATCTCTTCCCCGGCCTGTAACTGCTCGTTACAGTAGCTGTAAACCTGCTGACGCACGGTCTGACGCTCAGATTTATCCAGCTGCGCCTCAGCGGTAAAGTCATCCACCGCCTGGAGCAGACCTTTGTTCTGCGCTTTGGCGTTCAGCCCTTCACTGGCACCGAGGAAGTCCATAAAGAAATCGGCCACTTTGCGGCCCACGCGGCCTTTAAGGAAGGTCAGGTAGCGCGTCGATTCCGGATTGGTTTCCCATTCGGTTAAATCAATACGCGCCACAATATCCGCATGGTTGATATCCAGATAGTGCGTTGAGCTGATATCCAACTGCTCGTTCACACGCATGCTGCTTAAATTATTCAGCACGGTGACCAGCAGATACTCTACCGCCAGATAGCGGTAGTGGCAGAACAGGACGATACCGCCATCGGCGAAGGGATATTTCGCCAGTTCGTCACGAAGACGGCCGGTTGCAGCGCGGCTGAATGCCAGGAAATCCTCTTCGCCCTGACGTTGCAGGCGCAGGCTATCCGCCAGCTCGCTCTCTTCGCTGAACAAGCCATAGGCTTTATTTTTCGCGCTGTAGACGCGATGCAACTCCGCCATCATCTCGACAACGGTAGGCGTTGGTTCCAGTAACGAATCGCGTAGCACCACTTCAAGGGTTTGCTCATCACGCTTGATAAGCTGGTGCAAGGCAATCTGGTTGATTTCCAGACTCATGATAAACTCTCCTTTTAGACCGGGCGGTATTCAACCACCACCAACGCATGTGTGCAACAGAAGATAAAAAAGGGGAAAAAAAGCTGTTGCTACGGTAATATGTCGCCCTTCTCTCAACAAACTGATTTTGATTTATGCCACAACATTCCCGCTACAGTGACGAACACGTTGAACAACTGCTCAGTGAGCTGGTCAACGTACTGGAAAAACATAAAACGCCAACCGATCTCTCCCTGATGGTTTTGGGAAATATGGTTACCAACCTGATCAATACCAGCGTTGCTCCGGCTCAGCGTCAGGCGATCGCCAAATCTTTCGCCCAGGCTTTGCAGTCATCCGTTAGCGACGACCAGGCACACTAAGGGAAACGAACAACAGTTTATGGTGACGAATCGTCAGCGCTACCGTGAAAAAGTCTCCCAGATGGTCAGCTGGGGGCACTGGTTTGCCCTGTTCAACATTCTGTTGGCGATGGTGCTCGGCTGCCGTTATCTGTTTGTGGCGGACTGGCCAACCACGTTAACCGGGCGTATCTACTCGTGGATGAGCCTTGTTGGTCACTTTAGCTTTCTGGTCTTCGCCACCTATCTGCTGATCCTGTTCCCACTGACGTTTATCGTCATGTCGCAGCGGCTGATGCGCTTCCTGTCCGCCATTCTTGCGACGGCGGGCATGACGCTGTTGCTTATCGACAGCGAAGTTTTTACCCGGTTCCACCTGCACCTGAATCCTGTCGTCTGGGAGCTGGTGATTAACCCGGATCAGAACGAGACCGCCCGCGACTGGCAGCTGATGTTTATCAGCGTGCCGATTATCCTGCTGATCGAAATGTTGTTCGCGACGTGGAGCTGGCAAAAGCTCCGCAGCCTGACCCGACGCCGACATTATGCGAAGCCCGTCGCGGCGCTCTTTTTCGCCTCATTTATCGGTTCGCACCTGATGTATATCTGGGCAGATGCGAACTTCTACCGCCCTATTACCATGCAGCGCGCGAATCTGCCGCTCTCCTATCCGATGACGGCGCGTCGTTTCCTTGAAAAACACGGTCTGCTGGACGCGCAGGAATATCAGCGTCGTCTGGTCGAACAGGGTAATCCGGAAGCGGTCAGCGTGCAGTATCCCCTGAGCGATCTGAAATATCGCGACATGGGGCGCGGTCAGAACGTGCTGCTGATTACCGTCGATGGCCTGAACTATTCTCGCTATGAGAAGCAGATGCCTGCCCTGGCTGAATTCGCTGAGAACAACATCGTATTCACTCAGCATATGAGTTCCGGTAATTCGACCGACGCGGGTATTTTCGGTCTGTTCTACGGCATTTCACCGAGCTATATGGACGGCGTACTGTCGGCCCGTATTCCGGCTGCATTGATTACCGGGCTTAATCAGCAGGGCTACCAGCTGGGGCTGTTCGCCTCTGATGGTTTCAACAGCTCGCTGTACCGCCAGGCGCTGCTGTCTGATTTCTCACTGCCAGCCGCGCAGAGCCAGTCTGACGATCGGACTGCTGACCAGTGGATAGACTGGCTGAAGCGCTATGCACAGGAAGATAACCGCTGGTTCTCCTGGGTTGCGTTTAACGGCACAAATCTTGATGACAGCAATCAGAAAGGCTTCGCGCGCCGCTATAGCCGTGCGGCGGGTGATGTCGATGCGCAGATCGCTCGCGTGCTGACCGCCCTGCGCGACGCGGGCAAGCTGGACAATACGGTCGTCATTATCACGGCGGGGCATGGCGTGCCGCTCGGCGACGAAGCGAAGGGCATGGACTGGTCGCGTCCGAACCTGCATGTCCCGCTGGTGATCCACTGGCCGGGCACTCCCGCGCAACGCATCAACATGCTGACCGACCATAAAGACGTCATGACCACGTTAATGCAGCGGCTGCTGCACGTTAGCACGCCGGCAATTGAATACTCGCAGGGACAAGACCTCTTTAGCGCCACGCGGCGTCATAACTGGGTCACGGCTGCTGGCGAAAACACGCTGGTGGTGACCACGCCGACGCTGTCCCTTGTGCTGAACAGCAACGGCAATTACCAGACGTACAGCCTCGAAGGTGAGAAGCTGAAAGACCAGAAACCGCAGCTCAGCTTGCTGTTGCAGGTGCTGACAGACGAGAAGCGCTTTATCGCTAACTGATTATTTATGAATCAGTTAGCGTTGCTTCCCCCTTGCAATCAAAAAGGAATCGAGTAGTATTCCTTTTATGCGTCGGCACGTAGCGCAGCCTGGTAGCGCACCGTCATGGGGTGTCGGGGGTCGGAGGTTCAAATCCTCTCGTGCCGACCAAAACTACACAAAAAAACCAGCCGCTTATGGCTGGTTTTTTATTGCCTGTCTTCGCATGCACAATGCTTAGTGCTTCTCACGCCCACCGAGAAAGAAAATCCCCAGCGGAATCGCCAGCAGAACGGTGAACACCAGACTGTAAACAAAGATCATCGCTGATTGCAGGACAAACATGCTGGTTGTCCACGCAGAGAGCGGGATGTTGTACTGCTCGATCACGCCGACAATGGTTGCTCGCCCCACGCATGCAGCAGCAATCATAAACACAACCAGTAACGCCAGCAGGAACTTGCGGCCTTCAGGTGTCTTCAGTTTTTCCCGTACCATCTCTTCTCCCTTTACAGATGAATAACAATAATTAACGCGTAAAATAACACGATCTCTGCACCGACTCCACCTCAGCATTAAACACCAATAAAAGAGCATAAAAGCAGTGCTTTACTCCGTTTAAAATGAAAATGTGAGTAAATTACGCCAACCATTCACATACATTATGTTAGTCTTTCCGGGATCGTTTTAACAAAAAGGAATGACAGTGAAAAACGCACCTAAATTTGCCATCGCCCTTATCGCCGCTGCGTGCGCCAGCACCAGCGCTTTCGCCAGCGAAACCCCAAAAGAGCAGCCGCTGGAAAAAGTTGCCCCGTATCCGCAAGCGGACAAAGGAATGAAGCGCCAGGTTATTCAGCTCCCGGCTCAGCAGAATGAAGGGAATTTCAAAGTCGAGCTGTTAATCGGCCAGACGCTGGAAGTGGACTGCAACCAGCATCGTCTGGGCGGCCAACTGGAAAGCAAAACACTGGAAGGCTGGGGTTATGACTACTATGTCTTCGACAAAGTAACCTCGCCAGTCTCCACCATGATGGCGTGCCCGGACGGCAAGAAAGAGAAGAAATTTATCACCGCCTATCTGGGTGATAACAGTCTGCTGCGCTATAACAGCAAGCTGCCGATTGTCGTTTATACGCCGGAAAACGTGGATGTGAAATATCGCGTATGGAAGGCGGATGAGACGGTAGGACAAGCAGTAGTTCGTTAAAAATAAGTCGGGTGGCGCTCACGCTTACCCGACCTGGAAAGGGTGCGTTCTGGTGCCCTCACCCCAACCCTCTCCCGGTGGGAGAGGGAGAAAACACGAAAAACGGTAACGGATGTTACCGTTTTGCGTTTAGCTTACAGCGCGATATCCGCCACCGGCTTGCTTTCCGCCTGCGGCTTCAGCTCTGCCTTCGGCGCAGCATCCGCAGCCTGCGGTTTGACGTATTGCAGTTGCAGAACGCGGCTGGTGTATTCCAGCTCTTGTTCCGTGGCGTCAACGTTACCGTTCAGCTTCGTACCGTAGGATGGAATAATGGTTTTCAGCTTCGCCTGCCATTCCGGGCTGGATACTTTGTCCTTAAACACTTTTTCCATCAGGTGTAGCATGATTGGCGCAGCGGTAGACGCCCCCGGGGATGCTCCCAGCAGCGCGGCAATAGTGCCATCCTTATCGCTTACTACTTCGGTACCCAGACGCAGCACGCCGCCCTCTTTCGGATCGCGTTTGATGATCTGCACGCGCTGACCCGCCTGCCACAGACGCCAGTCTTCTTTCTTCGCCTGCGGATAGTACTCTTTCAGCGCCTCGAAGCGTTCTTCATCAGAGAGCATCACCTGGCTAATAAGGTATTTCACCAGATCGAAGTTATCCAGTCCCACGTCCATCATTGGCTTGACGTTCGACGTCGTGGTCGCGCTCAGCAGATCCCAAAGGGAACCGTTTTTCAGGAACTTGGTAGAGAATGTAGCGAACGGCCCAAACAGCACCACGCGCTTACCGTCCAGCATACGGGTGTCGATATGGGGAACGGACATCGGTGGCGCACCAACAGAAGCCTGACCGTACACTTTAGCCAGATGACGGTTAACCACTTCAGGGTTTTCCGACACCAGGAACTGGCCGCCAACCGGGAAGCCGGCGTAGTCGTCCGCTTCCGGAATACCGGACTCCTGCAACAGTTTCAGCGCCGCGCCGCCAGCACCGATAAACACGAACTTCGCCTTAATCACATGCTCGGCTTCGTTGTTTTTCAGATCGGCAACGGTCACGCTCCAGCTGTTATCCGCGTTGCGCTTGAAACCACGCACTTCGGAGCTGAGTTGCAGGTTAAAGTTCTCTTTTTTCTTCAGAGAGGCCACCAGCTGACGGGTGATTTCACCGTAGTTAACGTCAGTACCAATTTCAGTGCGGGTCGCCGCCACTTTCTGGTTCGGATCGCGGCCTTCCATAACCAGCGGCGCCCACTCTTTGATTTGAGCGTGATCTTCAGAGTATTTCATCCCGCGGAAAAGCGTGCTCTGTTGCAGGGCAGCGTAGCGCGCACGCAGGAAGTTGACGTTTTGATCGCCCCACACAAAGCTCATGTGCGGAACGGTGTTGATGAAGGAGTGCGGATTGTGCAACACACCGCTGTTCACCTGGTGAGACCAGAACTGACGTGAGATCTGGAACGCTTCGTTGATCTCTACCGCCTTCTCGATACTAATGGAACCGTCCTTTTTCTGCGGCGTATAGTTCAGTTCCATAAGTGCCGAGTGCCCCGTCCCGGCGTTATTCCAGCCGTTAGAGCTTTCCTGCGCCACGCCATCAAGGCGCTCGACCATGGTCATGGACCAGTTCGGCTCTAATTCCTGAAGATATGTGCCCAGCGTGGCGCTCATGATGCCGCCACCAATTAAAAGGACATCCGTTTCCTGCTCTTTTGGTGCGTCAGCCTTCGCCGCCAGCGAGACGGCGTTCAGCCCCACGGCCAGAGAAAAGAGCACGGCAGTCATTTTTTTCATCATTTATGCCTTAGTTGAATAGTGCTTGATGCGTAGAAATTACAGGTGAAACACGCTGCGGTGGCACGGTAGCAACTTTTAAATATTGTTTAAAGGTTACGAAATTATTGTAATTGTGAAATTTAATGATGGATTGTTTGTAGGGTTTTGGCATACAGGCTGGCACCCGACGATTTTCCTGGCTATGATGCTGCACTTTGTGATCGCGCGCACGGAAGCCTGCCCCTACCAGCGAATTGTTATGTCATTACCTCACTCGTCTGTACCCCAAGAAGGCCATGTCGCCACCGTTTTACGTTCGCCTCAACGTCTGATGCGCGAAACCCTGGCCGGCGTGATTACCGCGCTGGCGCTGATCCCGGAAGTGATTTCGTTTTCCGTGGTCGCGGGCGTGGATCCGAAAGTGAGCCTTATCGCCTCCGTGGTGCTCTGTTTCGCCCTTTCCCTGCTCGGCGGGCGTCCGGCCATGGTGACGGCGGCGGCCGGTTCCGTCGCGCTGGTGATTGGCCCGATGGTCCATCAACACGGCGTACAGTACATTCTGCCCGCGGTGGTGATGGCTGGCGTGATTCAGATCCTGTTCGGCGCGCTGGGAATGGCGCGGCTGATGCGCTTTATTCCCCAGTCGGTGATGACCGGGTTTGTTAACGCCCTTGGCATTTTGATTTTCTTTGCCCAGGTGCCCCATTTCTGGAGCCGAAGCCCGCTGATAGTGGGCCTGTTCGTGCTGACGCTGCTGATTGTGCTGTGGGTGCCACGCTATATCAAAAGCGTGCCCTCCCCGCTGATTGCCATTGTGCTGCTGACTTTGTTCACCGTCACCAGCGGGCAAATCCTGCCAACGGTAGGGGATGAAGGCTCCATGAGCGGCGGTTTGCCGGGCTTTACGCAACTGCTGGTGCCGCTCAATCTGGAAACCCTGAGCATTATCTGGCCGTGCGCGCTAAGTATCGCTTTTGTTGGCCTGCTGGAATCGCTACTGACGGCTAAGCTGGTGGATGAACTGACCGTTACCCCTTCAAGCAAGCGCCGCGAGAGCATCGGTCTGGGCGTGGGGAATATTATGGCCGGGTTCTACGGCGGCATTGCGGGCTGCGCGATGATTGGGCAGACCATCGTTAACGTGGAGATGGGGAAAGGCAGAAGCCGTATCTCCACCCTTGCGGCGGGTATCGTACTGCTTGTGCTGGTTACGGCGCTCAGCGAGGTGATGGCCAAAATCCCGATGGCGGTACTGGCGGGTATTATGGCCATTGTGGCCGTCAAGACCTTTAGCTGGCATAGCGTTCAGCCCGGAACGCTGAAAAACGCGCCGGTGGCTGAAACCGTCGTGATGCTGGTGACGGTTGTGGCAACGGTTTCCACCGGCAACCTGGCGATTGGCGTGCTGGGCGGGATTGTGATGATGTTCATCCTCCCTGCCCGACTTAAGCAAAAAGCACTGGCTACAGAAGAAAAATCGTCGCCAGTCCAAGAAAAATAAAGAAACCGCCGGTATCGGTAATGGCGGTGATCATCACGCTCGACCCCACCGCGGGGTCGCGCCCCAGCCGGGTCATCGTCAATGGGATAATCACGCCCATCATCGCCGCCACCAGCAGGTTCAGCACCATCGCCAGCATCATGACCCCGCCCAGCGCCATATCATCGTACAGCCACCAGGTAATGCCGCCCATGATGCCGCCCCAGACCAGGCCGTTAATCAGCGCGACGCCCATCTCCCTGAAAATCAGCCACGAAAAATTACCCGGCTGAATGTTTTCCAGCGCCAGGGCGCGAACGATCATGGTGATAGTCTGGTTGCCGGTGTTCCCGCCGATCCCCGCCACAATCGGCATCAACGACGCCAGGGCCACCAGCTGGGAAATGGTATGTTCGAAGCCGTCAATAACGCGGGACGCCACGAACGCGGTGCATAAATTGATGGCGAGCCACGCCCAGCGGGTTTTGACGGCCTTGCCGACGGAGGCATGAACATCGTCTTCGGCACTGATACCGCCAAGGGCACGCAGGTCGTTATCGGTCTCTTCATAGACCACGTCAACGATCTCATCAATGGTCAGACGCCCCATCAGCTTGCCCACCGAATCCACCACCGCCGCGCTCACCAGGTCATCACGTTCGAAGGTACGCGCGGCTTTTTCGGCATCGTCTTCCGGCGAGAAGACCATCGGCTCGGTTTCCATGACCTCACTTACCCGCTGCTGGGTGCTGTTCAGCAGGATCGTTTTAAGCTCCAGCTCCCCGAGCAGGGTCTTATCCCGCGAGGTGACGAACAGTTTATCGGTGTTGTCCGGCATACTGCCCAAGCGACGAAGATAGCGCTGCACCGTACCCAGGGTGACGTCCGGACGCACGGTGATGACGCCAAACTCCATGATCGCGCCGACGCTGTTTTTCTCGTAGTGCATCACCTGACGCACGCGCGCCCGCTCCTCGGCAGGCAGGGAAGCCAGCAGGCGTCCGGTCAGGTTGCGCGGAAGATGCTGAACGAGGTAAATCTGCTCATCGATATCCAGCGTTTGCAGGGCGTCGAGGATGTCCCGGTCGCTCATCTCATCGATAAGGTCATCCCAGACGTTTTCCGAGGCTTCAAGCAGCACCTGACCGCGCTCATGATCCTGCACCAGCCGCCACAGGGCGTGGCGCTCCTCGGAAGGCAATGCCTCCAGGGTGTCCGCCAGATCCGGAGGTGGTAAATGTGCAACCAGCGCACCTACCTCAGCAATATCGTCGGCCAGCGTGCCGACATCATATTGCTCAGCCAGGGTTAGCTTACCCAATAACGTTGACGTGACCGCTTTATCGGTCGTCAGGAGCCAGATGAGCCGCGCACGCTCCTGGTCACGCTGCCTGGCGCTGTTTTTCTTTAATACCGACATCAATCATAAATCCATTAAATGAGTTGGCGTTAAGCATAGCGCGGGGATATGTAAATAAGAATAAACGGCGGGTCGGGATGGAGAAAAAAACGGCATATATGAAAAATGAGTGTGCCGGGGGCCACCCGGCACAATTGCAATCAGGCCGTGCGCGCCACCGCGTCCCGTGACGCCGCATCGCGCTCATCGCCGGTCAGCTCGCTCAGTTTGCCGTCGCGCATCTCCAAAAGACGGTCGGCGTGAATGAAGTAGTGATCGTCATGGCTGATGGCAAAAATGGTTTTCCCCATCGCCTGCATCAGCGGCAGCAGGACCTGATAAAACTCGCGACGGAAGTGCGGGTCCTGATCGGCGGCCCATTCATCCAGCAGGATGATGTCGCGCTCTTCGGCCAGCGCCAGCAGCAGCGCCACGCGCTTCTTCTGCCCTTTCGACAGCTTGAGATTCAGGATTTTGCCATCCTGTAGCTCCAGCTTGTGTGACATTTGCAGATGCGCAAGCCACTTCTCCACCAGCGCCGGATCCGCCTGCTGTCCTTCCGGGCCCAGCAGCCGGTCGAACAGCCAGACGTCGGTAAATACCGCCGAAAAGAGCTTGCGGTAGTCCTCCGGTTTCTCCGCGCTCAGCGCTTTACCATCCAGCAAAATTTCGCCTGACTGCGGCTGGTAGAGGCCCGTCAGCAGCATCGCCAGCGTGGATTTGCCGCTGCCGTTGCCGCCGATCAGGAACAGCAGTTCGCCGCGGTGAATGGTCAGATTTATCGGCCCCACGGAGAAGGCGTTATCCTGATAGCGGAAGGTCACGTTACGCAGCTCAAGCGTTTGCCAGTTCGGAAAGGCCTGCGGGCGCGGGAACTCAGACTTAAACGGCGCAAGGTCGAACTTCTTCAGCTTGTTGAAGGCCACCTGTGCGCTCAGCAGCGTCGGCAGTGCGCCAACGGCCGACAGCAGCGGCGTGCGTAAAAACAGCAGCGTCAGGGAGTACGTTGCCGCCACGTTGGTATCCGCCCACCCCAGGCTGTTCGCCATCCAGAACACCAGGCCAATGGCACCCAGCATCATGATGTTGGACCAGTTCACGGCGCTCAGGTGGAACGTATCGGCGCGAATAATGTGATGACGATATTCGTGCGCATCCGGGATATAGAGATGGTTGAAGATATGTTCGGCGCGCTCGCGGTTCAGCGTCAGCTCTTTGCGCCCTTCCAGCACTGTCTGATAATCGTTATAGAGCTTGTCTTCCGTTTCGCGCAGCACCGCCATGTGCTTATAGACGCGTGATACCAGCAGGAACCCGCCCCAGATGGTAATAACAATCCACAGCGCCGTTACAGCCAGCATTTTGCTGGAGAGCCAGGCGAGATAGGCTGCCGAGCCAAAGGTCAGGATGATCCCCTGCACCAGCTCCGGCAGGCGTACAAAGGCGATGGTAATGGCGCGCACATCGCTGGTCAGCCCCGCCAGCAGAGAAGCACTTCCCAGCTGTTCGATGCGTTCCACTTGAGTATCAAGGATCCGTTTGATGAACTCACTGCGCAGACGGAAAACGAAGTGGTGGCCGAGCGCGGTCAGCGCCAGCTGCGACCCGAGCGTGACTGCCATCAGCAGCAGCAGTAAACCCAGAAATTCCGGCAGGACGGAGAGTGACGTGTCGACCATTTCGATCAAACGCACGTTAATGAAGGCAATCAGGCCGATCCCCAGCGCCGCGCTGGCAAGGCTTAGCGCCATCACCGCGATAAAAGGCCAGCGATACTGCCGCCAGACAAGAAGAAGTAGTTGCATGCAGAGCAATCCGGACAAGAAAAATCAGCCAGCAGTGTAAACTGCCTTTCACACACATCAAGAATAATTCTTATTTTTATTCTCTGTACGCTGCCTGGCGGAACGTGAGGTTGTAGCGAAACGCCCCCGCCACCGGGTGATCGCCTGGTTTAAGTGGCTGAATACCGTGATAAAAAAGCCGTGATTCACCGCCCCAGACCACCACATCGCCATGCTCCAGCATCAGCCGTTTGAGCGGGTCGTTGCGCCGCAGGCCGCCAAACTGAAAGACAGCGGGCAGCCCAAGGGATACCGAGACAATCGGCGCGCGCAGGTCAGGCTCGTCCTTATCCTGATGCAGGGAGAGCTTTGCCCCGACGGCATAGCGGTTGATCAGACAGGCATCGGGACGAAAATCAGGATAGCCGGCCGCGACGGCGGCATCGTGACACAGCGCCTGAAACGCCTCCGGCATCGGCGGCCACGGCCGATCCGTCAGCGGGTCGTTCGCGGCATATACATAGCCCCGCTTATTCGTCGCCCATCCCAGTTCGCCGCAGTTGGTCATCGCCACAGACATGGTATACCCGCCCGGCGTGACCATATGGCGAAACGGCGAACGGGCGGTGACGTTATCAATACCGTCGAACAGCGCCGCCGCGCGGGAAAGCGCAAAACGTCTCAGGATCGTCGCCCCCGGCGCGAGCGGCTCCTGCCAGGGTTCAGCATCAGCAAAAAGATCGAGCATTATCCCTCCGGGTTGTTCGCCTCACGTTTCAACAATAGCACCTTACGCGCTGCGCCCCAGCGATAACCCGACAGCGCACCGTCGTTACGCACCACGCGGTGACAGGGGATAACTATCGCCAGTTTGTTGGCTCCGCAGGCCCCCGCCACGGCACGTACGGCATTGGGTTTACCAATGGCCTTCGCCACCTGCTGATAGCTCGCCGTTTCACCGCAGGGGATAGCCCGCAGCGCCTGCCAGACCTGCTGCTGGAAGGCGGTACCCCGGATATCCAGCGGTAACGTCAACGGCGTCGCGCGGCTGTCGACAGAGGCAATCACCTGACGAACACGCCCGGCAAATGCGCCTTCCATCGGTTCACGGACGGCAAGCGGAAACAGTGACAGCAGCTCAGCCGTCAGCCCGGCGTCGTCATCACCCAGCAGTATTGCGCAGATCCCGCGCTCGCTTTCCGCCACCAGACAGTGGCCCAGCGAGCAGTCGCTGATGGCATAGCGGACCGCAGCCTCTCCGTTACGGTACTGTTTCGCCGTCATGCCCAGCGCGCCGTTGGCTTTACGGTAGTAGCTGCTGCCGTCCGGGAAGCCAGCGGCCAGTACGGCGTCGGTGATTTTACCGCCCTGTGCAAGCAGGCTACGCAGGCGTTGTTCACGCGCAGCCTGCTGCCATGCTTTCGGCGTCATGCCGGTAACGGATTTAAACAAGCGGTGGAAATGGAACGGACTCATGCCAACCTGCTGCGCCAGGGCCTCCAGGTTCAGCGCGGCATCCTGCTCAAGCAGTCGGCAGGCCAGCGCAACGTTGGCCTTTTTCTGCGCCATAGGGTCGACCTGGTCCGGCCTACAGCGCTTACAGGGGCGGAAACCCGCCTGCGCGGCCTGGTGAGCATCAGGATAAAAGCAGACATTTTTACGCAGCGCGTGGCGGGCACGGCAGGACGGACGACAATAAATGCCGGTCGTCTGCACGGCAAAGACAAACTGGTTATCCGCACGCGGATCGCGGGCCAGAACAGCCTGCCAGCGATCCTCATCGGTAAGATAGGTTGTGTTTTTCATCATCGGCTCCTCTTACAAGCATACGCTCAGCTTGCCTGAACGCCACCGAACAAAAACCCGCAACCTTGCTTTTTAATTTTTTTCGCTCACCAGGAAGCTGTTGAACTGCGGTGAACTCCAGGTTTTAAACCCGTCAGCCTCTTTGGTGATCATATAAACGGCCAGCCCTTCCTGACGCACCACCTCTTTGGCCTTCTCCGTGCCGAGCACCATCAATCCGGTATCCCAGGCGTCGGCTTCCAGCGCAGTTGGCGCTATCACAGTCACGGACACCAGGTTGTGGGTAATCGGGCGTCCGGTTTGCGGATCAATCACATGCGAGATACGTTTGCCATCCAGCTCGTAATAGTTGCGGTAGCTTCCGGAGGTGCTGATACCGTGCCCGTTGATGTCGACAATCGCCTGCACCGCGTTCTGCTGATCGGTTGGTTTTTGGATGGCCACTCGCCACGGCCTGCCGCTGGCGTTCATGCCCCGGCTGACGAGCGCGCCCCCGACGGAAACCAGATAACGGGGAATACCTTCCTGCGCCATCAGGGCCGCGAGATGATCCGCAGCATACCCCTCGCCTACCGTGGAGAGATCCACAAACAGGTCGGGAATGTCTTTTTGCAGGTATTGCTGACCGTACTGGGAGATCACCGCCAGATGCTGTAACCCTGTACGCGCGCGGGCGTCGTCGATGGCGGCTTGATCGGGTGTGGTCACCGGCTGCTTGTTGGGGCCAAATCCCCACAGGTTCACCAGCGGCCCCACGGTCACGTCCATTGCGCCGTTGGTTTTGTAGCCCACGCGCATGGCTTCCGTAACGATGTCGGCCATCGCTTCGCTCACCGGCCACAGCGAGGTGCTGCTGGAGCGATTGAAACGCATCAGCGCTGAGTCATTTTTATAGGTAGAGAGTAGCTGATCGTCGGCATCCAGCTGCGCCTGAATTTTACCGCGTAGTTCTTCAGCGCGGGACTTATCGATATTCATCACGCTGACGCGCCAGAAGGTCCCCATGGTTTTCCCTTCCAGCACCGTCGCGGCGGGTACGTCGATTTTTGCGGGCTGTGTAGAAGAGTCACACGCGGTCAGGAGTAAAAAAGTCGCCAGAACGCTGGCGCGTAAAAAAGTCATATCCATTGGTTATTATCCTCATGCCAGGGCGGCAAGAGTACACTAAAACAGCGTATTTGAAGACCCTAAAAAAGCATGAAAAAAGGGGCCTGATGGCCCCTTTGTTGCAGTATGAGCAATTAGAACTGGTAAACCAGACCCAGCGCGACGATATCGTCAGTACCGATACCTGTCTGACGGGTGAAGTCATTTTCATCCAGCAGGTTGATTTTGTAATCAACATAGGTGGACATGTTTTTGTTGAAGTAGTAAGTCGCACCCACGTCAACATACTTCAGGATATCCTGATCGCCATAGTTTTCGATGTCTTTACCTTTAGACTGCAGGTAAGCCACGGATGGACGCAGGCCGAAGTCGAACTGATACTGAGCAACCACTTCGAAGTTCTGCGCTTTGTTAGCCCAGCCCTGATCGCCAACGCGGGTCGCGTTGTAAGTCTGAGTATACTGTGCAGCCAGGTAGATGTTGTTCGCGTCGTATTTCAGACCACCGGTGTAGGTCTCTGCGCGATCGCCTTCACCGTAGTAGCCCGCAGCGTTCTGGTCAGCAGTACGTTTAGAACTGGTGACTGCCGTACCGAGTGCGAAGCCTTCGCCCAGATCGTAAGTCAGAGAGCCGCCGTAGCCGTCACCGTTCTGACGCAGCGCGTCACGACCGTTGTTGGTCTGGCCTTCGCCGCTTGGGCTGCCGTTTTTACCCTGGTACTGCAACGCGAAGTTCAGACCATCAACCAGACCGAAGAAGTCCTGGTTACGGTAGGTCGCGAAGCCGTTACCACGCTGCTGCATGAAGTTGTCAGAACCGTAGGTATCGCCGCCGAACTCCGGCAGAACGTCGGTCCAGGAAGTCACATCGTAAACAACGCCGTAGTTACGACCGTAGTCGAATGAACCCGCATCAGCGAATTTCAGACCTGCGAACGCCACACGCGTCCATGAGTTGTTTTCGTTCTCACCAGAGTTACCCTGGATCTGGTATTCCCACTGGCCGTAACCGGTCAGCTGGTCGTTAACCTGAGTTTCGCCTTTGAAGCCCAGACGCATGTAGGTCTGGTCGCCGTCTGCACTGTCGTCATCAGAGAAATAGTGCAGGCCATCCACTTTACCGTACAGATCTAATTTGTTGCCGTCTTTGTTATAAATTTCAGCCGCATTTGCTGCGCCTGCCACCAGCAGAGCTGGTACCAGGAGGGACAGTACTTTAACTTTCATTTTATTAACCCTCTGTTATATGCCTTATTATTTACCACTGCTTACTGGTCAACCCTCTTAACCAGTCGGCAAGTTCATTCTCCTCAAAAATGCAGAATAATCCAACAGGAATATGATACGAAAACTTTGAAGATGTTTCACTTTACCATCAAGATGTTTCAATATGT
This sequence comes from Enterobacter cloacae complex sp. I1M, assembly GCF_014982425.1. Classification (NCBI taxonomy): domain Bacteria; kingdom Pseudomonadati; phylum Pseudomonadota; class Gammaproteobacteria; order Enterobacterales; family Enterobacteriaceae; genus Enterobacter; species Enterobacter cloacae complex sp. I1M. The sequence goes on along the minus strand of NZ_JADCLG010000003.1, from coordinate 14,704 downwards.
AAATTTCAAGGAACTTTCACAAAGCATCAAAAGTTTAAAAATATAGCACGGATAATCAAAACAAAAATATATCCTATAAAATTCAAAAGACTAACTTAAAAAAGAGTACAGCACTGAATGACAAAAAAATTCCCGTCAACACCACTAAAATAACCCTCGCTATCATCATTAACTTTATTTATTACCGTCATTCAGTTCTGAATGTCTGTTTATCCCTAATTGAACCGGATGCTCCGCATTCGGTTTTTTTTTACCTTTCTTTACGTCAACAGACATTTTATGTGCTACCCGTCTGTAATGATAACGACTATTAACTAAATCCATCGCCCGGCGATTACAGATTTTCCTTTTCACTTTCAAAATTAATTTCTTGTTAATTCGTGCTATTTTACTGCCGTTGTAACAGCATATTTGTACATTTCACTGGGTTTTGTACATCTTTCACACGGATGACGTTGAAGCGGGTTGCGACAGATAAAAAGTCAAGGTCATACCGATAACGACGCTGGAAATTCAGTTATTACCCTTTATACTGCCCTATCCCATTACCGCGCGGCCATTACGGGTTAAACACATCGATGAGTCAGACTGAAACTACCGCCCCGAGCAAATTCTCCCTTCTACCGGGCAGCATCACCCGTTTCTTTCTTCTGTTGATCGTTGTGCTGTTAGTCACAATGGGAGTGATGGTTCAGAGCGCCGTGAATACCTGGCTTAAAGATAAAAGCTATCAAATTGTCGATATCACCCATGCGGTGCATAAGCGCATTGATACGTGGCGCTACGCGACCTGGCAAATCTACGACAATATCGCCGCCGCACCTGCCACCTCATCAGGCGAAGGGTTGCAGGAAACGCGCCTTAAGCAGGATGTGTATTACCTTGAAAAACCGCAGCGCAAGACGGAAGCCCTGATTTTCGGCTCGCACGACAGCGCAACGCTTGAGATGACGCAGCGGATCTCCTCCTATCTGGACACCCTGTGGGGCGCCGAGACCGTACCGTGGTCCATGTATTACCTGAACGGTCAGGACAACAGCATGATCCTGATCTCGACCCTGCCGCTTAAGGATCTCTCGTCGGGCTTTAAAGAGACCACCGTTGGCAGCATTGTCGATTCCCGTCGGGCAGAAATGCTGCAACAGGCCAACGCGCTGGACGAGCGCGAAAGTTTCTCGTCATTACGCCGTCTTGCCTGGCAGAATGGCCACTACTTTACGCTGCGAACCACCTTTAACCAGCCGGGCCATCTGGCGACCGTGGTTGCCTTCGATCTGCCAATTAACGATCTTATCCCGCCGGATATGCCGCTGGACAGTTTCCGACTGGAGCCAGACAACAGCACCCAAAATATGCGCACGCCGTCGGATAAAGAAGGCCCGGACAGCGTAGCGATCTCCTTTAATGGCTCGAAGATTGAGATTGCCTCATCGCTCAACTCAACCGGTATGCGGCTGGTGTGGCAGGTGCCTTTTGGCACCCTGATGCTTGATACCCTGCAAAACATTATGCTGCCGCTGCTGTTGAATATCGGCCTGCTGGCGCTGGCGCTGTTTGGCTACAGCACCTTCCGTTTCCAGTCGGGCCGCCAGAGCGACTCGACATCGGTATCAGCCGGGACCAGCAACGAGTTGCGTGTTCTTCGTGCCCTGAATGAAGAGATTATTTCCGTGCTGCCGCTTGGGGTGCTTGTTCACGATCAGGAGGCAAACCGGACGGTGATGAGCAACAAAATTGCCGATCACCTTCTGCCGCATCTTAATCTGCAAAATATTACGGCCATGGCGGACCAGCATCAGGGCGTCATTCAGGCCACCATTAATAATGAACTGTATGAGATCCGTCAGTTCCGCAGTCAGGTCGCCTCGCGCACGCAAATCTTCATCATCCGCGATCAGGATCGCGAAGTGCTGGTGAATAAAAAGCTCAAGCAGGCGCAAAGGCTGTATGAGAAAAACCAGCATGGCCGCGCGGCGTTTATGCAAAACATTGGCGATGCCTTTAAACAGCCGCTGAAGTCACTCGCCACGCAGATTGCTGATTTAAGCACGCCGGAAAGCCGACAGCTTAGCAGCCAGGCCGACTCGCTGGTTCGTCTGGTGGACGAAATCCAGCTTGCGAACATGCTGGAGAATGACATCTGGAAGGGCACCCCTACGCTCTTCTCCATTCAGGATCTGATTGATGAGGTGGTTCCGGAAGTCCTGCCGGTGATCAAGCGCAAAGGGCTCCAGCTGCTGATCAACAACCATTTACCGGCCAACGACGAGCGTCACGGCGATCGCGATGCCCTGCGTCGCATCCTGATGATGTTGATTCAGTATGCCGTCACCACGACACAGATCGGCAAGATCACCCTTGAAGTCAGCACCGATGAGTCCACCGACGATCGTCTGACGTTCCGTATTCTGGATACGGGCGAAGGCGTCACCGTGAGCGAAATCGATAACCTGCACTTCCCGTTCCTGAACGATACCCAGCGCGACCACTACGGTAAGGCGAATGCCCTCACCTTCTGGCTCTGCGATCAGCTGGCGCGTAAGCTGGGCGGTCATCTGAACATTAAGGCGCGCGAATCCCTCGGCACCCGCTACTCCTTGCATGTTAAAATGGCGGCGAATCCTCAGGAAGAGGATGAAGAGCGTCTGCTGGATGATGTGGTGGTGATGGTGGACGTGACCTCCAGTGAGATCCGTAATATCGTCGTTCGTCAGCTGGAAAACTGGGGCGCGTCCTGCATTACCCCGGACGAAAGGCTCGCGAGTCAAGAATTTGATCTATTTTTAACTGATAATCCGTCTAATCTTACTGCCTCCGGCTTGCTTTTAAGCGATGATGAGCCAGGCGTGCGGAAAATCGGCCCTGGGCAGCTGCGCGTCAACTTTAATATGAGCAATGCAATGCAGGAAGCTGTATTACAACTGATTGAAGAAAATCTGGCGCAGGAAGAGATCCTGGAGTCACCGTTAGGCGGCGATGAAAATGCCGAACTCCATGCCAGCGGATATTATTCGCTCTTCGTTGATACAGTACCAGATGATGTTAAGCGGTTGTATACTGAGTCCGCTGCGCAGGATTTTGCAGCGCTGGCACAGACAGCACACCGGCTTAAAGGGGTGTTTGCCATGCTTAATCTGGTTCCCGGCAAGCAGTTATGTGAAACGCTGGAACATCTAATTCGTGAGAAAGATGCCTCTGGCATTGAAAAATACATCAGCGACATTGACGCTTACGTCAAGAGCTTGCTGTAGCAAGGTAGCCTTATACATGAACAATATGAACGTAATTATTGCCGATGACCATCCGATTGTACTGTTCGGTATTCGCAAATCACTTGAACAGATCGAGTGGGTGAATGTAGTCGGTGAATTTGAAGATTCCACAGCCCTTATTAACAACCTGCCTAAACTTGATGCGCACGTGCTCATTACCGATCTCTCCATGCCTGGGGATAAATACGGTGATGGGATTACGCTCATCAAATACATTAAACGCCACTTCCCGGACATTTCGATCATTGTTCTGACCATGAACAATAACCCGGCGATCCTGAGCGCCGTTCTGGATCTTGATATTGAGGGGATTGTGCTGAAACAAGGCGCACCTACCGATCTGCCTAAAGCGCTGGCGGCGCTACAGAAAGGGAAGAAATTCACGCCTGAGAGCGTCTCACGCCTGCTTGAAAAAATCAGCGCAGGTGGCTATGGCGACAAGCGTCTCTCGCCTAAAGAGAGTGAAGTTCTGCGTCTGTTCGCTGAAGGTTTCCTGGTTACTGAAATCGCCAAGAAACTGAACCGCAGTATCAAAACCATCAGTAGCCAGAAAAAATCCGCGATGATGAAGCTGGGTGTGGATAACGATATCGCCCTGCTGAACTATCTCTCTTCCGTGACGCTGAGCGCAACGGACAAAGATTGATCGTCGCTGTCTACGCCGGGTGACCCTCGCGGTTACCCGGTCTAAAGACCCCGTAGGCCCGCGCAAGCGCAGTGCCGTCGGACACATAAAAAAGGCCCTTTCGGGCCTTTTTTATTGTCTCGCTTTTCGCACCCGCTCCGCATACACGGATAGCGTCTGCTTCAGTACATCCAGCGTGACCGGCTTCGACAGGCAGCTGTCCATTCCCGACTCCAGACAGCGCTGCTTCTCCTCCGCCAGTGCGTTGGCTGTCACCCCCACCACCGGCAGCGTCAGCCCCAGCTGTCGGATACGCTGCGTCAGACGATAGCCGTCCATGTTAGGCATGTTCACATCGCTGAGCACAATATCAATATGATTCTTACTTAAGACATTCAGGGCATCCACGCCATCATTGGCCGTTTTACACTGATAGCCCAGAGAGCCAAGCTGGTCTGCGAGCAGACGACGGTTAATCGGATGATCGTCGACGACCAGAATCATCATATCGTCATTCACCGATGCCAGCTCATCAGGGGAAGCCAGCACGGTAGCGCCATCGCTGTCCTCAAGCTGTACGCTGTAAATACGCGCCAGCAAGCCCAACATTTCGTGCGGTGTCGCCACACTGTGCACCCATACCCCGGGCGAACGCTCAATCGGAATACCGATATGACGGCGGCAGAACATCACCACGCCCCGCCCCGCCCACGCCTTGTCTGGCTCAACGTCAGTAATCAGCATGTCATCTGCGTCCGGCGTCTGGCCTTCATAGCGTGAGACCCGCACGCCGCTGCTGGTCAGCATCGAGGTCAGGAAATCATGTAAGGAGGCGTTGTGCACCGCCAGCCAACAGTGCTTATCGCTCAGCCCGTCGACCGTGGTTTTCACTGGATAGTGTGCCGAGTAGAGCGGGATACGGATGGTGAACTGGCTGCCCATACCCGGCTCGGTATCGACGGAGATATCCCCGTCCATCATGCTGATAAGCTTCTCGCAAATCGCCAGACCCAGCCCGGTCCCCTGGAAATTACGCTGGACGCCCGTCCCCACCTGGAAGAACGGATCGAACAGGCGAACGACCTCTTTCGCCGGAATGCCAACACCCGTGTCGCGTACGCGAATAGTCAGGTACTCCCCTGCCCGGCAGACATGCAGCACAATACAGCCGATATCGGTGAATTTGATGGCGTTGCTTAGCAGGTTCGAGATGACCTGTTGCAGACGCATCGGATCGCCATGCAGCGTCAGCGGCACATCCGGCTCGATAAAGCAGTACAGCCCCAGCTGTTTGCGCACCACCAGCGGCAGATAGTTGGCGCTGATATGGTTCATCACCTCGCGCGGGGAGAACTCACGCGGTTCTATTTTCAACTGCTCGGATTCAATTTTAGAGAAGTCGAGAATATCGCTGATAATTTTCAGCAGCAGGCTGGACGAGTTGTTCATGGCCGTCACCAGGCGGTCGACCCCTTTCGGCAGCTCTTTGGTCTGGAGAAGATCGAGGTTACCGATAATGCCGTACAGCGGCGTACGCAGCTCATGGCTGACGGTCGCGAGGAACATCGATTTCGACTGGCTGGCCTGCTCCGCAGCCTGCGCCATATCCTGCAATGACTCTTCCATCTTAACGCGCGCGGAGACGTCCACCAGCACGCAAATCGCCACGTTTTCATTGCGGTAGCGCGAATGGACGAAGCTGATTTGCAGATTGGTGTGCGTGCTGGTCAGCACATCCACAAAGTTAACCTGTTGACCACAGATGATCTGCGTTAACCGCTGGCGGTCTTCATGCGTGAGCATGTTCAGGTAGTTATGGGCAAGCTCGTTACTGAGGATATTTGTCCCGTCCTGAGTACGCAGGATACAGATCCCTACCGGCGCCGAGGCGACAATCTTACGGTTAAACTGCTCGTGCTCCTCCAGACGCTGAGCATCCGCTTCCGCCGGAATAAAGATCCGCCGCTCATACATTCTCGCCAGCATAAACAGCGCGACGCCTACCGCGATGTTCAACAAAATGGCGTTAAGGATCAGGATGCGAATGCGCTCCAGCACCTTGTCCACCGGCAGCGAATAGACAATGCTCAGCGATGATGGCGGCAAACTTTTCTTCAGCACCAGCTCACGGAACCCGGAGGTATAGCCAAACCATGACCGCTCCTGCATCCAGCTGGGCTCCACTTTCAGGCGGTTTTCAGGCCCGGTAAGGGAGATGAGTGGGTGGCCGTTCTCATCCAGAATGGTCACGCCCATCGGCAGACTGCCCGGCGTGAAGAAGTTTTCCATGCGGATGGTTTGTTCAATCCCCAGCAGCGCTTGCAGGCGGTTTCCGAGGTAAACCGGAGTCAGGGCATAGAAATAGCCGACGCCCATGCGCGGCCCCTGGCTTATCCAGAAGATGTTGTTCCCGCGCTCTTCCTGAGGCGCATTGCGGTATTTCACTATCCGCTCATGCAGGCTTTTCAACGCGTCTTCGCGTTCGACGGGCATATCCCGCAGACCGAAGTCCGCCATGCAAAGATTTTCGTTGCCAATCAGGTAGACGCGGTTTAGATCGTAAGCGGCCGAAAAATTATCGCGCCAGTAGCGCATAAACCATGACAGGGACTCCAGTGAGCCACGCCAGGCTTTACCCATCGCGGAACAATCGGAGTCCGGGAAGAGCGGTTCGAAATCAGGTACTTCGGTTTTTTCATCCCGACCGCGGAGGGCAAGAATGCCGTTCTCCGCCGTCAGTCGATTCTCAGCGATATACTTAAGCTCTTTCATCACGTCAGACGTGCGCTGGATATAGCGCTGGGCCTGATCCGAGCTTAAGTTAAACTCCTGGCGGATCTCCGCTTCTTTCTGGTGTAACGCGTTAACGATGTAAAACACCGAGAGCAGTGCCACCAGCAACCATAGCAGTAGCGCAAGCGCCCGAAACAGATAGCGAGAGACTTTTAACGTGGTACGAAAGGAGACGAGGTATTTCAAAGGGGCGAGGCTCCGCCATCGGGGAAAAAAGAATGTGGTTAAGGTAGCGGTAAACGCGGCTTGTCGCAACGTTCACTTGTCTGCTTGCGCAAAACAAAAGGGCCGGAAACCGGCCCTTTATGCGTCAGGAGACGTTACTCGTCAGCGTCATCCGCTGCTTCATCATCGGTGTCCGCTTCCGGGACGATTTCATCATCCCCTTCCGCGACGCTGCCGTCGATAGAGTCGAGCTCTTCGTCATCCACCGGCTCAGCAACGCGTTGCAGACCGACGACGTTTTCATCTTCCGCAGTACGGATGAGGATAACGCCCTGGGTGTTACGACCCACCACGCTGATCTCTGACACGCGGGTACGCACCAGCGTACCGGCATCGGTGATCATCATGATCTGGTCCGCGTCGTCCACCTGTACCGCGCCAACAACGGAACCATTGCGCTCGGTCACTTTGATGGATATAACGCCCTGCGTGCCGCGAGACTTGGTCGGGTATTCGCTTTCCGCCGTACGTTTACCGTAGCCGTTCTGGGTGACGGTCAGGATTGCGCCTTCGCCACGCGGAACGATCAGGGAAACCACGCTGTCTTCACCCGCCAGCTTGATACCACGCACGCCGGTCGCCGTACGACCCATTGCGCGCACGGCGTTCTCTTTAAAGCGCACCACTTTACCGGCCGCAGAGAACAGCATCACTTCATCAGAACCGGAGGTCAGATCCACGCCGATCAGCTCGTCGCCTTCGTTCAGGTTCACCGCGATGATCCCGGCGGAACGTGGACGGCTGAATTCGGTCAGCGCGGTTTTCTTCACGGTACCGCTCGCGGTTGCCATAAAGACGTTCACGCCCTCTTCGTACTCGCGTACCGGCAGAATGGCGGTGATACGTTCGTTCGCTTCCAGCGGCAGCAGGTTAACGATAGGTCGACCCCGCGCGCCACGGCTCGCTTCCGGCAGCTGATAGACTTTCATCCAGTACAGACGGCCCCGGCTGGAGAAGCAGAGGATCGTGTCGTGGGTATTGGCCACCAGCAGACGGTCAATGAAGTCTTCTTCTTTAATACGCGCCGCAGATTTGCCTTTACCACCACGACGCTGTGCTTCGTAGTCGGTCAACGGCTGATACTTCACGTAACCCTGGTGAGACAGCGTCACGACCACGTCTTCGCGGTTGATCAGATCTTCAATGTTGATATCAGAGCTGTTGGCCGTGATTTCGGTGCGACGCTCGTCGCCGAACTGATCGCGAACCAGCTCCAGCTCTTCACGGATCACTTCCATCAGGCGCTCTGCGCTACCCAGGATATGCAGCAGCTCGGCAATCTGCTCCAGCAGCTCTTTGTACTCGTCGAGCAGTTTTTCATGCTCAAGGCCGGTCAGTTTCTGCAAACGCAGATCCAGAATCGCCTGGGCCTGCTGTTCAGTCAGATAGTACTGACCGTCACGCACGCCGAATTCCGGCTCCAGCCACTCAGGACGCGCAGCATCATCGCCGGCACGTTCCAGCATCGCCGCCACGTTGCCCAGATCCCATGGACGCGCAACCAGCGACGCCTTCGCTTCTGCCGGCGTCGGCGCACGGCGAATCAGCTCGATGATCGGGTCGATGTTCGCCAGCGCAACGGCCAGTGCTTCAAGGATATGGGCACGATCGCGCGCTTTGCGCAGTTCAAAGATGGTACGGCGAGTCACCACTTCACGGCGGTGACGCACAAACGCGCTCAGGATCTCTTTCAGGTTCATGATCTTCGGCTGGCCATGGTGCAGCGCAACCATGTTGATACCGAAGGAGACCTGAAGCTGAGTCTGAGAGTAAAGGTTGTTCAGCACAACTTCACCCACCGCGTCGCGCTTGATTTCAATCACGATGCGCATACCGTCTTTGTCAGACTCGTCGCGCAGCGCGCTGATGCCTTCAACGCGTTTTTCTTTTACCAGCTCGGCGATTTTTTCAATCAGACGCGCTTTGTTCACCTGATACGGGATCTCGTGAACAATAATGGTTTCACGGCCGGTTTTGGCGTCCGCTTCCACTTCGGCGCGAGCACGGATGTAAATCTTGCCGCGACCGGTACGGTACGCTTCTTCAATACCGCGACGGCCGTTGATGATTGCCGCCGTCGGGAAGTCCGGGCCCGGGATGTGTTCCATCAGCCCTTCAATGCTGATGTCTTCATCGTCGATGTAGGCCAGGCAGCCGTTAATCACTTCCGTGATGTTGTGCGGCGGAATATTGGTCGCCATACCCACTGCGATACCGGACGAACCGTTCACCAGCAGGTTTGGGATCTTCGTTGGCATAACGTCAGGAATTTTTTCCGTGCCGTCGTAGTTATCAACGAAATCAACCGTCTCTTTTTCCAGGTCAGCCATCAGCTCATGGGCAATCTTCGCCAGACGGATTTCCGTATAACGCATTGCCGCGGCGGAGTCGCCGTCGATAGAACCAAAGTTACCCTGACCATCTACCAGCATGTAACGCAGCGAGAAAGGCTGCGCCATACGGACAATGGTGTCGTACACCGCGGAATCACCATGGGGATGGTATTTACCGATTACGTCACCAACGACACGGGCAGATTTTTTGTAGGCTTTATTCCAGTCATTGCCCAATACGTTCATGGCGTATAGTACGCGACGGTGTACCGGCTTAAGGCCATCGCGGACGTCCGGCAGCGCACGGCCAACAATGACCGACATCGCATAGTCCAGATAGGAGCTTTTCAGCTCTTCCTCGATGTTAACCGGTGTAATTTCTCTCGCAAGGTCGCTCATCTAACCGCTATCCCTCTACTGTATCCCGGATTCAAAGGTCGCAAATTATAACACAGCCGCGGTGATACAGGTAAACCTATACGCTTTATTCACAGGGATTGCCTGATATACTCATTTGTCTTGCTAAATAAGGAGTAAAAGCGCCCATGAATGCCGAAAAATCCCCGGTGGCTCACAACGTTGACCACGAAGAGATTGCCAAATTTGAAGCGGTGGCGTCCCGCTGGTGGGATCTCGAAGGTGAGTTCAAACCTCTGCATCGTATTAACCCGCTACGTCTGGGCTATATCGCGGAGCGTTCCGGCGGTCTGTTCGGTAAGAAAGTGCTCGACGTCGGCTGTGGCGGCGGCATCCTGGCGGAAAGCATGGCGCGCGAAGGGGCCACCGTCACCGGTCTGGACATGGGCTTCGAACCTCTACAGGTTGCGCGTCTTCATGCGCTGGAGTCCGGCGTACAGGTAGAATATGTCCAGGAAACCGTGGAAGAGCACGCGGCTAAACATGCGCACCAGTATGACGTGGTGACCTGTATGGAGATGCTGGAGCACGTTCCCGATCCGCAGTCGGTCGTCAGCGCCTGTGCAAAACTGGTGAAACCGGGTGGACAGGTCTTCTTCTCGACCATCAACCGCAACGGCAAAGCCTGGCTGATGGCCGTGGTAGGCGCGGAATATGTGCTGCGCATGGTGCCGAAAGGGACACACGACGTTAAGAAGTTCATCAAGCCTGCCGAACTGCTGGGCTGGGTTGACCAGACATGGCTTAAGGAACAGCACATGACGGGTCTGCACTACAATCCTCTGACGGATAAATTCAAACTTGCCCCGGGCGTGGATGTTAACTATATGTTGCACACAACCGCCAAAAACGACTAACGTCATTCGTTATTCTTATAAAGATTGCGCGACATCATGTTGCGCAATTCTGACCTCCCGTTGAAGAAATCAGCACTCGATCAAATTTTGAATTTTTTTTCTGGAATATTGACATCTCTTCCAGGCCTTACGGTACGAGGACTTAGCCTTTTTTACCCTTTCACAACCTCAATTTAACGTCAAAATCAACCCTTGTGCTGAAAAGATTCGATACTAGAATACTCACCATATAGCGTTCTTCTTATCGCAAAACCCCTATATGTAGTATTTATCCACAGAGTTAGTCACAAGGCGGTTCTGTGGATAAGCGGGGGATATTTTTTTATTTCACGGACAGGTAAAAACCCACATGAATCAGAGTCTGCTGGTGACAAAGCGCGACGGTACTACCGAGCGTATCAATCTGGACAAAATCCATCGAGTTCTCGACTGGGCAGCAGAAGGACTGAACAACGTATCTATATCCCAGGTCGAACTGCGTTCTCACATTCAGTTCTACGACGGCATCAAAACGTCTGATATCCACGAAACCATTATCAAAGCAGCGGCAGATCTGATCTCCCGCGACGCACCGGATTATCAGTACCTCGCTGCGCGTCTGGCGATTTTCCACCTGCGTAAGAAAGCCTACGGCCAGTTCGAGCCGCCGAAGCTTTACGATCACGTAGTGAAAATGGTTGAGCTGGGCAAATACGACACGCATCTGCTGGAAGACTATACGGAAGAAGAGTTCGAGCAGATGAACGGGTTTATCGATCACTGGCGCGACATGAACTTCTCCTACGCGGCGGTGAAGCAGCTCGAAGGCAAATACCTGGTTCAGAACCGTGTGACGGGCGAAATCTACGAGAGCGCCCAGTTCCTCTATATTCTGGTGGCCGCCTGCCTGTTCTCTAATTATCCACGTGAAACCCGTCTGGACTACGTGAAGCGTTTCTACGATGCGGTCTCTACGTTCAAGATTTCTCTGCCTACGCCAATCATGTCTGGCGTGCGTACCCCTACCCGTCAGTTCAGCTCCTGCGTACTGATCGAGTGTGGTGACAGCCTGGATTCCATCAACGCGACCTCCAGCGCCATCGTAAAATACGTCTCCCAGCGTGCTGGTATCGGCATCAACGCTGGTCGTATCCGTGCGCTGGGCAGCCCGATCCGCGGCGGTGAAGCGTTCCACACCGGCTGTATCCCGTTCTACAAGCACTTCCAGACGGCAGTAAAATCCTGCTCTCAGGGCGGCGTGCGCGGTGGCGCTGCCACCCTGTTCTACCCAATGTGGCACCTGGAAGTGGAAAGCCTGCTGGTTCTGAAGAACAACCGCGGCGTGGAAGGCAACCGCGTGCGTCACATGGACTACGGCGTGCAGATCAACAAGCTGATGTACACCCGCCTGCTGAAAGGTGAAGATATCACCCTGTTCAGCCCATCCGACGTCCCGGGTCTGTACGACGCGTTCTTCGCCGATCAGGACGAATTCGAGCGTCTGTACACCAAATACGAAAAAGACGACAGCATCCGCAAGCAGCGCGTGAAGGCGGTCGATCTGTTCTCCCTGATGATGCAGGAACGTGCCTCTACCGGCCGTATCTACATCCAGAACGTTGACCACTGCAACACCCACAGCCCGTTCGATCCGGTGGTTGCGCCAGTGCGCCAGTCCAACCTGTGCCTGGAGATCGCCCTGCCGACCAAACCGCTGGACGATGTGAACGATGAAAACGGTGAAATCGCCCTGTGTACGCTCTCTGCGTTCAACCTGGGTGCGATTAAGAGCCTGGACGAGCTGGAAGAGCTGGCCGTGCTGGCGGTTCGTGCGCTCGACGCCCTGCTGGACTACCAGGATTACCCAATCCCGGCGGCAAAACGCGGCGCAATGGGCCGTCGCACTTTAGGTATCGGCGTGATCAACTTCGCCTACTGGCTGGCGAAAAACGGCAAGCGTTACTCCGACGGCAGCGCCAACAATCTGACGCACCAGACGTTCGAAGCCATTCAGTACTACCTGATGAAAGCCTCCAACGAGCTGGCGAAAGAACAAGGCGCGTGCCCGTGGTTCAATGAAACCACCTACGCGAAAGGCATTCTGCCGATCGACACCTACAAAAAAGACCTGGATGCGATCGTCAGCGAGCCGCTGCACCTCGACTGGGAAGGCCTGCGCGAGTCCATTAAAACTCACGGCCTGCGTAACTCCACGCTCTCTGCCCTGATGCCGTCCGAGACCTCTTCGCAGATCTCCAACGCCACCAACGGTATTGAGCCACCGCGCGGCCACGTCAGCATCAAAGCGTCGAAAGACGGCGTGCTGCGTCAGGTGGTACCGGATTACGAAACGCTGGGCAACAACTACGAGCTGCTGTGGGAAATGCCAAACAACGATGGCTACCTGCAACTGGTGGGTATCATGCAGAAGTTTATCGACCAGTCGATCTCTGCCAATACCAACTACGACCCGACGCGCTTCCCGTCAGGCAAGGTTCCGATGCAGCAACTGCTGAAAGACCTGCTCACCGCTTACAAATTTGGCGTGAAAACGCTGTACTATCACAACACCCGTGATGGTGCGGAAGACGCCCAGGACGACCTGGCGCCGTCAATTCAGGACGATGGCTGCGAAAGCGGCGCATGTAAGATCTAATAAATTCCCTCACCCTAACCCTCTCCCACAGGGAGAGGGAACTCTTTCCCCCTCTCCCTGTGGGAGAGGGCCGGGGTGAGGGGAAATAACACCACAGGACTCACCGCAATGGCATATACCACCTTTTCACAGACGAAAAACGACCAGCTCAAAGAGCCGATGTTCTTCGGCCAGCCGGTCAACGTGGCACGCTACGATCAGCAAAAATATGACATCTTCGAAAAGCTGATTGAAAAGCAACTCTCCTTCTTCTGGCGTCCGGAAGAAGTTGACGTTTCCCGCGACCGTATCGATTTCCAGGCGCTGCCGGAACACGAAAAGCACATCTTCCTCAGCAACCTGAAATACCAGACGCTGCTGGACTCCATTCAGGGTCGTAGTCCGAACGTGGCGCTGCTGCCGCTGATCTCGATTCCTGAGCTGGAAACCTGGGTTGAGACCTGGGCGTTCTCCGAGACGATCCACTCCCGCTCTTACACCCACATCATCCGCAACATCGTGAACGATCCGGCGGTGGTGTTTGATGATATCGTCACTAACGAACAGATCCAGAAGCGCGCCGAAGGCATTGCGCACTACTATGACGAACTGATCGAGATGACCAGCTACTGGCATCTGCTGGGCGAAGGTACGCACAACGTGAACGGTAAAACCGTCACCGTAAACCTGCGGACCCTGAAAAAACAGCTCTATCTGTGCCTGATGAGCGTCAACGCCCTGGAAGCGATCCGCTTCTACGTGAGCTTCGCCTGCTCCTTCGCGTTTGCCGAGCGCAAACTGATGGAAGGCAACGCCAAAATTATCCGTCTGATTGCCCGTGACGAAGCCCTGCACCTGACCGGGACTCAGCATATGCTGAACCTGCTGCGCAGCGGTGCAGACGATCCGGAGATGGCGGAAATTGCGGAAGAGTGCAAACAGGAATGCTACGACCTGTTCGTGCTGGCGGCCCAGCAGGAGAAAGAGTGGGCAGACTACCTGTTCCGCGACGGCTCCATGATTGGCCTGAACAAAGACATTCTGTGCCAGTACGTTGAGTACATCACCAACATCCGCATGCAGGCCGTCGGTCTCGACCTGCCGTTCCAGACGCGCTCTAACCCAATCCCGTGGATCAACACCTGGCTGGTGTCCGATAACGTGCAGGTCGCGCCGCAGGAAGTGGAAGTGAGTTCTTACCTGGTCGGTCAGATTGATTCTGAAGTCAACACCGACGACCTGAGCGATTTCCAGCTCTGATGAGCCGCGTAACGCTGAGCCTTTCGGGTACAGAGGTGTTGTGCCAGGAAGAGCACCCTTCTCTGCTGGTGGCGCTTGAAGCGCATCAGGTAGAAGTCGAGTACCAGTGTCGTGAAGGCTACTGCGGCTCCTGCCGCTGCCGTCTGGTCGCAGGCCAGGTAGACTGGCTGACCGAACCGCTGGCCTTTATCAGTGAAGGGGAAATTTTGCCCTGCTGCTGCCGGGCAAAAGGCGATATAGAGATCGAGATGTGATGTTGTCCTTATCCCCTCTCCCGGTGGGAGAGGGTTCCCCACAAATTAATGCGA